>NZ_CP134398.1:0-315102 GCF_002968335.2 Mycobacterium sp. ITM-2016-00316
TTGACTGCGGACCCCGATTCCTCGTTCCTCACGGTCTGGACCAATGTCGTTTCCGAGCTCAATGGAGAGACACCGTTCGGCGAGACCGTCAACGGAGGCCCACGTGAGCAATTCCTCACCGCACAGCAACGTGCCTGGCTGAAACTCGTCAAACCCTTGGTCATCACCGAGGGGTTTGCCCTGCTGTCCGTGCCGTCGGCCTTCGTGCAAAACGAGATCGAACGACTGCGCGAACCCATCGTCTCGGCGCTCAGCCGACAACTCGGCCAGCGCGTCGAACTCGGCGTCCGCATCGCCACCCCAGGTCCGGACGACGCCTCCGAACCCGAGGCCGCGTCGGAGACCGGTGAGCAGCCCGCGACCGACAGCGAAGAAGTCGATGAGGACGGCGAGGCCCTCGCCAGTGCCGAGGCCAGCTGGCCGACGTACTTCAACCGTTCCCAGAACACCGCCCCCGAAGCCAACGCCGTCAGCCTCAACCGGCGCTACACCTTCGAGACGTTCGTGATCGGCGCCTCCAACCGGTTCGCCCACGCCGCGACCCTTGCCATCTCCGAAGCACCGGCTCGGGCCTACAACCCGCTGTTCATCTGGGGCGAGTCCGGCCTCGGCAAGACACACCTCCTGCACGCGGCCGGCAACTATGCCCAACGGCTCTTTCCGGGGATGCGTGTGAAGTACGTCTCCACCGAGGAATTCACCAACGACTTCATCAACTCGTTGCGTGATGACCGCAAGGCGTCCTTCAAGCGCAGTTACCGCGATGTCGACATCCTGCTCGTCGATGACATTCAGTTCATCGAGGGCAAGGACGGCATCCAGGAGGAGTTCTTCCACACCTTCAACACGCTGCACAACGCGAACAAGCAGATCGTCATCTCCTCGGACCGCTCCCCCAAACAGCTGGCCACCCTGGAGGACCGGCTGCGGACCCGTTTCGAGTGGGGCCTGATCACCGATGTGCAGCCCCCCGAGCTGGAGACCCGCATCGCCATTCTGCGAAAGAAGGCGCAGATGGATCGCCTCGACGTACCCGATGACGTGCTCGAGTTGATCGCCAGCCGCATCGAACGCAATATCCGTGAGCTCGAAGGCGCCCTCATCCGGGTCACCGCGTTCGCCTCGCTGAGCAAGACCACGATCGACAAATCGCTGGCCGAGATCGTCCTTCGGGATCTCATCTCGGACGCCAGCACCATGCAGATCAGTACCGCGACGATCATGGCCGCCACCGCCGAGTACTTCGAAACCAGCATCGAAGAGCTCCGTGGACCCGGTAAGACCCGCGCACTGGCGCAGTCCCGCCAGATCGCCATGTACCTGTGCCGTGAGCTCACCGATCTGTCGCTGCCCCGCATCGGGGAAGCCTTCGGCCGCGACCACACCACGGTCATGTACGCCGAGCGCAAGATCCGCGACGGCATGGCCGAACGACGCGAGATCTTCGATCACGTCAAGGAACTCACCACCCGGATCCGCCAGCGCTCCAAGCGCTGAGCCCACTCTCGAGTCGTTCCGGCGACAAAAATTGCGAAAAACTTGTGACCCGTTGGCACCAGTCGTCACACAAAATCGGTGTGGAAACTGCTGTGCACAACCTGGGTGAAACCTCCGGTCAACCCGGGGTCCACTCCACAATCACATGGTTATCCACAGCCGCCCCCCATCCGTCCGATATTGCTCCACAGGCTGCACACACCCCGTGCACCGCCACCACCTGCGTGGAACCGCCTCGATCCACAGCTTCCACAGGACCTATTACTGTTGCTTTTATCTCTAGAAGGTTCATCTTCTAAAAGCAGGCTGTTGGGGACAGAGCACGGAGCTCTCCGATCGAGGCTCCTGCGGAGCCACGCACCCGGCGCTCGAATCGCTTTCAAGTTCGCGCCGAACGCTCTACGGTGGTGATTCGATACGCCGGTGCGATCGTCGACCAGTTCGCGACTACGCTCGGAGTGACACGGGGAATCCGCTGGTTGATGCTGGTTGATGCGGTAGATCGAAGGGACGTTATGGACGTGGTGACGACGAATGTTGGTCTCACCGATTTGAAGTTCCGTCTGGTACGCGAGGATTTTGCCGATGCGGTGGCGTGGGTGGCCCGCAGTCTGCCGTCTCGGCCTACCGTCCCGGTGCTCGCCGGCGTGCTTCTGACCGGCTCCGACGACGGCCTGACCATCTCCGGATACGACTACGAAACCTCCGCCGAGGTGCGCGTTGCGGCTGAGATCGCTTCTCCTGGAAGCGCTTTGGTTTCCGGCCGGTTGCTCTCGGATATCACCCGGTCCTTGCCCGCCAAACCGGTGGACGTCAGCGTCGAGGGCACCCGGGTATTGCTGAGCTGCGGCAGCGCCCGCTTCTCGCTGCCGACGATGGCTGTCGAGGACTACCCCTCGTTGCCCGCCCTGCCCGATGAGACCGGGGTGGTGTCCGCCGATCTGTTCGGAGAGGCCATCGGCCAGGTCGCCGTCGCGGCCGGTCGCGACGACACCCTGCCGATGCTGACCGGCATCCGTGTGGAGATCTCCGGTGACAAGGTTGTTTTGGCCGCCACCGACCGGTTCCGGCTGGCCGTGCGCGAGCTGACCTGGTCGACGGATTCGGCCGGCGTCGAAGCCGCTGTGCTGGTGCCGGCGAAAACGTTGTCCGAGGCCGCCAAGACGGGCACCGACGGGACCGAAGTTCATCTGGCGCTCGGTGCCGGCGCGGCCGTCGGCAAAGAGGGCCTGCTCGGTATCCGTAGTAACGGCAAGCGGACCACCACACGGCTACTGGATGCTGAATTCCCGAAGTTCCGTCAGTTGCTGCCGACCGAACACACTGCGGTCGCCACGGTCGGCGTCGCCGAGTTGACCGAGGCGATCAAACGCGTCGCCTTGGTGGCCGACCGTGGTGCCCAGGTCAGGATGGAGTTCAACGAGGATGGCGTGCGGCTGTCCGCGGGCGCCGACGATGTCGGCCGCGCCGAAGAAGACCTGCAGGTGGAATTCGCCGGCGAGCCGCTGACCATCGCGTTCAATCCGACCTATCTGACCGATGGTCTGGGTTCGTTGCACTCCGAGCGCGTCACATTCGGCTTCACGACACCCAGCCGTCCCGCGGTGTTGCGTCCCGCAGGGGACAATGGTGTCGAGGCCGGCGCGACGGGGCCGTTCCCCGCCGCGCAGACCGACTATGTCTATTTGTTGATGCCGGTGCGGCTTCCGGGCTGACCTGCTGACCGTCGCGGAGGGACGCACGCATATGCAACTCGGGCTGATCGGGCTGGGCAAGATGGGTTTCAACATGCGGGAACGCCTGCGTGCCGGAGACCACGAGGTGGTCGGCTACGACCCTCGCCCCGAGGTCACGGATGTTCCGACACTGGCCGCGCTGGCCGAGGCGCTGCCGGCGCCGCGCACGGTGTGGGTGATGGTGCCCTCCGGTGAGGTCACCCGTACTACCATCGCCGAACTCGCCGAGGTGCTCGAGCCAGGAGACTTGGTGATAGACGGTGGCAACTCCCGCTACACCGAAGACGGACTGCACGCGAAGCTGCTGGGCGACAAGGGAATCGCGTTCATCGATGCCGGTGTCTCCGGTGGTATCTGGGGTCTGACCGAGGGTTACGGACTGATGGTCGGCGGCAGCGACGAGGACGTCGCGCGCGCCATGCCGATCTTCGACACCCTGCGTCCCGACGGCGAGCAGGCCGACGGTTTCGTGCACGCCGGCCCGGTGGGTGCCGGACATTTCACCAAGATGGTGCACAACGGCGTCGAGTACGCGTTGATGACCGCCTATGCCGAGGGCTACGAAATGCTCGCCGCCGAGGAGCTCGTCAAGGATCCGCAGGCCGTCTATCAGGCGTGGACCAACGGCACGGTGGTGCGGTCCTGGCTGCAGCAGCTGCTGGCCAAGGCGTTGAAGGAAGATCCGGGTCTGGACAATCTGACCGGATACACCGAAGACTCCGGTGAAGGACGTTGGACGGTCGAAGAAGCCATCCGGCTGCGGGTCCCGGTTCCCGGTATCGCCGCTTCGTTGTTCGCCAGATTCCTTTCCCGCCAGGAAGATTCACCGACCATGAAGGCCGTTGCCGCCCTTCGCAACCAGTTCGGCGGACATGCGGTGCAGCGGATTTCGGAATCCGGCTAGTTTTGTACGTACGCCATCTGGGATTGACGGACTTCAGGTCGTGGCCGCGGGTCGACCTGGAACTCGAGCCCGGACAGACGGTCTTCGTCGCGCCCAATGGCTATGGTAAGACCAATCTCATTGAAGCACTGTGGTATTCGGCGACACTCGGCTCACACCGGGTGGCGTCTGACGCACCGCTGATCCGCTCCGGTGCCGAACGTGCGGTGGTGTCTACCATCGTGGTGAACGAGGGCCGGGAACTCGGGGTGGATCTGGAGATCACCACCGGGCGGGCCAACAAGGCCCGGCTGAACCGGTCTCCGGTCCGCAGCCCCCGAGAGATCCTGGGCGTCTTGCGGGCGGTGCTGTTCGCACCGGAGGATCTGGCGCTGGTGCGTGGCGACCCGGCGGAACGACGCCGGTATCTCGACGAGGTCGCGACCACCCGACGGCCCCGCATCGCGGGCGTGCGCGCCGACTACGACAAGGTCGTCCGGCAGCGCACCGCGCTGCTGAAGTCTGCCGGCCCGGCACGGCACCGCGGGGACACCTCGATGCTGGACACGCTGGAGTCCTGGGACGGCCACCTGGCTGCACATGGCGCACAGCTCATCTCGGCGCGGGTCGACCTCGTCAACCAACTCGCACCCGAGGTCGAGAAGGCTTATCAATTGCTGGCACCGGCATCACGGCCCGCGGCGATCAGATACCGGAGCTCGGTGGAGATCATCGAGAACGAGGCCGCGGCGGGCACCATCGACCCTGCGGTGTTCGAGGTCGCATTGCTCGAGGAGTTGAGTCGCAAGCGGTCCGCCGAACTGGAACGCGGTGTCTGCCTGGTCGGGCCGCACCGCGACGACCTCGAACTGCGCCTTGGTGAACAGCCCGCGAAAGGGTTCGCCAGTCACGGTGAATCCTGGTCGATGGCTTTGGGTTTGCGGTTGGCAGCCTACGAACTGTTGCGTGCGGAAGGTTCGGACCCGGTGCTGCTGCTCGACGACGTGTTCGCCGAGCTCGACAGTGCGCGACGGCGGGCACTGGCCAAGGTGGCGGCCTCGGCGGAGCAGGTGCTGGTGACCGCAGCGGTGCCCGAGGATCTGCCCGTGGACTGGGACGTGCGCCGAATCGAGGTCACGATGCGCGATGATGACAGTGGACGCATTTCAGAGGTGGTGACGTGATCGAGGACGATGAGGCGCAGGGCCCGCCGGATCATCTGGCCGGTCTGACCGGAATGGACATGGTGCGCCGCGCGCTCGAGGAGGCCCGCGGTGCCGCGCGCAGCCAGGGTAAGGATGTCGGGCGCGGCAGGGTGGCTCCCGCCAAGCGCGCCCCGATCACCGGTAAGCGCCGCAGATGGTCCGGACCCGGCCCGGATGCCCGCGATCCACAGTCGTTCAGCGCGGCCACCCGCGACCTCGCACAATCCCGCGGATGGTCGAAACAGGTGGCCGAAGGATCCGTGCTGGGTCAGTGGGCCACGGTCGTCGGCGATCAGATCGCCGACCATGCGATACCTACCAGCCTGCGGGACGGGGTGCTGACGGTGTCGGCCGAATCGACGGCATGGGCCACCCAGCTGCGGATGGTGCAGGCCCAGCTCCTGGCCAAGATCGCGGCGGCCGTCGGGGACGGGGTGGTGACCACGATGAAGATCCAGGGACCGGTGGCGCCGTCGTGGCGGAAGGGCAATCGCAGCGTCCCGGGGCGCGGCCCGCGCGACACCTACGGATAGTGGTCGTCTGAGGCCGTCGATACGCCGGAAATCGAGCTGCTTGAGCGTCCCGACGCTCCGATAGGCCAGAAATTCCGCGCACGGCGCGGTTAGGTAGGTGGAAACGCCGCTACAGATTCAGTCCTGACAGTGTGTAACGGTAGACTGTGGGGAGCTCTGCCGGCGGTATCGAACCGCCCCCCGCGAACCCCAAGGAGACGCGTCCAACGTGGCTGCCCAGAAGAACAATGGCCCTACCGCATATGGCGCGGAGTCGATCAAGGTGCTCGAGGGCCTCGAGGCGGTCCGTAAGCGTCCGGGCATGTACATCGGATCCACCGGCGAGCGCGGTCTTCATCATCTGGTGTGGGAGGTCGTGGACAACGCCGTCGACGAGGCCATGGCGGGATTCGCCAGCAAGGTCGACGTCCGCATCCTCGAGGACGGCGGCGTCGAGGTCACCGATGACGGCCGCGGCATCCCCGTCGCCATGCACAGCACCGGGATCCCGACCGTCGATGTGGTCATGACCGTTCTGCATGCCGGCGGCAAGTTCGAGGAGGGCGCCTATCAGGTGTCCGGCGGGTTGCACGGCGTCGGTGTGTCCGTCGTCAACGCCTTGTCCACGCGTCTGGAAGCCGACATCCGCACGGACGGCTCCGAGTGGTTCCAGACCTACGAGTACTCGGTGCCCGGCACGCTGCGCCAAGGTGAGCCCACGAAGAAGACCGGCACCACCATTCGGTTCTGGGCGGATCCCAACATCTTCGAGACCACCAACTACGACTTCGAGACCATCGCCCGCCGCCTCCAGGAGATGGCATTCCTGAACAAGGGATTGACCATCGATCTGGTCGACGAGCGCGTCACCGCCGATGAGGTCGTCGATGAGGTCGTCAGCGATACCGCCGAGGCGCCGAAGTCCGCTGATGAGAAGGAGGCGGAGGCCAAGGGCCCGCACAAGGTCAAGCACCGCTCCTACCATTACCCCGGCGGTCTGGTGGACTTCGTCAAACACATCAACCGGACCAAGACCGCGATCCAGCAGAGCATCATCGACTTCGACGGCAAGGGTCCCGGCCACGAGGTCGAGATCGCCATGCAGTGGAACGCCGGCTACTCCGAATCGGTGCACACCTTCGCGAACACCATCAACACCCACGAAGGTGGCACCCACGAAGAGGGTTTCCGCAGCGCGCTGACCACTGTGGTCAACAAGTACGCCAAGGACAAGAAGCTGCTCAAGGAGAAGGACGCGAACCTCACCGGCGACGACATCCGGGAAGGACTGGCCGCCGTCATCTCGGTCAAGGTCAGCGACCCGCAGTTCGAGGGTCAGACCAAGACCAAGCTGGGCAATACCGAGGTCAAGTCCTTCGTCCAGAAGATCTGCAATGAACAGCTCAGCCACTGGTTCGAGGCCAACCCGGCCGAAGCCAAGACTGTTGTGAACAAGGCAGTTTCGTCGGCGCAAGCCCGGATGGCGGCGCGCAAGGCGCGCGAGCTGGTGCGGCGTAAGAGCGCGACCGACATCGGTGGTCTGCCCGGCAAGCTCGCCGACTGCCGCTCGACAGATCCGCGTCTGTCGGAAGTGTATGTGGTGGAGGGTGATTCGGCCGGTGGCTCGGCCAAGAGCGGCCGCGACTCGATGTATCAGGCCATTCTTCCGCTGCGCGGCAAGATCATCAACGTGGAAAAGGCCCGCATCGACCGGGTGCTGAAGAACACCGAAGTCCAGGCGATCATCACCGCGCTCGGCACCGGTATCCACGACGAGTTCGACCTCGCCAAGCTGCGGTATCACAAGATCGTGCTGATGGCCGACGCCGACGTCGACGGCCAACACATCTCGACGCTGCTGCTGACGCTGCTGTTCCGGTTCATGAAACCGCTCATCGAGAACGGTCACGTTTTCCTGGCCCAGCCACCGCTGTACAAGCTGAAATGGCAACGCAGCGAACCTGAATTCGCCTACTCCGACCGCGAGCGGGACGGTCTGCTCGAGGCCGGTCGCGCGGCGGGCCGCAAGATCAACACCGAGGACGGCATCCAGCGCTACAAGGGTCTCGGCGAGATGGATGCGAAGGAACTGTGGGAGACCACCATGGATCCCAGCGCGCGGGTGCTGCGCCGAATCACCCTCGACGACGCGGCAGCTGCCGACGAGCTGTTCTCCATCCTGATGGGCGAGGACGTCGAAGCCCGACGCAGCTTCATCACCCGCAACGCGAGAGACGTGCGCTTCCTTGACGTCTGACGCCCGTTGACCTTCCCCTTCCCCTTCCCAGCTGCTCATAGACGAGCGAGGAGCACATGACAGACACCACCCTGCCCCCGGGCGACGACGGCGCCACCACCGATCGCATCGAACCGGTGGACATCCAGCAGGAGATGCAGCGCAGCTACATCGATTACGCGATGAGCGTCATCGTGGGGCGCGCACTTCCGGAGGTCCGCGACGGGCTCAAGCCGGTGCACCGCCGCGTGCTCTACGCCATGTACGACTCGGGCTTCCGGCCCGACCGCGGTCACGCGAAATCCGCCCGCTCGGTTGCCGAAACGATGGGCAACTACCACCCGCACGGTGACTCGTCGATCTACGACACCCTGGTCCGGATGGCCCAGCCGTGGTCACTGCGCTACCCGCTTGTCGACGGCCAGGGCAACTTCGGCTCGCCGGGCAACGACCCGCCGGCCGCCATGCGCTACACCGAGGCCCGGCTGACGCCGCTGGCCATGGAGATGCTGCGCGAAATCGACGAAGAGACAGTCGATTTCATCCCGAACTACGACGGCCGCGTGCAGGAGCCGACCGTCCTTCCCAGCCGGTTCCCCAACCTGCTGGCCAACGGTTCCGGTGGCATCGCGGTCGGTATGGCCACCAACATGCCCCCGCACAACCTCCGCGAGCTCGCGGAGGCCGTCTTCTGGTGCCTGGACAACTACGAGGCCGACGAGGAAGAGACGCTGGCGGCCGTGTGCGAGCGGGTCAAGGGACCCGACTTCCCCACCTACGGTCTGATCGTCGGTTCCCAGGGCATCCACGACGCGTACACCACGGGCCGCGGTTCCATCCGCATGCGCGGTGTCGTCGAGGTCGAGGAGGACTCCCGGGGACGCACGCTGCTGGTGATCACCGAGCTGCCCTACCAGGTGAACCACGACAACTTCATCACCTCGATCGCCGATCAGGTGCGCGACGCCAAGCTCGCGGGCATCTCCAATATCGAAGATCAGAGCTCCGACCGGGTCGGCTTGCGGATCGTCGTCGAGGTCAAGCGCGACGCCGTGGCCAAGGTGGTGCTCAACAATCTCTACAAGCACACCCAGCTGCAGACCAGCTTCGGCGCGAACATGCTGTCGATCGTCGACGGAGTGCCCCGCACGCTGCGCATCGATCAGTTGATCCGGCTGTATGTGGTGCACCAGTTGGACGTCATCGTGCGGCGGACCATCTACCGGCTGCGCAAGGCCAACGAACGGGCCCACATCCTGCGCGGTCTGGTCAAGGCGCTCGACGCGCTCGACGAGGTCATCGCGTTGATCCGGGCATCGGCCAACGTCGACGTCGCGCGGTCGGGCCTGATCGAGTTGCTCGATGTCGATGAGATCCAGGCGCAGGCGATCCTGGACATGCAGCTGCGGCGCCTCGCCGCTCTCGAACGCCAGCGCATCGTCAACGACCTCGCCAAGATCGAAGCCGAGATCGCCGACCTCGAGGACATCCTGGCCAAGCCGGAGCGGCAGCGCGCGATCGTGCACGACGAGTTGGCCGAACTGGCCGACAAGTACGGCGATGACCGGCGCACCCGGATTGTCCCGGCCGACGGTGATGTCGCCGATGAGGACCTCATCGCCCGTGAAGAGGTCGTCGTCACGATCACCGAGACCGGCTATGCCAAGCGCACGAAGTCCGACCTCTACCGAAGCCAGAAGCGCGGCGGCAAGGGAGTCCAGGGCGCGGGGCTCAAGCAGGACGACATCGTCAATCACTTCTTCGTCTGCTCGACCCACGACTGGATCCTGTTCTTCACCACGCAGGGCCGGGTGTACCGGGCCAAGGCCTACGAGCTCCCGGAGGCGTCCAGGACGGCTCGTGGCCAGCACGTGGCCAACCTGCTGGCGTTCCAGCCGGAGGAGCGCATCGCCCAGGTCATCCAGCTCAAGAGCTACGAGGATGCTCCGTACCTGGTGTTGGCCACCCGCAAGGGATTGGTCAAGAAGTCCAAGCTCACCGACTTCGACTCGAACCGTTCCGGTGGCATCGTCGCGGTGAACCTGCGCGACGACGACGAGTTGGTCGGTGCGGTCCTGTGCTCGGCCGAGGAAGACCTGTTGCTGGTCAGCGCCAAGGGCCAGTCCATCCGGTTCTCGGCCACCGACGAGGCGTTGCGGCCGATGGGGCGCGCCACCTCCGGTGTCCAGGGCATGCGGTTCAACGAAGAGGACCAGCTGCTGTCGCTGAACGTCGTCCGCGAAGGCACGTATTTGCTGGTCGCGACGTCCGGCGGCTACGCCAAGCGCACCGCGATCGAGGAATACTCCGCGCAGGGCCGTGGCGGCAAGGGCATCCTCACCGTCCAGTACGACCCCAAGCGTGGCAGTCTGGTCGGAGCCCTGATCGTCGACGATGAGACCGAGCTGTACGCCATCACCTCCGGCGGCGGTGTCATCAGGACGGCCGCTCGCCAGGTCCGCAAGGCCGGGCGCCAGACCAAGGGCGTCCGCTTGATGAACCTGGGCGAGGGCGACACACTGATTGCGATTGCGCGGAATGCCGAAGGCGGCGACGAGTCTGACGGCGACGAGGTCGAGGGCAGCGAACCCGAAGCCACCGAACCCGACAGCACCGAGCCCGACGCAACGTGACGCGACGCCGCTGCCATCTCGGCACGGCCTGAGACAAGGAGCCGCTAGGTGACTTCACCGAACGAGCCCGGACACCCGCGTGCGGGCGAGGGCCCCGGCAGCGCCAACGGAGCGCCTGCCGGGCCGCCGGGACGCGCGGCCGCCGAGTCCGGCGACGTTCCCCCCTGGCAACGGGGTCCGGCTGCCCGGGCGAACGGGCCGCGTCCCGCGGAACAGGGCACCCCGCCCCGTCCCGCGGAAGCGCCGCGTGGGTCCGAGGGCCCACGGCCCACGGAGTCGCAGCGCCCCGCCGAAGGGCCCCGTCCCACCGAGGCACAGCGTCCGCCGGAGGGACAGCGTCCCCCGGCCCGCTCCCCCGGTGCCGACGCCCGCCTGGGCCAGTTCATCGCCGGCGTGCCGAGTACGGCCAACCGGGACACCGAGGTCGTGCCGGCCCGTACCCCGGAACGGCCCGAGGGCCCGCGCTCGGAGAATTACGCCAGCGAACTGCCGGACCTGTCCGCACAGTCCCGGCCTCCGCGCCCGGCGAACGCCCCCGCGCCCGCCGAGCAGCGTCCGGCGGCCCCGGCCGGCCGGGTGCAGGTGGCCAAGAAGTCGGCGGGCCCGGTGCGGGCGAGCATGCAGATCCGCCGGATCGATCCGTGGAGCACGCTGAAGGTCTCCCTGGTGCTCTCCGGTGCGCTGTTCTTCGTGTGGATGATCGCCGTAGCCTTCCTGTACCTGGTGCTCGGCGGCATGGGCGTGTGGACCAAGCTGAACAGCAACGTCGGCGACCTGCTGACCAGTGACAGCGGAACCGGTGGCGAACTCATCTCCAGCGGAACGATTTTCGGCGGTGCGACGCTGATCGGTCTGGTCAATATCGTCTTGCTGACGGCGATGGCGACCGCCGGTGCGTTCATCTACAACCTCATCACCGACCTGGTCGGCGGCGTCGAGGTGACCCTGGCGGATCGGGACTGATCCTCGCGGTTTGGGCGATGGGCCGTGCTTACGGTAATCTCGTCGCTCGGCCGTAAAGGTTGTTACGGGCCTATAGCTCAGGTGGTTAGAGCGCTTCGCTGATAACGAAGAGGTCGGAGGTTCGAGTCCTCCTAGGCCCACGGAAGGGTATGCACCATGAAGCTGGTGTTGGTGGCGGTGCTGGCAGCCGCAGCGGTGATCGTGTACCGATCCCGGCACGGTGTCGAGGTCTGGCACACCACCGAGGCCCGCCTCGCATAACCCCGTAAGGGGCCTTAGCTCAGTTGGTAGAGCGCTGCCTTTGCAAGGCAGATGTCAGGAGTTCGAATCTCCTAGGCTCCACAATTCTCAGCGCGACCGTGTTCAGTCGTACCGCACGTGCACCCGGTGGATCCGTCCCTCGAAGGGGAACGGCGCCCGCTCGCGATAGTCCAGTGCGACCGGTGACCCCAGGCATGTCCCGATGTCCAGGCAGTCGTTCGCGGTGAACAGCAGCGGGGCGCTCACCGGCACCTGTCCGGACGCCACCGTGGTGCCGTCGACCGACACCATGATGTCCAGCGGTCCACCCGGCCGCGGCTCCGCGTAGCCGGTCTGCACCACGATCGTGTGCCGCCCCGCGGGCACCGGCGTCGCGGACCGGAGCTTCGTGCGCATCAGGATGAACAGGTTGTACTCGTAGCAGAGGTAGCCATCGTCCAGGTAGCAGGTCAGCCCGCCCGCGGCGGCACCCAGCGCGTACAGCACACCGCTGCCGGACTCCGGCAAGTCGACGTCGATGGTCACGGTGTTGTTCTTGTTGCCCAGCGCCGGCGCGCAGAACTCCGGCATCCGCACCATGTCCCCGGCGAACGTCCATTCGCGATAGGGCGGGGCGATGCGCAGTTCGGGGTGATAGACCGGCACCCACAGTCCCCCGCCGATCGGTAGGACGGCGTTGCGGGCGGCCTCGATGGCGAACAGCTCACGGAGCTGGGCCACCTTCTCCGGCTGTGCGGCGGCCAGGTCATGGGCCTGCGACCAGTCCTCGTCGAGGTTGTACAGCTCCCAGCGGTCCTGATCGGGGGTCCAGGTGGCGATGCCTTCGGGTGCGCCCGGTACCCAGGGCAACCGCGGCCCGCGGGCACAGGCCAGCCAGCCGTCGTCGTAGATGGCCCGGCTGCCCATGATCTCGAAATACTGGGTCTTCTTCCCGCCGGGTGCGGTGCGATCGGCAAGGGTGCGCGCGAAACTCGCCCCGGCGAGCGGTATCTGCTGCTCCCCCGCCACCGTGCGCGGCGGTTCGATGCCCAGTACCTCGTAGATGGTCGGCACCACATCGGTGCAGTGCAGGAACACATCCCGTGGGGTCGGGTCGGCGCTGATCTTCGCGGGCCAGCGCACCGCCATCGGATTGCGGGTGCCGCCCAGGTGTGAGGCCAGCAGCTTCATGCCCTTGTACGGTGTGCTGCCCGCCCACGCCCAGCCGGCGTGGTATTGGTTGTCCACCAGCGGCGAGCCGAGCACATCGAGCCCGCCGAGCGCATCGAGGGCGTCGATGTGCTGGCGCACGGTGGTGGGAATGCCGTTCTGCGCCAACAGTTCTGCGATGGTGCCGTTCTGCCCTTCGCCGGAGGATCCGTTGTCACCCCAGATGTAGAAGAACAAGGTGTTGTCGCCGTAGCCGAGGTCGTCCAGCTCATCGGCGATCCGGCCGACCTGGACGTCGACATGCTCGGCGTACCCGGCGGCCACCTCCATCAGGCGGCGCTGAAAGGGCTTCTCGTCCTCGGGGATATCGTCCCAGCCCGGCAGCGTCTCATCGCGTTCGGTCAGTTCGCAGTCCTGCGGGATCCAGCCCTTGTCCTTGGCGCGCGCGAAGACTCGCTCCCGGTAGGCATCCCAGCCATCGTCGAACTTTCCGGCGTACTTGTCCGCCCACTCCTTCATGATGTGGTGCGGCCCGTGCAGGCAGCCGCTGGCCCAGTACATGAGGAACGGTTTGTCGGCATTGAACGCCCGGTGCCTGCGTAGCCAGCCGATGGCGTCATCGGCGAGGTCCTCGGACAGGTGGTAGCCCTCTTCCGGGGTCTTCGGCGGGGAGACGACGGTGGTGTTGCGCACCAGATGTGGCTCGTATTGGGATGCCTCGCCGGCCAGGAAACCGTAGAAGTACTCGAAACCCAGTCCGGTGGGCCAGTTCTCGAACGGACCGGCTGCGGTGGTCTCCTCGGCGGGGGTGTTGTGCCACTTGCCGAACGCCGAGGTGGCGTAGCCGTACTGTTTGAGGACCTCGGCGACGGTGGCGGCCGAGCGCGGGATCTTGCCGGAGTAGCCGTCCCAGTCGTTGGCGAGTTCGGCGATCTGCCCGTTGCCGATCTCATGGTGGTTGCGACCGGTCAACAGCGAGGCGCGGGTGGGCGAGCACATGGCAGTGGTGTGAAACCGGTTGTAGGACACACCTTCTGCACAGATCCGGTCCAGCGTCGCCGTGTTGACCTCGCCGCCCAGCCCCGACGGCAGGCCGGGGCCCGCATCGTCGATCAGCACGATCACGATGTTCGGCGAATCCTTGTGCAGGCGACGCGGCACCTGCCGGGTCGCGTAGCTCGACTCGCCAAGGGTGCGACCGGCGACGCTGGCCGACGGCACGGGCGGGAACGGCAGCACGCCACCGTCGGGAAGTGTCGGAGCCACCACGGAATCGCTCATACCGGTCCTCTCAGCGCACTGAATGTCGCATAAGTGATACACCGCGGATGCCGACCGGGCGGGCCGGACGACGGCTCACGGCCGCGGGGTGACCTCGACGCTCGGCGGCAGCGCCGACGGCTCGGGACGCATCGAGCGCCGCACGATGGAGAACGTGACCGCCCCGACGGCCAGCACACCCACCCCGGCCGCGACGAGCACGATCGGGCGCGGGCGACGCTTCGAGCGTCGCGCCTCCTGAAAGGCCTGCGGCAGGTTGGAGATGACCTCCTGGGCCGCGGCGAGCTCGGTCGCCACGACCTCCTGGGCGGTCTCCAGTTCGTCGCGGAGCTTGCCGCTGCGGTACTGATCGCGCAGCCAACCCACCGAGGATCCGACGGTGCCTGCGGTGATGCCGACCGCTCCCCTGGTGATGTCATACGGGCCCACCGTCGAGTACTTCAGGCCACGGGCGAACCGCTCGCGGGGCGTCAACCGGGCGGTGGTCGTCTTCGCACTCATGAGCGCAAGCCTATTCGCGTGGGGCCGGGGGCGGTCGACGAACCGCGAATGGCAGACTGGATTCCGTGACGAGCCCCATTCAGACAGCGACCGCGACGCTGCACACCAACCGTGGCGACATCAAGATTGCCCTGTTCGGCAACCATGCCCCCAAGACGGTCTCAAACTTCACCGGCCTGTCCAACGGCACCAAGGACTACAGCACCGAGAACGCCTCCGGCAGCACGTCGGGCCCGTTCTACGACGGCGCGGTGTTCCACCGGGTCATCGACGGCTTCATGATCCAGGGCGGCGACCCGACCGGCACCGGCCGCGGTGGCCCGGGGTACCAGTTCGCCGACGAGTTCCATCCGGAACTGCAGTTCGACAAGCCCTACCTGCTGGCCATGGCCAACGCCGGACCGGGCACCAACGGTTCGCAGTTCTTCATCACCGTCGGCCCCACGCCGCACCTGAACCGTAAGCACACCATCTTCGGTGAGGTCGTCGATCCCGAATCTCAGAAGGTCGTCGACGCCATCGCCACCACGGCGGTCGATCGCAGTGACCGGCCCACCGAGGCGGTCGTGATCGAGTCCGTCACCATCTCCTGACGTAAACCCCTGAAACGCACGTTCGCCGGTTGCCGGTGAACGTGCGTTTTCTTTGGCCGTGGAGCGGCGTGTCCGGGGACAGACACGCACGCTCGCGGGTTCAGGGTGTGTAGCCGGCGGCGGTGAGCGCGTCGAGCACCTGTAACGGGTCGGTGCCCAGGTCCCACCGGGTGAACACATGGAGCCGGTCATCGGCCGTGTCGATCTCCAAGAGTCGCACCTTGCGTGCCAACCGGCGGAACTCGGTGATCCGGATCAGGGTGATGTCGGCCTTGGTCAGCACCCGGGTGCTCAGCCAGCCGCGAATCTCCAGGCCGGCGTCGGTGATTGCCAGTTTTGGACGTGCGCGCCATGAAGCTGTTGCAAACAGAATCAAACCCAGTGCGGCAACGCCCCCGAGGACACGTCCGGGCAGGTCTGTGACCACGGTCACAGCGACGGCGGCCATCACGAGACCGATGATGCCGATCCAGACGATGCCGGTCGTCTTCGGAGCCCAACTTGTTTGCTGAATCACGTCAGTACACCGTCTCACCGGGGGCTTTGAAGTTATCCACAGGCGCTATCCCCAATGGGGATGAATCACAACGGTGTGATTGGGTTACGGGCAGGTTGCGGCTCGGGGAACGCATGGAAGCAATTTTGAATTCAAACCGGGACGCGCGGGCGTCAGCGCCACCGCATGGTGAGCAACAGTCCGGTGATCATGAAAGCAAAGGCGATCGCGTAGTTCCACGGGCCGAGATCGGCCATCCAGCCCAGCCAGGTCGGGGCGTCCAAACCGGTCGCACCCAGCTGGAACACCAGCAACCACAGCAGGCCCAGCAACATCAGGCCCACGAACAGCACCACGAACCACACACTCGACGGGCCGGCCTTGACCTTGACCGGGGTCCGGCTCACCGGGTTGATGGTGAAGTCGTTCTTCTTACGGACTTTGGACTTGGGCATGGTTAACCTTTGAAGACGATGGAGAACGGCCGGGACTCGAACATGGATCAGAAACCTGAGCCTAACGCAGCCGCGCCCGCCGCCGGGAATTCCAACCGGCGACGCTCGCTCTGGCGATTCGGCGTTCCCGTCGTGTGCGTGTTCGCCGGTTTCCTGCTGTCCACCACCCATGGCGTCTCCGGCGGCGACGAGATCCGCCGCAGCGACTCCCCGCGGCTGGTGGACCTGGTGCGTGAAGCCAGTGCCAGCGTGGACCGTCTCGCTGCGCGGCGCGACGACATGGTGAACTCCCTCGATCACCGCCACGGTGGTTCCCCCGGCGCCGAGGCCGCCCTGGCCGCCATCACCCGCCGTTCGGACACCCTCGCCGAGCAGGCCGGGCTGGATCCGCTGCGCGGGCCTGGCCTGGTGATCACCCTGAACGACGCCCAGCGTGACGCCGATGGCCGATATCCCATCGACGCCGCCCCCGACGACCTGGTGGTGCATCAGCAGGACATCCAGGCGGTCCTGAACGCGCTGTGGAGTGCCGGTGCCGAGGGCGTCCAGATGCAGGATCAACGCATCGTCGCGACGTCGGCGCCGCTGTGCGTCGGGAACACCCTGCTGCTCAACGGGCGCACCTACAGCCCGCCGTATGTCATCACCGCCGTCGGCGACGTGCCGGCCATGCAGACCGCGCTGGCCGAGGCCCCGCTGGTGACCTTGTACAAGCAGTACGTGCTGCGGTTCGAACTCGGGTATTCCGAGGAGGTCCGCGAGCAGGTGGAGCTGGTGGGTCACAGCGCACCGGTGCGGATGCGCTACGCCAAGCCGCTCGGTCCACTCGGATATTGACGTGCGCAGGCCAGTAGCCTGATCGCATGCAGGTACTGGTCGTCGACAACTACGACAGCTTCGTGTTCAACCTGGTCCAGTACCTGGGTCAGCTCGGCGTGACCGCGCAGGTGTGGCGCAATGATGACGACCGGCTGTCGGATCCGGATGCGGTCGCCGCGCAGTTCGACGGCATCCTGCTCTCCCCCGGCCCCGGCACCCCGGAGCGGGCGGGCGCGTCGATCGCGCTGGTGCGGGCCTGCGCCAAGACGCGCACCCCGCTGCTCGGCGTGTGCCTGGGCCACCAGGCCATCGGGGTTGCCTTCGGCGGCACCGTGGACCGCGCCCCGGAACTGCTGCACGGTAAGACGAGCATCGTGCATCACACCGATGCCGGTGTGCTGCAAGGACTTCCGGAGCCCTTCACGGCGACCCGCTACCACTCGCTGACCATCCTGCCGGACACCCTGCCCGACGTGCTGGAAGCCACCGGCCGCACCGACAGCGGCGTCATCATGGCGGTCCGGCATACCGAGTTGCCGATCCACGGCGTGCAGTTCCACCCCGAATCGATCCTCACCGAGGGCGGTCACCGGATGCTGGCGAACTGGCTCGGCTACTGCGGGGCCGCACCCGATGAGGGCCTGGTCCGCACGCTGGAGACCGAAGTGGCCGATACCGTCCGCGCGGCCACCGCCCGGACCTGAGTCCCGACGCAATGTCACTCTGAGAGCGGCGCCACGAAGATATATCCATGGCGGCGCTGTCAGCGTGACATTGCGGGGCTGCTAGGACGCGAAATTGATCGTGATCGAGTCCCGGTAGCCCACCCCGGCGCCCGGGGCCGGACTCTGGGTCACCACCGCGTTGGTTCGCTGGCCACTGTTGTCGACGTTGGCGCCCTTGATGAGCACCCCGGTCCACCCCAGTGCGCGCAGATTCGGCTCGGCGTCCACCCAGAACTGGCCGGACAGGTTGGGCATCACGAACTGGTTGCCGCGCGACACCTGCATCTGCACCACGGCATCCTTGGGGGCAGGCTGACCGGCGGGTGGATTCAGGCCCACGACCTGGCCGGCCGGTGCGGTGTCATCCACCTCGACGGGGACCGAATTCGGGAAGCCGGAGGCCTCCAGGATCTGCCGGCAGGTGTCGACGGACTGCCCCACGCAATCGGGAACCACCACGCTGCCGGGACCGGTCCCGACGATGACGGTGATGACGTTGGTGATGGCCGAGGTCGCGTTGGCCGGCGGGTTGGTGCCCAGCACCTTGCCCTTGAGCTCCGGTGTGGACTCCGATTCCGAGGGCTGCACCCGGCCGAAACCGGCGTCGAGCAGCTTGCGGGTCGCCTCGGCCAGCGAGAGTCCGCGCACGTCGGGCACCGCGCGCTGTTCCGGGCCGCCGGAGACGTTGATGGTGATCTCCTCGCCGGCGGCGACCGCGGTGTCGGCGGCCGGGTCGGTGCTGATCACGCGGCCCGGGGCAACGGTGTTGTCCGTCTGCAACGAGGTGCGGGTGGCGAACCCGCGGTTCTGCAGGGCGGCGATGGCATCCGCGGAGAGCTGCCCGGTCACATCGGGGACCTGCACATCGCGCGGACTGCCGCCCAACGTGTTGATGGCGATGGTCACCACGACGGTCAGCACGGCCAGCACGGCCACGGCGATGAGCCAGCGTCCGATCGAACCGTTGCCCGAGGACTGGGCGTAGCCGGTGGCCGGGATGTGCTCGGTGGGCAGCGCGCGGGCATGCGGACCGGTGCTGGTCAAGATGTTGGTGCGCTCGGCATCGGTGAAGATCTTCGGCGCCTCGGGCGCCTCGCCGCTGTGCACCCGGATCAGGTCGGTGCGCATCTCGGCGGCGCTCTGGTACCGGTTCTCCGGGTTCTTCGACAGTGCCTTGAGCACCACGGCGTCCAGGCCGGGGGACAGGCCGGCGTGCCGGGTCGACGGCGGCACCGGGTCCTCGCGGACGTGCTGGTAGGCCACCGCGACGGGGGAGTCACCGACGAAAGGTGGTTCGCCGGTGAGGATTTCGTAGAGGACGCAGCCCAGCGAGTACACGTCGGAGCGGGCGTCGACGGACTCGCCGCGGGCCTGTTCGGGGGACAGGTACTGCGCGGTGCCGATGACGGCCGCGGTCTGGGTGACGCTGTTGCCGCTGTCGGCCAACGCACGGGCGATCCCGAAGTCCATCACCTTCACCGCGCCGGCCTTGCTGATCATGATGTTGGCCGGCTTGACGTCGCGGTGGATGATGCCGTGCTGGTGGCTGAAGTTCAGTGCCTGGCAGGCGTCGGCGATGATCTCGATGGCCCGCTTGGGCTCCATCGGGCCCTCGGTGTGCACGATGTCGCGCAGCGTCACACCGTCCACGTACTCCATCACGATGTAGGGCAGCGGCCCGTTGGGGGTATCGGCCTCGCCGGTGTCGTAGACGGCAACGATGGCCGGGTGATTCAGCGCCGCGGCGTTCTGCGCCTCGCGCCGGAAGCGGAGATAGAAGCTCGGATCGCGGGCCAGATCGGCACGCAGCACCTTGACCGCGACGTCACGGTGGAGCCGGACGTCGCGGGCGATGTGGACCTCCGACATCCCGCCGAAGCCGAGGATCTCGCCGAGTTCGTACCGGTCCGACAGGTGCTGGGGGGTGGTCATGGCGTCTCACTCGGGGGCGGCTCGGGCGGCACGCCGATCACGGTGGTGCTGGTGGACGTTTCCTGCTGGACAGGACGGTCGCGCTTGTCCTGCGCGTTGACGACGATCAGCACGGCGATGATGATCGCCAGCGCACCGAGCACCCCGGCGGCCCACAGCAGGGCGCGCTGTCCGGGTGAGAACGTCCGGCGCGGGGGCGGCGGACGGTGGTTCCCGGTGGTCGCCCGCGGGCGCGATGCCGTCGGCGGGGGCCGGTACTCTGCGGCCGCTGCGGCGCGGGCCTGGGTGACCGAGGGGATGGCCGCCGGGGCGGCCCGACCGATCGTCGGAGCGGAGTTCGGCCGCGGTGGCCGGCGGCCGGCGCGGACTGCGGCGACGGCGTCGGAGAACGGGCCCCCCGACCGGTAGCGGTGGTTGGGCTCCTTGGCCAGCGTGATCTCGATGAGCTCACGCACGTTGGGCGGCAGATCCGGCGGTAGCGGCGGCGGGGTCTCCTTGATGTGCTTCATCGCCACGGTCAGGGCGCCGTCGCCGGTGAACGGCCGCTTGCCCGACACGGATTCGTAGCCGACGACGCCCAGCGAGTACACATCGGAGGCGGCGGTGGCGTCGCGGCCGAGGGCCTGTTCGGGAGCGATGTACTGCGCGGTGCCCATCACCATGCCGGTCTGGGTGACCGGTGCGGCGTCCACGGCCTTGGCGATACCGAAGTCGGTGAGCTTCACCTGGCCGGTCGGGGTGATCAGGATGTTTCCGGGTTTGACGTCGCGGTGCACCAGGCCGGCGGTGTGCGCGACCTGCAGGGCGCGGCCGGTCTGCTCCAGCATGTCCAACGCGTGGCGCAGCGACAGCCGTCCGGTGCGCTTGATGACGGAGTTCAGCGGTTCGCCGTTGACCAGTTCCATCACCAGGTAGGCGGTGCGGCCCTCGCCGGCTTCGATCTCGGTCTCGCCGTAGTCGTAGACGCTGGCGATGCCGGGGTGATTGAGCATGGCGACGGTGCGCGCCTCGGCACGGAACCGCTCCACGAACTCGGAGTCCTCGGAGAACTCGGCCTTGAGAACCTTGATCGCGACCTGGCGGCCGAGGCGGGTGTCGAGTCCTTCCCACACCTGCCCCATCCCGCCGGTGGCGATGAGACGCTGCAGCCGGTAGCGGCCCGACAGCGTTACTCCCACCCGGGCCGTCATGATGCCTCCCGGAGTGCGGCGGCGATGGTGGCCCGCCCGATCGGGGCGGCCACTGCGCCGCCGGTGGCGGACAATCGGTCTCCGCCATTCTCCACGAGTACCGCGATGGCCACCTTCGGGGCTTGCGCCGGGGCGAACGCGATGTACCAGGCGTGGGGCGGGGTGTTGCGGGGATCCGTGCCGTGCTCGGCGGTGCCCGTTTTGGATGCGATCTGCACGCCGGCGATGGCTCCCTTCTGCTGCGTCACCTGCTCGGCGCCGACCATCAGATCGGTAAGTGTAGCTGCGACCTGCGGTGACACCGCGCGTCGCTGCTCGGTGGGGGCAGTGGTGGCGATATTGGACAGGTCCGGTCCTTTGAGGGTATCGACCAGATAGGGCGTCATGGTGACGCCGTCGTTGGCGATGGTCGCCGCCACCATGGCGTTCTGCAGCGGGGTCACCGCGACATCGCGCTGCCCGATGCTGGACATGCCCAGCGCCGCGCCGTCGCTGATCGGGCCGACGGTGGACTCGGCGACCTGCAGCGGGATGGGCGCCGGCGGCGAATCCAGTCCGAACGCCGCAGCGGTGGACTTCAGCTTGTCAGCGCCGGTGTCGAGCCCGAGCTCGACGAAGGCGGTGTTGCAGGACCGGGCGAAGGCCTCGCGCAGCGATGCGGTCGGCCCGCCGCCGCAGGCCGAGCCGCCATAGTTCTCCAGCGTCGCGGTGCTGTCGGGCAGCGGGATGCGCGCGGCCGAGGTCAGCTGGGTGTCCGGGGTGCTGCCGGACTGCAGTGCGGCGGCGGTGGTGATGACCTTGAACGTGGAGCCCGGCGGGTAGGTCTCGGCGATCGCGCGGTTGACCAGCGGCGCGTTCGGGTCGTCGCGCAGCTGGTCCCAGGTGGCGGTCTGCACGGCGCCGTCGTGGCTGGCCAGCTTGTTCGGGTCATAGGACGGCGAGGACACCATCGCCAGGATCTTGCCGGTGGCGGGCTCGAGCGCCACCACGGCGCCCTTGCAGGGTCCGTCGCAGCCCTCGGCCATCGCGTCCCAGGCGGCTTCTTGCACGTCGGGGCGCACCGTGGTGTCCACGGTGCCGCCGCGCGGGTCCCGGCCGGTGAAGAAATCGGCCAATCGCTTGCCGAAGAGCCGCTCGTCGGAGCCGTTGAGCACGGGGTCCTCGGCCCGCTCGAGGCCGCTGCTGGAGTAGCCCAGCGAGTAGAACCCGGTGACCGGGGCGTAGGTCTGCGGGTTGGGGTAGACGCGCAGGAAACGGAACCGGCCGTCGGTGGACACCGAGTAGGCCAGCAGTTGGCCGCCCGCGGTGATCTGGCCGCGCTGACGCGAATACTCGTCGAGCAGCACCCGCTGGTTGCGTGGGTCGGCGCGGTACCCGTCGGCGGTGAACACCTGGGTGAGGGTGGCGTTGGCCAGCAGCAGGACCACAAGTGCCATGAAGACGACCGAGAGCCGGCGCAGCGAGTCGTTCATACGCGGCCGATCACTTCGGTGGAGGCGGCGGCGATCGGCGCCGGGTTGGGTGCCCGGGCGGTGTCGATCGGTCGGCGGGCCGCGTGCGAGATGCGCACCAGGATGGCCAGCAGCACGTAGTTGGCCAGCAGCGACGAGCCGCCATAGGACATCCACGGCGTGGTGAGCCCGGTGAGCGGGATCAGCTTGGTGACACCGCCGACGACGATGAACAGCTGGATGGCCAGCGTGGAGGCCAACCCGGCTGCCAGCAGCTTGCCGAAGCTGTCCCGGACCGCGAGCGCGGTGCGCAGGCCCCGGATGATCAGGATCGTGTAGAGCATGAGAACGCCTGCGAGACCGACCAATCCGAGTTCCTCGCCGATGGCGGCGATGATGAAGTCGGTGGAAGCCGCGGGTACGGTGCCCGGTTGGCCGTTGCCGAGGCCGGTGCCGAAAATGCCACCGGTGGCGAAGCTGAACAGCGATTGCACCATCTGGTAGCCGGCGCCGTCGGGATCGGCGAACGGGTCCAGCCAGTTCTGCACCCGTACCCGGACATGTCCGAACAGCTGATAGGCCACCACGCTGCCCGCGGCGAACAAGGCCAGCCCGATGACCACCCAGGACAGCCGATCGGTGGCCACGTACAGCAGCACCAGGAACGACCCGTAGAGCAGAAGTGAAGTGCCCAAGTCCTTTTCGAACACCATCACACCGACCGAGGCGATCCAGGCCACCAGCAGCGGGGCCAGATCACGCGGGCGCGGCAGGTCGACACCGAGGACGTGCTTGCCGGCGTTGGTGAACAGTTCGCGCTTGGACACCAGCACCGCGGCGAAGAAGATCAGCAGCAGGATCTTGGAGAACTCGGCGGGCTGGATGGAGAAGCCCTCGAAGCGGATCCAGATCTTGGCGCCGTTCTGCTCGGAGAACCGGGCCGGCAGCAGAGCCGGAATGACAAGCAGCACAAAGCCGATCAGTCCGCAGGTGTAGCCGTAGCGGGCCAGCATCCGATGGTCGCGCAGCAGCGCCAGGACGGCGCAGAAGGCCGACACGCCGACCAGCGTCCACAGCATCTGCTGGTCGGCGTTGCCGCCGACGTTGTCCAGGCTCAGCTCGCGTTGGGCGAGGTCGAGGCGGTGGATCATGACCAGCCCCAAGCCGTTGAGCAGTGCCACCACCGGCAGCAGCAGCGGATCGGCGTAGGGCGCGTAGCGGCGGATCGCCAGGTGGGCGGCCCCGAACAGCGCGAGGTAGCCCAGGGTGTACTGGGCCAGGTCCCAGTCCAGGCCCTGCTCCTGATTGGCCTCCACGATGAGCAACGCCACGGTGGTGATCACCGCGGCGAAAATCAGCAGGGCCAGTTCGGAATTGCGCCGATTGGGCAGGGGAGGGGTGACCGAGACCGGTGACTGTGGCTGGGTCGACGAGGTCATGACGCCGTCCGGCAGTTGGTGCCCGGCTCCGGCGGTGGTGGGGGCAGAGCCGTAACGGTCGGGGAGGGGCTGGGACGCGGCGGCGGCGCGGTGGCGGTGGCGGTGGCGGTGGTCGGGGTCGCCGGCGCGGGTGTGGCGGGCGCAGGCGCAGCCGATGTCGCGGGCGGCGGGGTGGCCGGGCGCGGGGTGCCCGAGGCGGGCGGCGGGGGAGTTGTGGCAGGCGGCCGGGTGGGGCTCGGGGTGGTGGTGGTCGGCGTCCGGGTCGGCAGCGCGCAGATGGGCAGCAGCGACGTCCGGGACAGTTCGTTGATCTGGCGGATCGCGTCATCGAGCGAACCGGAGGGCAGGCCGGCGGCGACCTGGGCGCGCTCGGACTCGCGGATGTCCTGCAGGCGCAGCACCTGGCAGTCCAGCGGCTCCTTGGACTGGTTGAAGCTGATCAGCGACAACTCGTTTCGGGCATTCAGGCAGCCGACCAGAAAGGGCTCCTGCAGGGAAAGACCCAGAAACGAGGTCTGCACACCGCGCATGATCGCCACGGTGTCGTCCTGCTCGCTGACGTAGTAGTTGTTGCGAATGATCTCGCGGGCGATGGTCAGCCCCGCCACCACCACCAGCAGGACCACCACTGCGGCGATCAGCATCCGGCGTTTGGAGCGGGGCGGTCGTTGCTCCTCGGGTTGTGTGACAACCCTTTTGGGCTGGTTACGTTTCGGGTTGAACGCCGAGGCGCGGCCCGCGGCGGTATTCGGCGGGATGGTGTCGTCATCCACACCGGAGACGGCTCCGGCCAGGATCGGCTGGGTCTGGCCGTAGTCGTAGTCCACGACGTCGGCGACCACCACGGTGACGTTGTCGGGGCCACCGCCGCGTAGCGCGAGTTCGATCAACCGGTCGGCGGCGTCGACCACATCGGGGATCTGCAGTGCCTCGGCGATGGTGTCGTGGCTGACCGGGTCGGACAGACCGTCCGAACAGAGCAGGTAGCGATCGCCGACCTTGGCCTCGCGCATGATCAGCGCCGGCTCGACCTCGTGCCCGGTCAGGGCCTTCATGATCAGCGAGCGCTGCGGGTGGCTGTGCGCCTCCTCGGCGGTGATGCGACCCTCGTCGACCAGGGTTTGGACGAAGGTGTCGTCCTTGGTGATCTGGGTCAGCTCACCGTCGCGCATGAGGTAGCCGCGGGAGTCGCCGATGTGCACCAGCCCGAGCCGGCCACCGGTGAACAGGATGGCGGTCAACGTGGTGCCCATGCCCTCGAGCTCGGGGTCGGCCTCCACGTGGGCGGCGATGGCCGAGTTGCCCTCGTGTACCGCCACATTGAGCTTGTTGAGCAGGTCCCCGCCGGGCTCGTCGTCATCGAGATGGGCGAGCGCGGCGATGACCAGTTGGGAGGCCACCTCACCGGCGGCGTGGCCGCCCATACCGTCGGCCAGAGCCAGCAGCCGGGCACCGGCGTAGACCGAGTCCTCGTTGTTGGCGCGCACCAGACCCCGGTCGCTGCGTGCTGCATATCTGAGCACCAGTGTCACGGGCGCAACTCGATCACTGTCTTGCCGATTCGTACCGGCGTTCCCATCGGAACCCTTACCGCCGTAGTCACCTTCGCCCTGTCAAGGTATGTGCCGTTGGTCGATCCTAGGTCCTCCACGTACCATTCCGACCCCCGCGGTGACAGCCTGGCGTGCCGTGTCGACGCGTAATCGTCGGTGAGCACCAGGGTCGAGTCATCGGCACGGCCCATCAGCACCGGCTGGCTGCCCAGCGTGATGCGGGTACCGGCCAGCGCGCCTTCGGTGACCACCAGATGCCGGGCGATGTGCCGGCGTTCGCCCTTGGGCAGCAGCGAGCCGCGCAGCGCCAGTCCGCGGCGCACCATGACGGCACCGGTGGGGGCATAGATATCGGTGCGCAGGATGCGCAGCACCGACCAGATGAACAGCCACAGCAGCAGCAGGAATCCGACGCGCGTCAGCTGCAGTACTAGCCCCTGCATCCGACGTCCTCTCCGTCCCGGTTCCGTGCGAGTTCCGCCGTCACGATACTGGGAGGCGTAAAGGGCCGTTGCTGATCGGCGCTCAGTGGACCCGGACGATGATCTCGGAGTGGCCCAGCCGGATCACGTCACCGTCGGCGAGCTGCCACTCCTGCACCGGCGCATTGTTGACCGTGGTGCCGTTGGTGGAGTTCAGATCCGAGAGCAGCGCGACCTGGCCGTCCCAGCGGATCTCCAGGTGACGGCGGGACACACCGGTGTCGGGCAGCCGGAACTGGGCGTCCTGGCCGCGGCCGATCACGTTGGCGCCTTCACGCAGCTGGTAGGTGCGGCCACTGCCGTCGTCGAGCTGCAGGGTCACGGCCGCCGCGGCGCCGTAGCCGGCGCCGTACCCGGCGGGTGCTGCAGGCTGGGCACCGTAGTCGTATCCGGCGGGCTCGCCGTAACCCTGATCGGGGTACCCGCCCTGGGCGGGGGGCTCGCCGTAGCGGCCGTAATCGGGTGCTGCCGGTGCCGGCGGTGCCGCGTAGTCGGCGCGACCGTACTGCTGGCCGCCGTAGCCGCCCTGATCGGGGTAGCCGCCCTGGTCCGGGTAGCCGCCCTGATCGGGGTAACCGGGAGCCGGCGGTGCGGGCGGACGGCCGTAGCCCTCGTCCTGGCGCGCCGGGGGGCGGCCGTAGTCGTAGTCGCCGTATCCCGGCGGCGGCGCTGCCGGCGGCTGGCCATATCCGGCCGGCGGCGGCTGCTGGCGGTAGCCCTGGTCCGGGTACCCGGCCGGCGGCTGGCCGTATCCGGCGGGCGGGCGCTGCTCACCGGCGGGCGGGCGCTGATCGTAGGACGGCGGCGGGTAGCCCTGGTCCGGGTAACCGCCCTGCTCGGGGTATCCAGCGGGGGGACGCGGCTGGTAGGCGCCCTGGTCGGGGTAGCCACCCTGCTCCTGCGGGTAGCCGCCGCGGGCCTCTTCAGGCTGGCGGTACCGGTCGTCGTACTGGTCGTCGCCGGGCCGACCCTGTCCCTGGCCGCGGTAGCTCGGGTTGTCGGTCATCGCTGGTGCTCCTGGTTCTGCGGTGGACGCGCGGTCTCGTTCTGCTGGTGCGGGTTCGTGGGTGGTCGAGTCTGGGTTGACCGCTCCACGGGCGCGGAACTGTCCGGTGTGCAGGCTCGGCGATGGCTCAAACCTGACGACCACATCACCATACGTTTGCCATCCCTGGTCATGGATGAAACCCTCCAGGTGACGGGCAAATGTGGTCGATGTCCGGTCGGGGTCGGCGCTCACCTTCTGGTAATCAGCCTCACTGAGGGTAATGACGTAATCGTTGGGGGCCAAAATACGGCCGCCGGCGACGGCGCGAGATCGGGCCTCGGCCTCGCGGCGCAACAGCGCCTCGACCTCCTGCGGGACGATCGACCCGCCGAAGACCCGGGCAAAGGCGTCACCGACGGTCGATTCGAGGCGTCGCTCGATACGGTCTGCCAGACCCATCTCACCGCCTCGTTCATTAGTCGTGCTGTTGTCGGTCCCCGCGCCGCGTGTCGCTCTGGCCACACTGCTCACACGCATGTTATCGGCCCATCACGCGATTGCGTGACCAACAGATCTCTGAGAATCGGATCACGCCAGGTCAGCGGGGTGCGCTCTTTCGAGTTCTGGTGGTTTGGGCGGAAAAGGGCTCTAGTGATACGGTTGCGCGGTCATTCGGGCGAGTGGCGGAATGGCAGACGCGCTGGCTTCAGGTGCCAGTGTCCTTCGGGACGTGGGGGTTCAAGTCCCCCTTCGCCCACAAAGAGCAGTTCTACGAACTGCGACGACAAAGGTCACGAACCAGAAATGGTTCGTGACCTTTGTGTTTGGTGGGGTTGGTCGGATTGATGTGGATCCGGCTCGTCGATCAAGGTTCCGGCGAGGACGTGACACCCGCGGGGTGACGGCGGGGCCAGCCAGCAACACCCCGCGACGTGCCTAGGTATCTATGGGCGGCCGCCGATGGCCGGACGCGGCGAGGATCGACCGCAGCTTCGCCAAAGCGGGCACCGCGGCGGCGACAGCTCGTTGTTCGTCAGCGCTCAGCTCGTCCATAGCCGCATGCAGGATCGCTGCACTCGCGCCGTCGTAGCGGCGCAGAAGCTCCAAGGCCGCCGCGGTGGCGGTGACGTGAACGCGTCGCGCGTCATCGACGTCGCGGGTCAGGTTGATCAGGTGCGCCCGTTGCATCGTCTTCATGAGGTTGCTGACCGTCGGCCGGGCGAGTCTGAGTTGCTCGGCGATTGCCGGCGGTGCGATCCCCGGGCTTTCCGCCACGGTGCGCAGCACTTCGATGTGGGCCTCCGGGAGGTCGGGCAGGTCCTCGGCCAGCCGGGTGGTGCGCAGCACAGCGCGGCGCAGCGGGCCAAGCGTGCGGGATAGCGCGGCGGCCACGTCGTGGCCCGAGGCGTTCGGCAATTATGTTCCTAACAAACCTAGTTTGTCTTAAACTGAAAATCGTGGGCATCGACGACACTACCGACAGCGACCACGATGCGGACGTTCCTGGCCTGGTGGGACACCGTTTTATCTATACCTACGCCAACGGATGGCAGTACGAGATGTACGTCAAGAACGCCACCACCATCGACTACCGGATCCACACCGGCCACGTCGACGGCCGGTGGGTGCGAGACCAGACCGTCGACCTCGTCACCCTCGCACCCGAGGTTTACAAGATCTCGTGGACCGAGCCCACCGGGACGAGCGTCGTCGTCAACGTCATGCCTGCGCTGAGGCGGCTGCACGGCACCATCTTTTTCCCCGAGTGGATCCGCCTCGACGGGTCCAAGACGGTGCTGTTTCAGAACGAGCACCTCGACGAGATGCGGGCCTACCGCGATGCAGGTCCCACCTACCCGATCTACGTCGTCCCCGAGTTCGCCGACATCACCCTGTTCGAGTACGTCGGACTCGATGACGAGGCGATCGTCGCGGCGGCGCCGGCCGACCTGCCGCCAGGCTTCGCCGACCGGCGGAACTGACGTCGTGACCGAGAAGCCCCCGCTCCTGCTGCTGCACGGTGTGACGATGTCAGCCGCCGCATGGGACGCCGTCGCGCCCCTGCTCGACGACCGCTTCGACCTGATCGTTCCCACCGCCGCCGGTCACCGCGGCGGGCCACCGCTTCAGGGACGGCCAACGATCAGCGCCCTCGTCGACGCGACCGAGGCGCTGCTCGACGAGCGCGGGCTGGCCACCGTGCACGTGGCCGGTAACTCCATGGGCGGGTGGATCGCCGTCGAACTCGCGCGTCGCGGACGCGCCCGATCGGTGTGCGCATTCTCTCCCGCCGGCTTCTGGACCGCAGGCGAGCGCGACGAAACCCACGCCACCAACATGCTCCGACACACCCGAAAGCTGTCCGCTGCAACGCGATTCGTCGCTCCGGCCGCACTGGGAGTGCCGCTGGTTCGTCGGTTGGCGATGCGCTTCGTCGCCGAACGTGCCGACCGCCTCACCCGCCGCCAGGCCGTCGAGTCGATGCGCGACCTACTCGGGTGCGACGCCGCCGACGACCTACTGGGCACCACCGAACAGGTGGAACCGTTGGGTCAGACGTGCCCGATGACCATCGCCTGGGCGGACGGCGACCGAATCTTCCCGCCCGAGGTGAACGGCGTGACCGCACGCGAACGAATTCCGCACGCGCACTTCGTCATGCTCCGCGGCGTGGGCCACGTCCCGATGATCGACGATCCTGCACTGTGTGCGCGGACCATCATCGACGCGACCGGGCACGGCGGCCCCCAGCTTCGGCCACGTGGATCCGACACAAGCGCCGTCCCTCGCCGGCTCCCCTGAGCGGCAGTAGACCTCCGTACGAGGTGTGGAGCACGCCTCAGTGCGCCAGCGCAATTCCCGAAAGAAGGCTCTCAGTCAGCTGTCGGCGTCGATGACGACAGGGAACGAGTAGTCGTCGTCGGCCAGGTGTCCGGGGAAACACGGTGAGGACGCAATGAAACTCGGCGGGTACCCGGCCACGGCGGGTTGCTCGGTGCTGAGCCGGTAGCCGTCCGGGCTGACCCCGAACCGATTGGGTTGGCGGAACCGGTCGTCGGTGTACACCCGCCAGCCCCAGCTGCGCCAGACGTCCCCGAACGCTTCGGAGACGGCGACGTTGTCGACCCCCGGCGGGATCGTCAGATCGCCGGTGACGGTGAGCCGCACCGGGGCGTCGGGGCCGGTCGCATTGTCGTCACAGCCGATGATCCCGCTTCCTGTTCCCCCGAAGCGGGTGGCATCGAGTGCATAGCCCGGAGCCAGGGCCTGCAGGGTGCGTGTGATGTAGCCGAGCAGGGTGTCTTGCACCTGCTGCTGGCTCTCAGGTGAAATTTCTTGCGGCTCCTCGCCGGTAGGTGTGGACATGTGTGGTCCTCCAATATCGGTCGCACCGGTGGGGCTGGGGGGCCCGAGATTCCCGGCTTCACCACATCCGGATAGCGCCAGGACCACCGCGAGGCAGGCGAGCGGCGCGAGGGTGCGGTGCATCAGCGCAGTCGTTGTCGTCATGATCCGGGTGTGACCCCTCCGTCCGGTGTCACGATCTGCGCGGGTGGCAGACCGGCGATGATCGCGCCCATGTTCTGCAGCGCGGGATTGGACTGGCTGTCCCAGTAGCTGCTGTGGGCGCCGACGCTGCCGATGATCTCGGTGGGGTCCCAGCTGGTGCCGGGATCTGACAGCAGGCGGGTCGCACCGAAGTCGGTGGCGAACGGGTCGGCACCGAGGGTGGTATCGGTGGCCCAGCTGATGATGTCGTTGCGGGCGGTCATCGAGTAGACCTTGGCACCTTCGGCCAGGCTCAGATTGCTCGCGTGGTCGGTGAGCATGCCGGGGCTGCCGACGGCGATGACGTTGTCGGCGGCCAGGTGGTTGCCGCCGGTGGCCGCACCGCCGACCAATGTGGATCCGTAGCTGTGGCCGATGACGGTGTCGACCGCCGGCACCGCACCCGTGTGCGAGGCGTGCATGCCGTCGATGAAGGAGTCCAGTCCGGTGCCGCCGGCTTCGGCACGGCCCGGGAAGGCGGCCGCGCCGAGGTTCATCGGTCGGTCATAGCCCATCCACGTCGTCACGGCCACGTCGTGCGAGGACAACGCAGGATTGGCACGCAGGGCCGCAGTGAACATCTCCTCGGACTTGCGATCACTGCCCTGGAACGCCCCGAGATCCTGGCCGGTTCCGGGCACGAAAGTTGCTGTGTGACTGGCGGTGTCCGGGTTGCCGATCGACACCGCGGCATGGCCGTGATCGTCGATCATCGCCAGTAGCCGCGGCGCGCCGTGGCTGCCCTCCAACACACCGTTGACGGCCGTGTACCCGTCCATGTGATGGCGTGCCGCGGCCAGCTGCGGACCCAGCGCTGCCAGCTCGTTGCCGGTGGCCGCGCTGTGGTCGCCCATGTAGACCCGCCGGGCCAGATCATCGAAGCGTGACTGCATGTGATCGATGTTGCCCTGGGTGGTCTGCATCAGTTCGTCGAGATGGCGGCGGTTGTAGATGTTCTTGTCCGCGAACGGCATCCCCGGATGATTGCCGATGCTGTGGTCGCGCTCATAGAACCAGTCTTTCTGCTCGGGGGTCAGTTGGTCCCAGAGGTCGTTGAACTGCTGCGGATCCTCGGGCAGCGGCTTACCCAGCGCCTCCTGGATCTCGGGTCGACTATCGTGCGGCGCATCCGGGATCGGTGATTCGCCGATGGCCATGTTGATCGCCCGCGCCAGCTCCTGATCGATCCGGGCGGCCTCGGCGACGACGGCATCGAGCCCCGGCTGTAGCTGCATCTGCTTGAGCGTGATCTCCATCGGACCCGCCCCGGCCGCGCCCGGACCCGGCTCGATCGTGTTCGCGACGGGATCGACGATCATGCCCAACCGGTCGGCCTCGTCGCGCAGCTGCGACAACCGGGATTTGACGTGCTCGATGTCGTCGGCGGCCGTGCCGGCCGCGGCGGCCACGGCCAGTGACTCGTTGCCGTGTGCGTCGAGGTCGAGGCGGGTGCGCCCGAGGGCGTCCTTGGCGGCCACGGAGGCTTCGCCGCCCCACGAGCCGAAGGCCGGCAGTTCGGCGATTCCGTCGGCGGCTTCACGGGCCGCCTCGGCCCGGCTGCGCGTCGCGTGGAACACCTCACGCACGTCGCCGGCGTCCCAGCGGTCGATCTCTTCGACAGAAACGCTCACCAGCGGGCACCGTCACCGGGCCGCCGCGTCGTCATCGACGCGCCCGTGGGCCCGCCCGGCCATCGGTGACACTGTGCAAAGGCTGCGGCATAGCATCCCCCCGTCCAACAACCCGTGTCGGTCCAGACTACTGCGCGGCGCGCCGTGGCCTGTGCGGCAATTTTCGGCACAGTGCCGGCCGGGATCGAAATGGCAGGTCTCGAATCCGTACCAACTCTTCGCTATTCGCGACACGGCGCTTGGGCTTCAAGGGTCGCGCACCGCACCATCGAATGCGGGGAGCTGTCCAGCAGATGCCGTTTCGGCAAGGGGGAGAACACGGATGAAGATTCTGCACGTCGCGGTGGCATTGTTGTTCGGCATGAGCGCGGCCATCTCGGCGCCGATCCCGGCGGCGGCCGCTCCGGGCCCGGGCGGTGCCACGGTGCTCACGTTGGCGCCGGCATTCGGCCCGCTCGACGGGAACTGGCTGCGCGGCGAGCTTTTTGCCGCCCCCAACGAGGTGGTGAAGGTGCCCTACAACAACTTTCCCGGCGCCACCAACACCAACAAGGGTGCCGACAAGCTCAACGAGATGCTGCACTCGATCCCGGGTACCAAGATCGTGGCCGGGCACAGCCAGGGTGCCCAGGTTGCCGATGCGTGGTTGCGCCGCTACGGCCCGACCAGCGATGTTGACCCGGCGACGGTGACGTTTGTGATGACCGGTGACCTGGAGAGCAAGTACAACGGTTGCGCCAACGTCCCGGGGAGCGGCTGTGTGGCCGCCTACGGCGGGAACGGGTTTCCGGACGACACCCCGTACACCGTGAAAGTGATTGCGCGCCAATATGACTACTTTGCCGACTGCCCGAACGACCTGAGCAACGCCGACGCGAAGAAGAACCGCAGCGCCGCCAGCCTGGTCGGGGGCAAGGGCGAACTCAAACCGGTCCACAATGACTACAGCAAGATCGGCCTCAACGATCCCGCCGACAAGACCTTCGTCGAGGGCAACGCCACCTACATTCTGGGAGCGCCGGCCACCTATTTCCTGCCGATGGTGACCCAGCAGTGGACACCCAACAGCCAGAAGATCGGCGATGATGCGCGTCTGCGTCCCATCGTGGAATCGGCGTACAACCGGCCGATGGGGACCCTGCCGATCCCCGCGACGTGAAAGTCGTTCAGCGGCTCAGCACCCGGACCAGAGCATCGGCGCCGGTGATGACCGGTTCGTACCGGCGGCGCGCCGCCGAGCCCAGCCAGTCCCGGCGCCGTAGCTCGTAGACGTGCTCGGTGAGCTCGCGGCCGTCCTCGACCAGGACATGGCTGTCGACCAACTGATAGCCGAGCGCGGTCGAGACCCGCGCGCTGCTGATGTTCTCCTCGAGCACCCAGGATTTCGCCGCGTCGGCGTCCAGGTGCCGGAAAGCGAGTTCCAGCACGGCGGCCCGCGCGCGGGTGCCCAAGCCCCGGCCCTGGAACGGGGCGATCAACCACGACGTGGTGCCGACGGTGCGCTGTTTCGGCCACTGCTCGAATCCCGACACGCTCTGCAGGCCTACGGGTGCGCCCTCGACCAGGACCGCCAGGTCGAGGGTCCATCCCGGCCTCGTGGTCAGGTCGCGATTCGATTGCACGCGGGCGATGCGTTGGCGTTCGATCTCCGGTGGTGTCCGGCCGTCGATCCACTTGACGAAGTGCGTCTGACCGACGGGCAGCACCGCTCCGGGAGTCGCGGCGTGCCTGGCGAGTTCGGCGAGTTGGGCATCCGTCGGCGCAGCCATCTCGGCGCCGCCGATGTCGATCCGCAACGCGAACTGTGCTGTGGCAGTGCTCATGACGACGAATCCGCAGCCGGTGGAGCATCATCGGCGGTAACGCTCTTGCGAGCGTTCTTGCGCCGGTACAGATCCCGGTCCGCTTCGGTGAGCATCCTGGCAAACGAACCCGGCTCGTAGGCGGGTCCGACCGCGATGCCGGTGCTGACGTGTACCGGACCGTCGCCGCTGAGCGTATCGGCGAGCGCGCGGGCCTGGCTCTCGTCGTATCCGGCGATGATGGCGACGAACTCGTCGCCGCCGAGGCGGCCGATGAGGGCGGCTGCCGGTAGTTGCCGGGTCCAGCGTCGGGCCAGCGCAATGAGCACGGTGTCACCGGCGGCGTGACCGTCGCGGTCGTTCACGGATTTGAAATCGTCGATGTCGAGCACGATGACACCCAGCGATTCTGCCTGCCGCCGCGCGCGTGGAAGCAGAGCGTCGAGCTCCCGGTTCAACCCCGCGCGATTCCACACCGATGTCAGCGGATCACGCAGGGCGGCCTCGATCAACGCCCCGTGCAGCAATCCCAGCACCTCTGCGGCGCCCACGATGCAGACCGGGAACAGCAGGAACCACAGCGCCGGAACCGGTGCCGGGGCAATCCACATGCCCACCATGACCCCCGCGGCGAGCAGCGCGCCCACCAGCCGCGCGGTCGTCGGCCGGTGCCAGCTCCGGATGAACACGGCGATCAGGATCAACGGGATCAGGGCCCACACCTGCGCGGCAGGTTCGTGGTGACCCAGCACCGCGGCCAGCGGTGCGATACACGCGCACACCAAGGCCACCGTGTACCGCCAGCCGCACAGTTGTCGGGGCACCGCCGCGACCAACCCCACCGCGCTCACCGCCGCGGAAACCCATTCTCCCCAGACATCTGGTCTGCCGAACGCGCTCACGATCGCCAGGACGTACAGCACCAGCCCAGTTGTCAGATAGATCAGCAGCATCCGGCGACGCAGCACCGTAGTCAGAACCGGCACACCCCCACCCCGTCCCCCGCGTCGATCAGCAAACCATTCTGCACATTCCTACCGAATCGTGGAGCGAGATGAGCAATGCACCGGAAGGAACGGCCGCCTCACGCCTGTCAGGTCACAGGCGCCCCGCCACCGGCGATTCGCCGGACGGGCCGTCGGCCTATCTGGCACAGGCGACGGCAGGCCGGTGCTCGATGTCGGCGCCGCCCGACGGGTGCTGGCAAAGTTTCGCCGGCAGCGGAGAGCCGATGGGCCGGCAAACAATGAAGACGCAGATGACGGCGTCAGTTCTTTTCCATGCCCGTCTCAGCAACGGTGATCGTGGCGTGAATCGGCAGTTCTAACACGTGTCCGTCGATCGTCCGACATATGTGGCAAAGACTGACAGAATTGCGGATTCTCGCTAACGTGACCGTAAATATCCAGCTCGCGGTGATGTTCGTCACGGTTATAGGGCATATCTGCAACGAAACGAAGTGGAGAACATCGATGGCAGGTGGGCACCGGTTGCCGAAGGGCACCAAGACGAATCGGTCCGGCGGCAACGGACGACGCGGCAGCCACCGCGTCAAGCGCAACCGGCCGGAGCCGTACGCCTGGCTGGGGGCCAGCGCGGTGACCCTGGGCCTGGGCGCTGCCCTGGCCAGCGGCACCGGAGTTGCCTACGCCGATGGTGGCTCGACGTCGACCACCAGCCAGTCGTCCACGTCGGCCGGCCAGAATTCGCCGGACAACCCGGCGCCGTCGTCGAACGATGCGCCCAGCGCCGGGCCACAGACGACCAACGAATCCGCAGACTCGGACGAGGACGACGCCGATACCGGCATCGATGCGGGTATCGGCGCCGAAGAAGAAGCCGGCACCACCAAGAAGAACACCGGCGGCATCCACGTGCGCGGCGTGAAGTCTGTTCTGCAGAACCGACTTACGGCGGCGTCGGCGGCGAATGAGATCGTCGAGGCACCCAAGGTCGGCATCGCGGCCGATGTCGGCACCCCGGCGGGAGCAGGCTCTCCAGAGGCGGACACCACCGCCGCCGCGCCCGAGGTGAGCTCGTCGCCCACGGTCACCACATACGCGGCGACCTTGTTGGCCGGGGCCAACCCGGTCTCCTCCAATGTGGCCGCGGCGGCCGAGCCCGCGCCCGTTCCGAAGGCGATCGCCATTCCGGTGCTGAAGTTCGTCGGCGGCATCCTGAACCTGTTCGGCGTCAACACCAATTCACCACTGCCGCAACTGGATGTGGGCCTTGCCGCCGCCTGGACGTGGTTCCGCCAGCTGCAGACCGAATGGGGCGTGGCACCGCCGTCCGGTGTCATTGCCACACCGACCGAGCCCGACCCGGAAACCGGGACCGTCACCGGATTCCTCACCGCCGACAACCCGTCCGGCCTGGCGCTCACCTACACGCTGGCCATCGACCCGCTGCTCGGTGAGGTCACGCTGGGCGCCAACGGAGCCTTCAGCTACACCCCATCGGAAGCGGCGCGACTCGCGGCCATCATCGCGCCCCTCAGCGACATCTTCACCGTGACCGTGTCCAATGGCATCGCGTCCAACTACGCACTGGTCACGGTGCCGATCGGGGCGACGACCGCCGGTACCCCGGGTATTCCGGCGACCGTGTCGCAAAGCACCAACACCACCACCGGACTGGTGACGGGGCAGGTCGGTTCGACCGGTCCCGCCGGACACACACTGACCTATCAGGTGCTCACGTCGACGCTGGGTGGCCAGCTGACGTTCGACAATGCGACGGGCGAGTACACCTATCAGCCGTCGGCGCTGGCGATGGCGCTGGCCGCCCTCGGCATCGGCCCGGTCTCCGATGTCTTCACGGTGGTCGCCAAGAACGGTTCGCTGACGAGCCTGCCCGGACTCATCACGGTGCCGATCACCGCAGGCAATGCCACCCCGAGCGCACCAGTGTCGTTGTCGCAGAACACCAACAACACCACCGGTCAGGTTACCGGCCAGGTGGGTTCCACCGATCCGACCGGCCAGACGGTGACCTACTCGGTGCTGACAGGGACGCTGGGTGGCACGCTGAATTTCGACAACAGCACCGGTGAGTACACCTATCAGCCGTCGGCGCTGGCGATGGCGCTGGCCGGTGCGGGTCTAGGCAGTGTGTCGGATGTGTTCACGGTGGTGGCCACCAACGGGACCTTCACCAGCTCCCCGGCGATCATCACCGTCCCCATCACCGCGGCCAATGCGAAACCCGGCACGCCGGTCGGCGGAGCGCAGAGCACCAATGCGGTCACCGGGGTGGTCACCGGCAGCGTCTCGTCCACCGATCCGCTCGGTGCGGGGGTCACCTACGACGTGCTCACCTCGACCATCGCGGGCACGCTCAATTTCGACGAAGCCACCGGTACCTACACATACACACCGTCGGCCGCCGCCCGGACGCTGGCATCGGCCGGCGTCACCACTCCGGACGTCTTCACGGTGGTGGCCACCAACGCTGCCGGCAGCAGCAGCATCGCGACGATCACCGTGCCGATCGCACCGAACCCGGCGCCACCGAGCACGCCGACCAAGACCAATCAGCAGGTCAACACCAGCAATGGTCGGGTCACCGGCAAGCTCGTGTCGACGGACCCGAACGGGCTGCCGCTGACGTTCACCCTGACCCTGGGCGGGATCCAGGGCAGCTACACGGTGAGTGCCAACGGAGACTTCACCTTCACGCCCACGTCCGCGGCGCGGTTGGCTTCGTGGGCTGCCGGCGGCAATCTGAGCGATGCCTTCACGGTGACGGTGTCCAACGGAATCTCCAGCTCCACCGCCATCATCACGGTGCCGGTGAGCCCGAAGGGCCCCTTCTGACAGTGCTCACGGGCAGGCTCGACCTTTGTAGGTCGGGCCTGCCCGTTCGGCTGTGGTGGCTAGGCTTCGAAGATGCCGACCGAGATCACGGTGCGCGGGACATTCTCCGCCTTCCAGCCCCCCGAGCGGGGGACCGTCAAGGCCGCGATCACCTACGAAGGCCCCGACATGGGCACGGTTTATGACCGGGTGGCCCACGATCTCGCCGTGGTGAAGGACTCGATCAGCCGGTTGCAGAGCGCCGAACCGGCGCCGGTCACGTGGTGGTCGGCCGAACAACTGCGTACCTGGTCGCGGCGGCCCTGGCACAAGGACGGCAAACAGCTGCCGATGGTGCACCACGCCAGCGTGGGAGTAGAGGTGAAGTTCCGTGACTTTGCCGCGCTGTCGCGGTGGGTGGGCGAGCACGTTGCCGGAACGGGAGGGTTCCGGGTGGCCCAGGTGATCTGGGCGCTCACCGCCGCCCGGCGGGATGCACTGGTCACCGACGCGCGCACCCGCGCCGTGCGCGATGCGGCGGCGCGGGCGCAACAGTACGCGGATGCGCTCGAGCTCGGCACGGTGCGGCCGGTGGCCATCGCGGACGCCGGAATGCTTGCCGCCCAACTCCATCCGGAAGGTGGCCAGGGTGGCACCTTCCTGCGGGCCGCGGCGAGTCCGGCCGGTGGCGGCGACGTCGAACTGCTGCCCGAGGACATCGAGGTGTCCGCGACCGTCGACGCCCGGTTCCTGGCCGGGGAGACCTAACCGAACGCGTTGCGCAGGAACGGGGTCGAGTCGACCAGCGAGGCCAGCACCGTCCCGCTGTGATCCTCCTCCGGGTAGATGCGCAGTTCGACGTTCTGGTTGTTGGCCACCAGCTGGTCGTAGAAAGCCAGCGTGGAAGCCGGTGGCACATCCCGGTCGAGCAGGCCCACCCCGAGGAACATCGGCCGGTCATAGCCCGACACCGGCGTGCCCATGAAAGCGTTCAGCGCGTCCTCGACCCCCGGGATCGAAATCAGCGGTGCCGAGAACATGGCGGCCGGGCTGAGTTGGGCGAGTTCGTCGGTGAGCGGGTGGACGCACACCGTCTCGGCGCGGGCGGCCGCGTTCAGGCCGGCCGGGGACAGCACGCTGTTGACATCCAGATCGGGCCGCGCCTCCCGCAGCGCCGCGATGATGTAGGCCGTGTAGGCGTTGGCCACCGGCCCCAGCTCGGGCAGCTGCAGATCGGGCCCGGCCTGCGCGACGAACTTCTGGATGTTCGCCGGGGTGCCGGTCGCGACAACGCCGCGGTAGTCGAGACCGCTGCCCGCGCTGAACTCGGTGGCCCAGCGGGCACTGGCGACCGCCGCGCCACCGCCCTGGGACTGGCCGACGATGGCCCACTTCGGGGACAGCGCCAGGTCCATCCGGTGGGCGGCGATCACCGAATCGATGACACCGTGTGCGGTGGTGACGCTGTTCAGGTAGCTCATCAGACCCGGGGTGCCCAGGCCCGCGTAGTCGCTGGCCACGATGACGTACCCCTGGTTGAGCCAGTGCGACAGGTACTCGTCGTCGCGCGGGGTGCGCGGCAGCGCAGAAGGGGTGCAGTCGTCGCCGAGACCGACCGTGCCGTGGGCCCAGGCGATCACGGGGTAGCCGCCCGGCGGCGCCGGCGTGCGCGGGACGAACACCGCAGCGGTGCTCACCGCCGGCGCATCGTGCTGGTCGGTGGTGGAGTAGAGGATTCGGTAGGCGGCGCCGGCACCGGCGATGGACAGTTCCGGTGCCAGCGGGACGGTTTCGATGAGATTGCCGGGCGCCGGGATCGGGCCGGCGAAGAAGCGGGCGTCCAGCCCGGACCAGTTCGGTGCGGCGGCGTGCGCGACACCGGGCACCGTGAGAGCGATCGCGAGAATGAACATCAGGGTGGCGCGCAGAGCGCATCGCAGGCCGGCCATGCCCGACACCTTAGGCGGGCTCGTGGTGACTGTTCTGCGCCGCCCGGGGGCGCCGGCGGGCGCGCGAACTCGCCCCCCATTTATCTTGACTAATTCCAGAAAAGGGGACAGACTCGCCTAGTGGACACGGCAGCGGACTTCCAGCAGATGCTGCGAGGAGCCTCGTTGCGCGTGACGCGCCCCCGGGTGGCGGTGCTCGGCGCCGTCTCCCGGCATCCGCACGCCGATACGGATTCGGTGATTCGCGCGGTACGCGCGGAATTGCCCGAGGTGTCGCACCAGACCGTCTATGACTCGCTCAACGCGCTGACTGCCGCCGGCCTGGTGCGCCGCATTCAACCGTCCGGTTCGGTGGCTCGCTATGAGTCACGTGTCGGCGACAACCACCATCACGTCGTGTGCCGGTCGTGTGGGGTCATCGCCGATGTCGACTGCGCGGTCGGGGAAGCCCCTTGTCTGACCGCCTCCGATGATCTCGGGTTCGCCATCGATGAAGCCGAGGTCATCTACTGGGGCCTGTGCCCCGAGTGCATTACCTTGCAGAGTGTTTCGCAGTAATCAACGAGTTCCGACAGCCCCGGAAGGATCCACAATGGCCGAGACAAGTCCCCCGATAGGCGAGGCGCAGACCGAGCCCGCCGAGGCTCAGTGCCCGATGCTGATCAAGCCTCCCGTCGAGGGTGGCAGTAACCGCGACTGGTGGCCGAACGCGGTCAACTTGAAGATCCTGCAGAAGGACCCCGAGGTCATCAACCCCCATCCCGGGTTCGACTACCGCGAGGCCGTGAAGTCCCTCGATGTCGATGCGCTCGCCGCCGATGTCGATGCGGTGATGACCGATTCACAGGACTGGTGGCCGGCGGACTTCGGGCACTACGGACCGTTCTTCATCCGGATGACCTGGCACGCGGCCGGCACCTACCGGGTGGTCGACGGCCGTGGCGGCGGTGGCAAGGGCATGCAGCGCTTCGCCCCGCTGAACAGCTGGCCCGACAACGTCAGCCTCGACAAGGCCCGTCGTCTGCTCTGGCCGGTGAAGAAGAAGTACGGCAAGCAGCTGTCCTGGTCGGACCTGCTGGTCTTCGCGGGCAACCGCGCGCTCGAGCACATGGGCTTCAAGACCGCCGGATTCGCCTTCGGTCGCCCCGATTACTGGGAGCCCGAGGAGGACGTCTACTGGGGCGCCGAGCACGAGTGGCTGGGCAGCCAGGAGCGCTACGCCGGCGCCAACGGCGACCGGACCAGGCTGGAGAACCCGCTGGGTGCCAGCCATATGGGTCTGATCTACGTCAATCCCGAAGGCCCGGAAGGAAACCCGGATCCGTTGGCGGCAGCCACCGATATCCGGGAGACCTTCGGCCGGATGGCGATGAATGATGTCGAGACCGCGGCGCTGATCATCGGCGGCCACACCTTCGGCAAGACCCACGGCGCCACCGATGTCGAGAACGGTGTCGAGCCCGAAGCCGCGCCGCTGGAGTCGCAGGGTCTGGGCTGGGCCAACTCGGGCGTCGGCAACGAGACCGTGAGCAGTGGCCTCGAGGTGACCTGGACGCACACACCCACCAAGTGGGACAACAGCTTCCTGGAGATCCTCTACGGCAACGAGTGGGAGCTGTTCAAGAGCCCCGCGGGTGCCCACCAGTGGCGACCCAAGGACGGCGGCTGGGCCAACTCGGTACCGATGGCCCAGGGCAACGGCAAGACTCATCCGGCGATGCTCACCACCGACCTCTCGATGCGGGTGGATCCCGGCTTCGAGAAGATCACCCGGCGCTGGCTGGATCACCCGGAGGAGCTGGCCGAGGAGTTCGCGAAGGCCTGGTTCAAGCTGCTGCACCGCGATATGGGCCCGGTGGAACGCTACCTCGGCCCGCTGGTTCCCCAGCAGACCTGGCTGTGGCAAGACGTCGTGCCGGCCGGAACCCCGGTCAGCGATGCCGACGTCGCAACGCTGAAGGCCGCGATCGCCGAATCGGGTCTGAGTGTGTCGCAGCTGGTTTCGACCGCGTGGAAGGCGGCAGCGTCGTACCGCAACAGCGATATGCGCGGTGGCGCCAACGGTGGCCGCATCCGCCTGCAGCCGCAGATCGGCTGGGAGTCCAACGAGCCCGACGAGCTGTCCCAGGTGATCGCCAAGCTCGAGGAGATCCAGGCTTCGGCCGGCGTCGCGGTGTCCTTCGCCGATCTGGTGGTCCTCGGCGGCGTGGTGGGCCTCGAAAAGGCCATCAAGGCAGCCGGATTCGATGTCGAGGTGCCATTCACCTCCGGTCGTGGGGACGCCACCCAGGACCAGACCGATGTCGAGTCGTTCGGATACCTGGAGCCCAAGGCGGACGGTTTCCGCAACTACGTGGGCAAGGGTGCGTCGCTGCCCGCCGAGTACGAGGTCATCGACAAGGCCAACCTGCTCGGTGTCTCGGGTCCGGAGATGACCGCCCTGATCGGTGGTCTGCGCGTGCTGGACACCAACTACGGCGGCACCAAACTCGGTGTGTTCACCGACAACCCGGGCGCCCTGACGAACGACTTCTTCGTCAACCTGCTGGACATGGGCACCAAGTGGGGACCGTCACCGGCTGATGACGGCACCTACCTGGGCACCGACCGTGCCAGCGGCGCACCGAAATACACCGCGAGCCGGGTCGACCTGCTGTTCGGGTCGAACTCGCAGCTTCGCGCTTTGGCCGAGGTGTACGCCGAGGACGATGCGAAGGAGAAGTTCGTCAAGGACTTCGTCGCCGCGTGGACCAAGGTGACCAACGCGGATCTGGTCTAACCTGCAGCCCTCATTCCAGGCCGGTCCCTTCGGGGCCGGCCTGGATGTGGTCAGTGGGCTTGTTTCTTTTTGCCGAACGGCAGCACGTGTACGACCGCCGCGACGATGGCGCCGATCACCAGGCCCACCACCGCGGAGATTCCGGTGTTGACCAACCAGCCCACCCCGCCCTCGGCGACACCGATCGCATGGGATACCCAGTGCTCGGCGTCGTGGACGAGGTCGTAGGGCGGCCGCAAACCGGCTTCGTAGCTCTGCGCCAGCAGGATGTGGCCGCCGACCCACAGCATCGCGACGGTGCCGATGATCGACAGTGCACCCAACACCTTGGGCATCGCCGCGACCAGGCCGCGGCCGACCTTCTGCGCGAACGCCGAGGACCGCTGCGCGAGTGCCAGACCGGCATCGTCCATCTTCACGATCAGGGCGACGACGCCGTACACCGCCGCGGTGATGACGATGGCGACGACGATCAGGCTGGCCAGCCGCAGCCAGAACGTCTGGTCGGCCACCTCGTTGAGCGCGATGACCATGATCTCGGCCGACAGGATGAAGTCGGTGCGGATGGCGCCCGAGGTCAGGGTCTTCTCGGCATCCTCGCCGGCCACGGCGACGGGAGCGGCGTGCGCGTCTTCGCCGGTGATCCAGCCCCACACCTTCTCGGCGCCCTCGAAGCAGAGGAACGTCGCACCCGCCATCAGCAGATAGGGCAGTGCCCACGGCGCGAAGATGCTCAGCAACAGCGCCGCGGGCAGGATGAACAACAGCTTGTTGCGCAGCGACCCGATCGCGATGCGCTTGATCATCGGTAGCTCGCGGGACGCATGAATACCCTGCACGTATTGCGGTGTCACGGCGGTGTCGTCGATGACGACGCCCGCGGCCTTGACGGTGGCCTTACCCGCTGCGGCGCCGATGTCGTCGATCGACGCGGCGGCCAGGCGGGCCAGGACGGCAACATCGTCGAGGAGGGCGAACAGGCCTGCGCTCATGTACCGAAGGCTAGCCGGTGGTGCACGCCCATGCGTACCGCCTCTGTAACAGAGCAAATGCTCTGTTACAGTCGTGCCGTGCCCCGCCCCCGTGTGTACGACCTGGACACCGTGCTCGACGCGGTGGAGTCCCTCGCGGCGGCCCAGGGGCCGGCGGCGGTGACGGTACGGGCCGTCGCCTCGGCGGCCGGCGTGTCCAATGGCGCGCTCTACCACAACTTCTCGTCGCGATCGGAGCTCATGGCCCGTGCCTGGCTGCGGGCCGGCACCCGGTTTCTGGCCGCCCAGCGCGCGGCCGTCGGTACCGCCGTCGGCGTCGAGGCCGTGGTGGCCGCCGCCCAGGCACCGGGCGTCTTCGCCGAACACCACCCGGAATCGGCCCGGCTGGTCCTCTCGGTGCGGCGCGAGGCGATCCTCGGACCCGAGCTCTCCGACCAGCTCACCGCTGAGCTGCTCGGCCTCGACACCCTGCTGGTGGAGCTGATGATCCAGCTCGCAGAGCAGCTGTGGGCACGCCGCGATGCCGCCGCGGTCGACACCGTCACCACCTGCGTCGTCGATCTGCCGACCGCGATCCTGCTCAGCCGCAACCGGCTGCACGATCCGACCGCCCGCGCGCAGCTGAGCGCTGCCGTGCGTGCGGTGCTCGCGACCGGACCACCACCACGAAAGGCACGACACCGATGACACCGACCCTGAACCAGGTGGACGGTATCGCCGTCCTGACCCTCGGCGATGACGAGAACCGTTTCACTCCCGATTTCCTGGACGCCGTGCACGCCCTGCTCGATCAGGTGCTCGCCGACGGGGCCGCGGGTCTGGTCACCACCGCGACCGGCAAGTTCTATACCAACGGTCTGGACCTGGACTGGCTGGCCGCCCACGGCGAGCAGACCCAGTGGTACGTCGGGCAGGTGCAGACGCTGCTGGCCCGAGTGCTCACCCTGCCGATCCCGACGGTCGCCGCCATCGTCGGGCACGCCTTCGGGGCCGGGGCGATGCTCGCCACAGCCCACGACTTCCGCGTGATGCGCACCGACCGCGGATACTTCTGTTTCCCGGAGGCCGATATCCGGATTCCCTTCACCCCCGGTATGGCCGCCCTGATCCAGGCGAAGCTGACACCGCAGGCGGCCGTCGCATCGATGACCACGGGCCGGCGGTTCGGCGCCCCGGACGCAAAGACCTACGGGATCGTGGACGCCGTCGCCGCCGAAGGCGCGGTCACCTCTGCCGCCCTGGACCTGTTGCGGCCGTTGGCCGGAAAGGATCCGGGCACCCTCGGGGCGATCAAGACGACGATGTTCGGTCCGGCCGCCGAGGTGCTCATGGCCGCCGCAGCACCCCGTTGAGCACCGACTGGCCGTCGGGCAACGGGGCGCTCAACGGCATCCCGGTGACGGTCACCGCGGCGACAGCCTGATAAGGATTGATCATGGGAACCAATCAGCGCGCCAAGATCGTGATGGCCGATGACGAGATCACCGAGTTCATCGACCGCAGCCGCACCGCCACCATGGCGACGGTGCTGCCCAACGGCCGGCCCCACCTGGTGGCCATGTGGTACGCCGTCCTCGACGGTGAGATCTGGTTCGAGACGAAGGCCAAATCGCAGAAGGCGGTGAACCTGCGACGCGACCCCACCATCACGGTGATGATCGAGGACGGCCACACCTACGACACCCTGCGCGGGGTGTCCATCGACGGCACCGCGGAGATCGTCGACGACCCGGAGACCAATCTGCGGGTGGGCATCAGTGTGTGGGAACGCTATACCGGCCCCTACACCGATGAGATGAAACCCTTTGTGGAGCAGATGATGAACAACAGGGTGAGCGTCCGGGTGGTCGAGTCGCGGCGGCGCAGCTGGGATCACCGCAAGCTGGGCATGCCCGCCGTGCCGCTCGGCGGCAGCACCGCCCAGTACCTGGATCAGTGATCCGGTGGCGCGAATCCCGGGCTGAGCAGCGCGGTGGCGATACCGCTGCCGATCGGGCCGTGCCGGTCGAACAGGGTGGCGGTCCCGGTGGCCACACCCGCGTCGCTGTAGTGCGTCAGCGCGCTCAGCCCGATCTCCGGGCCCTCGGGTAACCGGCTCAGAGTCAGTGTGTAGTCGGCGTTGATGTACAGCAGCCCATCGGGCCCGAAGTGGGTCAGCGAGCTCACCACATCACCGGCCATCGCGGCCCGGGCGAACGGCGTCATCGGCTGCCCCTCGACCAGCGGGGCGACGTTCTGCAGCCAGATGTGCTTGGGCCCGGTGTGTCGCCACGCGCTCAGATCTGAACTGCTGCCTGCGCCGTGCGCCACCAGCTGCATCGGCGCATCGGTGGGTACGCGATCAGGCCCGGGCGGGGCAGGGATGTCGACCGGAGTGGTCCAGATCCGTGTCGGCGCTGCCGGACCGCGGCGGAGCAGCACGGCACTGGCGCGGCCCACCACCTCGCCGCCTTGAACTGCCTGGGCATCGACGACCCGGATCCGGCGGCCGGTGCGGATGGGTTCGGTGCGGATGGTCAGCGGCGCCAGTGCGGCGGGCCGGAACAGGTCGACGGTGAGGCGGGCGGGCTGCAGGTCGGGGTCGCCAAAATCGCGGTCGATGACGTGTCCCAGCAGTCCGCCGAGCACATTGCCGCTGATGGTCTCGCCCCACGGACCCCGGGCGATGCTGGTGGGGATGAAGTCGTCACCGTCGGCGGTGTAGTACGCCGTCGGTCGTGCGCTCACTGCTGATACTCGGGGTGCTTGGCGATGTACTGCGTCACCATCGAGCAGTGCGAGGCGATGCGCAGATCGGCCTCGCGGGCGGCCCGTAGGGCCTCTTCGACCAGAATGGTGGCCAGGCCGCGTCCGCCGAACGCCGTATCAACCTCGGTGTGGGTGAAGGTGCGCACGCCGTCACGGTCGTGGAAATCGATCAGACCCACCCGGCGGCCGTCGACCGAGATGGTGAATTGCCGGTCTCCGGCGGCGACGGTGGCCTGCGCGCCGGTGCGGTCGGTGTGTTCAGCGGACACGGGGTTTGAGCCTAGTGCCGGGCATCGTCGGAGCGGGAAGGCGGGAGACGGGACCCTGGTATCCGGTGACCGCCCCGAACCTGTCGGCACCGTCCTGCCAGGCCTGCCGGTAGGCGACGATCTCGTCGTGGCTGCGGCCGACGAAGTTCCACCACATCAACAGGGCCTCGCCGAAAGGCGGCCCGCCCAGCAGGATCAGCCGGGCCGGCGCATCTGAGCGGTTGACGATCTCGAGACGATCCCAGCCGGGGGACTGGTGGGCGAGATCGGCGCGCTGCAGCGCGGTGCCCCCGATTTCGACGTCGCCCGCATCCAGCAGCACGCCGTGCTCGAAGGTCGGGTCCACGTCCAGGTTCACGGTCGCCCGCGGGTCGATATCGATCTGCGCGCCGAGCAGCGGGGTGAAGGTGTGTACCGGTGACCGGCTGCCGGCGAGCTGGCCGAGGAAGACCCGCAGCGTGGCGCCGCCGACGATCGTGGCCTCGGGTATGTGGTGGGCGAAATCGCGGCCGGTGTCGCGGGCGGAGTCCGGCAAGGCGACCCACAGCTGCACGCCGTGCAGAACGGTGGCCGCAGACGTCGACACCTCCGAATGACAGATGCCGGCGCCGGCCGTCATCAGGTTGATCTCACCGGGACGCACCATGGCGTGCATGCCCGCGCTGTCCCGGTGCTCGATCTCGCCTTCGAAAAGCCAACTTACGGTTTGCAATCCGGTATGCGGATGGGGCGGTACATCCATCCCGGCCGAGGAACGGACGTCGTGCGGGCCGTAGTGGTCGGCGAAGCACCAGGCTCCGATCATCGAGCGCTCTTTGGCAGGAAGGGTGCGGCGGACCAGCATCGCCCGGGGGCCACCGAGGGGCACCTCGCGTGCCTGCAGAACACCGGTGAATCGCGATGCGCGGCAATCGACTTCGTCGGGCGAGGGATCGACGTTGCTCACCGTGCCGATGGTAGACCGGGGGAGGTTCGAGGACGGTGCCGGCATGACGCCTCTCGGCAAGTGGTCGCACGAAGCGACGGTTATCTCAGTGGTACCCGGGGCATGACCGGCACCGTCGGTCATCTCAACCGAGCGCGGGCCCGCGGTATTCCGCGCGGTCGACGGTGACCACGATCACCCCCGGGGACCGTCAAAATTGACGTTCGAGAAGCTAAAATGCTACTGGCGAGTAACTTCTGAAGGGTTGGGCGACATGGCGCATCGGGGCGCAAAAGTGCTGATGGCCGCGTTGGCGGCACTGTCGGCCAGTTCCGGCCTTGCGGCGGCGGCACCCGCCGGTGCGGCCGTGATGCCCATGACCAGCATCGTGCGGGCCTGTGATTACAGCGTCGCGGAATACACCTGGCGCACCGGGTACGCCCGCGCCGTTGCCTTCGTACACCCGGCCGCCGCCGACTCCGTGGCGGTCGACGTGCAATTGCAGACCGCGCGGCCCAATACCGACTACTACGTGAAGGTCTTTCAGATGCCGCGCGGTTCGGCGGACTGCGGGGTGGCCCCCGTTCGGGTGCACACCGACGGTGCGGGCGCGGCGTACGTCACGGTGACCACCCCGATCGACTCGGGCACCACCGGCGTCTGGGTCTCGGTGGAGCGTCCCTCCCCGTTCTCGCAGCAGCCCGCCGAGGTCTACACCTCGGATTTCATCGCCAAGGTCTGATCAGCCCGCCGAGCCGAGGGCGCCACTCCCGCTGCCGGCCCCTCAAAAACGGCAGCGGGAGCGGCAGGTCTAGGCGGATTCCAGGAAGAGCCTGGGCACCCGCACCGGATAGCCGTTGCGTTCGGCGAGTGAGCGCAACTGGCGCAACGCGAAGGTGCGCCCGCGACCGGCTTCCGGTACGCAGATTCCCGCCCAGATCCCTTCCGCGCGGGGCAGTTCGCAGGCTTCTCGTGCGCACGCCCACCGGCGCGGGCACATCCGGCAGATCGCCTTGGCCTGCTCGTCGTCGGTGTTGGTCCAGAGGTCGGGATTGCGGGTGCATTCGCCGATCGGCAATCCGTCCATGCCCAGTGCATTCATGGTGTCTCTCCTTGTGCGGCGGCTCAACTGCCGTGGTGCAGACGAATGTAGATCACAAACCGTAGCGATGCAACAGTTTGATAAATCGCAACGGGCCAGGGGTCTCGGGTTTGGTCGCGCCTGATGCGGCGCCACGCCGCTGAAATGGAGGAATGCGAGACCGCTCTGCCGCGTAGCGCTACGGTTTTTCCATCGCATCGATACGGTTCAACCGGGACGGCCCGGCGTGGCAATGACACCCCAAGCCATAGCAGTGCTCTAGGTTTAGCTACCATCAGCGGATCACAACCGGCTGCCAGGAGGGACGTGCGCGTGGTCGAAGCCGAACCCGGTGACGACCCCGGCATGGTGCGCGCGGGAGCCGCCGCGGCGGCGCGACGCCGCGCGCTCAACGTCAGCCAGCGCAGCCTGGCCGCCGACGGCGTGATCAACGCCGGCGCGCTCATCGCGTTCGAGAAGGGCCGCAGCTGGCCGCGACAAGCCACCAGAGCCAAGCTGGAATCGGTGTTGCAGTGGCCGCCGGGTGCCATCGAACGCCTGCGCCGCGGGGAACCGGCCGACGGGACCGCATCGCGTCGGGCCGCCGCGCCGGCTCCGATGGGGGCCGCCGATGAGGTCTCGCTGATCGCGCAGGCGGTGGTCGCCGCTGCCAACACGTTCGGGTCGACAATCGATGCGTTACCCGCGGTCACCGAGCCCGAGTTCACCGCCCGCGCCACCGCGATCCTCGGCGATCTGCGCCAGCTTGAGGCGGTCGCGGCACGCGCCGCGCGCATCCAGGTGACCCCGGATCTCATCCGAGCGCTCAGCACGGTGCGCACCCGTATCGACGAGCTGACGATGCGCGCGGCGACCGCCCCGACGGCGACCATGGGCCAGCGGCTCTACGCCGCGCGCCGGCGCGCCAATCTGACGATTGCCGAAACCGCGCAGGCGGCCGGCGTCACCGAGGATGTCATCGTGCTGGCCGAGGCGGAACAGCCGGTGTCCGACGACGATATCGGTGCCGTCGAGCAGCTCATCACCCAGATCGATTGGCACTGAGTCTCGTTCAGAAACGTTCCCGGTGGCGATCGTCGCCGGCCGGGAAATGCGCGGCCAGCGCGGCGGCGATCTCGAGGAACTTACGCCGGGTCTGCGCCGACATCACCCGGGTCCCCGCGATGACACCACCGGGACGCAGCTGGCCGTCGAAGGGCACCTCCACCACCGCCTGGCCCTGACCGGAGAACTGCTGGGCCAGGATGCCGCGGGTGCGCTTGTCGGCATGTCCATCGGAATCGTTGAGCACCACCACGGTGCGCTGCAGCAGGCCGGTCAACCCTCGGTTGGCCAGCCAGTCCATCGTCTGGCCGGCCGCTGCGGCGCCGTCCACCCACGGGGAGGACACCACGATCAATGCGTCGAGGTCACGCAACACCTCCTGGGTGACCGCGCTGTCCATGGTGGAACTGCAGTCGACGATCGAGATGCTGAAGTAGCGGTCCAACCGTGCGGTGGCTTCGCGGTAGATGGCCGGGTCGAGCACCCGGCGGCGCGCCGGGGTGCCCTCACCAGCGAGGACGAACAGGCCGGCGGCATTGTTGCCGACCCGGCTTCGGATGTCGGCGAACGTCTCCAGGTGTTGGTCGGAGGCCAGCTCCCAGTAGGAGCCGACCGCCTTGGGGTCCACCCGGCTTCCGAGCTTGCCGAAGGCGGTGTCGGCATCGATGGCCACCACCCGGTCATCCTGCCGCAGCTCGGCGAAAACCGAACCCACACTGGCGGATACGGTCGTCTTTCCCACACCGCCCTTGCCCAGTACGCCGATCTTGTAGTGCCCGCGCAGCACGCCGCGAATCCTGGCTTCCAGCTCGGCCTGACGCAGTTCGTCGGGGGACGGCCCGAGATTGATCAGACCGAACGACGCCTGGAACACCAGCCGCCGCCAGCCCCGGCCGGGTGGGACCCGCTGGATGGGCACCAGATCGTGGACCGGGATGCGGTCGGCATAGGACGCCGGTGGCGCGGCGGGCATCCGGCCCGGCGGCGGCCACGCCGGAGTCGGGTACAGCTGACCAGGTCCGGGGGCGCCGGGATGCGGCCGGTTCGGAGGTGGCCCCGCCACGGGCGGACGTCCCGGTGGCGGTCCCTGCGGTGGCCAGTTCGCCGGCGGGGCCGCTGGCCGTTGGGGCGGGATGGGGCCGGTGTCGGCGCCGTGCGTCCTCGACTCCTGGGCGGGCGGCACGTAATCGACCGGCGGGCGCGACGGCACGGGTTCGGGTGCAGGCTTGCCGATCTTCTCCGGGGCAGGCTCATAATCGGTCTCCACGGGCCCCGTCCAGCCCAACTCGCGGCGCAGCGCGTCATCGCGGTCGCTCATCGCGGACCTCCTCCTGGGCCGTCGTCGAGTCGTTCACCGGCCCGCACCAGTATCAACCACCGCGCCGTGCGGTCGGGGTGCGGCCGCGCCGGAGGGAGCCGCAGCAAGCGGGATCGCCCCAGGTGACGGACAAAAATTGGTGCATCTGGGGGTAGTCGGGCGCTGTTAGGGTCGATGCAGGGGAAGGGATTCGGAGACGGCAGCCGACTCGCCGCGGCGAGTCGGCAATTGGTGTGAGACGAAGGGGTCGGACAGATGAGTCGAGCCGCCTTTACGGTAAATCCGGAGAATCGGCCCGCGTCGGCAGCAGCAGCGCGACGATTGTCAGCAAGGGGGAGGAGCAACATGTCACACCATGGTCGTCACACCGACCAGCTGCGTGCATCCGTCGCGCTGGGCTCTGCGGTGCGGGTGGGGTAGCCGATGTCTAGCTCCTCCTATGCCGGGCACGGTGAGCCCACGCATTACGACGACGTGATCGCCGTCGAGGTGACCATCGACGGCATGCTGGTCATCGCGGATCGACTCGGCCTCGAGGAGTTCCCGCCCTCGCTGGGCATCCGGCCCAACATCCCGCAGCCCGAACTACGGGACAAGGTGTGGGAGAAGGTCGCCGGTGATCTCACCGACCAGGGCGTACTCGATCTGCACGGTAAGCCGCACCCCGAGGTCGCGGCCATGGCGGACTCGCTGTCGCGCTCGGATCGCATGCTCGAGGGACGGTGGTGGCGCCGCGATGTGGGCGGCAAGATGGTGCGCTTCGTGGTCTGCCGCAAAGGTGACCGCCATGTCATCGCCGCCAGGGACGGCGACCTGCTGGTGCTGCAACGGGTGGCTCCACAGGTCGGTCTGGCCGGCATGGTTACCGCGGTGCTGGGAACGGCCGAGCCCGCCGACGTGGAACCGATGACCGGGGTGTCGAGCCGGCTGGCCGAATCGCGTTCTCCGAATCAGTTGGCACAGTTCGGCATCGCCCCCGCCTCGGCGCGCATCTATGCCGAGGCGACCGCCAACCCCAGCAGCTGGGTGGAGATCACCGCGACCGAACGCCACTCCGGGGGCACCTACACCCAGGCCGACGTGGCGGCCGGCGTGCTGGACTCCGCATTGGGTCGTATCGTGTCGATTCCGCGCAAGGTGAACGGCGAGCTGTTCGGCAGTTTCCTGCCCGGCAGCCAGGACAATCTGCAGCGGGCACTCGACGAACTGATGACATTCCTGCCCGCGGGTGCCTGGTTCGAGGCAAAGGCCGACGCCGACTTCTACTACGACGGCGACTGAGGGCGACGATGGGGAATTCGCCGCACGCCGCCCACGGTTCCGAGGATGACGGTGACTACGGGCTCGACGCATTCGACGTCTATCAGCCGTGGGCACCTGCTGAACCCGACGTACCCGCCGAGTCGATCTTCACCGTCACCAATCCACCCGGCACCGTGACGGTTTCGGCGTTCTTCGACGGGCGGGTGGACCGCGTCGAACTCTCCCCCGATGCGGCCGAGGCGGGCGAGGAACCGCTGGCGGCCGAGATCGTGGTGATCGCCGGGCTGGCCACCCAGCGCGCCAGGGCAGCGCAGTTCTCGTACATGCTCGAGGGCATGCAGGACCATGGACATGACACCGTCGACGCCCGGGACTTCCTGAACCGCGCTGTCGGGCTGCCGTCCCCGGAGGATGCGGACGCCGCGCGGGCAGAGGTTTTCGCGACCCGGTATCAAGGTGACCATGACTGAACACCTGGCAAGCCTGTTCGGTACGGCCGTCGGCATGTTGCCGACGGCCCCGGCCCGAGCCCTGGAGTTGTTCACCGAGATCACCTCCGTCGACGAGACCGCCTGCGACGCCTGGGTGGGCCGGCTGCGCTGTGGTGACACCGACCGCGCCACCCTGTTCCGGGCGTGGTACTCGCGGAACAACTTCGGTCAGCTCGCCGGCGCAGCCGAGATCTCGATGAACAGCCTCAACGCCCGCATCCCGATCGGTGGCCTCTATGGCGACATCACCTACCCGGTGAATTCACCGCTGGCGATCACCATGGCGTTCGCGGTGCGTGAGGCCGCCGAGGGCAACTTCGCCGATGCCATGGAAGCCCTGGACGACGCTCCCGCGATGGGTGCCGAATACCTGGTGTCGTGGATCAAGGCGGTCATCTACGGTGCCGCGGAACGCTGGACCGACGTCATCGACGAGGTGCGCGCGGCGTCCGGATGGCCGGACAAGTTCCTCGGTGCGGCCGCCGGTGTCGCGCACGGGGTCGCGGTGACCAACCTCGGGCTGTCCACCGAGGCCGAGCGGCGGCTCACCGAGTCCAACTCGTCGCCGGCGGGGGAGGCCTGCGCCCCGGCCATCGCCTGGTATCTGGCGATGGCGCGGCGTAGCCAGGGCAACGAGGATGCCGCGATCGCTCTGCTGGAGTGGCTGCAGGCCACCCACCCGTCGCCGAAAGTCTCTGCGGCCCTAAAGGATCCGTCCTATCGGCTGGCCACCACGACGGCCGAGAAGATCGCCGCCCGCACCGACCCGTGGGATCCGGCGAGCGTGCAGGCCGACACCTCCGGCCGGGAGAAACTGCTGGCCGACGCCCAGGCCGAGCTGGACCGCCAGATCGGTCTGAGCAGGGTCAAGGAGCAGATCGAGAAGTACCGGGCGGCGACCCAGATGGCGAAGGTACGTGCCGCCCGTGGCATGAAGGTCGCCCAGCAGTCCAAGCACATGATCTTCACCGGCCCGCCCGGCACCGGCAAGACCACCATCGCCAGGGTGGTGGCCAACATCCTGGCCGGCCTCGGCGTGATCGCCGAACCGAAACTGGTGGAGACCTCCCGCAAGGACTTCGTGGCCGAGTACGAGGGTCAATCCTCGGTCAAGACCTCGCGCACCATCGACCGCGCCGTCGGCGGTGTGCTGTTCATCGACGAGGCGTACACGCTGGTGCAGGAGCGCGACGGGCGCGCCGACCCATTCGGCACCGAGGCGTTGGACACGCTGCTGGCCAGGATGGAGAACGACCGCGACCGTCTGGTGGTGATCATCGCCGGCTACAGCGCCGACATCGACCGGTTGCTGGAGACCAATGACGGTCTGCGGTCCCGCTTCGCCACCCGGGTGGAGTTCGACTCCTACTCGGCCGAGGATATCGTCGAGATCGCCAAAGTCATTGCCGAAGACAATGATTCACAGCTCAGCGAGGACGCCGCCAAGAGGGTGCACGACGCTGCGACGCTGCTGCACGACCGGTTGCTGAACGGCAAGCCGGCGCTGGACATCGCCGGAAACGGCCGCTACGCCCGCCAACTGGTGGAAGCCGGTGAGCAGAGCCGGGACATGCGGTTGGCCCGATCGCTGGACATCGAGAGCCTCGGCGTCGAACAGCTCAGCGAGATCAGTGGCGAAGACATGGCCGCCGCGATCGCCGCGGTGCACGGCCGATTGAACATCGGCGCGTAGCGGTGGCAGGGTTCCGGTTGACCACCAAGGTCCAGGTCAGCGGCTGGCGCTTTCTGCTGCGCCGCGTCGAGCACGCCATCGTACGGCGCGACACCCGGATGTTCGATGATCCCCTGCAGTTCTACAGCCGGGCGGTGACGGCCGGCATCGTCATCGCCGTGGTCGTCTGCCTGGGCGCGGTACTGCTCGCGTATTTCAAACCGCTCGGCAAGCGGGGCTCGGACACCCTGCTGGTGGATCGCACCACCAATCAGTTGTACGTGCTGGTTCCCGGCTCCGATGATCTGCGGCCGGTCTACAACCTGACCTCTGCGCGCCTGGTGCTGGGCAACCCGGCCAACCCGTCGGCGGTCAAGTCCGAAGAGCTGAACCGGATGCCAAAGGGCCAGCCGATCGGCATCCCGGGTGCGCCCTACGCCACCCCGGTCGGCGCACCGACATCCTCGTGGTCGCTGTGCGACACGGTGATCAAGCCCGACAGTGTGGCTCCCGAGGTCCAGACCTCCGCGCTGGTGATGCCGCTGTCGGTGGACGCGTCGGTCGGGCCGATGACGCCGAGCCAGGGTGTCCTGGTCTCCTTCAAGGACCGCACCTGGCTGGTGACCGACGATGGCAGGCATTCCATCGACCTCGCCGACCGCGCCATCACCTCGGCCGTCGGCATTCCGGTCACCGCCAGGGCGACCCCGATCTCGGAGGGCCTGTTCAACGCGCTCCCCAACGTCGGCCCCTGGCAGCTGCCCGCGGTCCCGTCGGCCGGCGCACCGAACACCGTGGGGCTGCCACCGAATCTGGTGATCGGCGCGGTCTTCAAGACCATCACCGACAACACCGAACAACGCTATGTGGTGCTACCCGACGGGGTGGCAAAGGTCAACGGCACCACGGCCGCCGCGTTGCGGGCCACCAATTCATTCGGCCTCATCACCTCCCCATCGGTGGAGGCCAGTGATGTCGCGGCGATTCCCGAGCAGGTCTTCGTCTCGCCGCTGCCCGACGAGCCGATGGATATCAGACTGCGCCACGACGCTCCGACGCTGTGCTGGAGCTGGCAGCGCGAGCCCGGCGACCAGGCGCCGCGCCAGACCGTGATCAGCGGCAGGCACCTGCCCGTCCCGGCGTCGCGACTCGACAGCGGTATCGAGCAGATCGCCGGTAACGCAACGGTGTTCATCGAAGGGGGGCAGTTCATCCGGTTGCAGTCACCGGATCCCCGGTACGGAGAAAGCCTCTACTACATCGACCCGCAGGGCGTGCGGTACGGGCTGCCGAACGAGGACACCGCGGGCGCCCTGGGCCTGAGCGGACCGCAGACCGCGCCCTGGCAGGTGGTCAGCCTGCTGATCGATGGCCCGGTGCTGACCAAACAGTCCGCCCTGCTCGAACACGACACGCTCCCCCCGGATCCGAACCCGCGCAAGGTCGATGGACTCAGCAACAACCAGGCGGCTCCGCCAGTCGCGCAGGCACCCGCCGCGCCGGGCGCCCCGGTCGGCGGGCTGCCCGCCCCGGCACCGGGTTCCCCGATGCCGCCCGAAGGAGCCGGTGGATGACGACGAAGAAATTCACCCCGATCATCAAGCGGGGGCCACGGCTCACGCCGGGCGAAATCAACATCACTCCACCGGATGACCTCGGAATCGACATCCCGCCCTCGGGCATCCAGAAGGCGTTGCCCTGGGTGATGGGCGGCGGGATGCTCGGGATGATCGGCATCATGATCTTCACCGGGATCCGGCAGCTGTCGCCCTACATGCTGATGATGCCGCTGATGATGATCATGGCGACCGTCGGCTTCATGGCCGGTGGCGGTCCGGGCGGCAAGCGGGTGCCCGAGATCAACGCCGACCGTAAGGAATACCTGCGCTATCTGGCCGGCCTGCGTGCCCGGGTGACCACCTCGGCGGCCGCACAGGTGACGTTCTTCAACTACCACGCGCCACATCCCGAAGACCTGTTGTCGATCATCGGGACCAACCGGCAGTGGTCGCGGCAGGCCAACGCCGACTTCTACGCCGCCGCCCGGATCGGTGTCGGCGCCGAGCCCGCGGTGGACCGGTTGCTCAAGCCCGCGGTGGGTGGTGAGCTGTCCGGGCCGTCGGGAGCACCGCAGCCCCACCTGGAGCCGGTGAGTCACATGTGGCTGATCAAGTTCCTGCGCACCCACGGACTGATCCACGACTGCCCGAAGCTGGTGCAGCTGAGGACCTTCCCCACCATCGCGATCGGTGGCGACGGCGAGCGCGCGGCGGGACTGCTGACCGCGATGATCTGCCACCTGGCGGTCTTCCATCCGCCGGACCTGGTGCAGATCCGGGTGCTCACCGACAACCCGGAGGATCCGGACTGGACCTGGCTGAAATGGCTTCCGCACGTTCAGCATCAGACCGACACCGACGCGGCCGGGCCGACCCGGCTGGTCTTCACCCGCCCGGACGGTCTGTCCGATCTGACCGCGCGCGGGCCGCACACCGCCGATGCCGCTCCCAGCGGGCCCTACGTCGTCGTGGTCGATCTGACGGGCGGCAAGGCGGGATTTCCGGTGGACGGCCGGGCCGGCGTCACCGTCATCACCCTCGGCAACCATCGCGGGTCGGCCTATCGGATCCGGCTGGACGCCGACGGCAGCGCCGACGACCGGCTGCCGAACCAGACGTTCCGGCTGGTGGTCAATGCGGCCGACCGCATGACGCCGGCGCAGGCCGGGCGGGTGGCCCGCAAGCTGGCCGGGTGGTCGATCACCGGGACGATCATCGACAAGAGCACCCGGGTGCAGAAGAAGGTCGCCACCGAATGGCATCAGCTGGTCGGTGCGCAGACGGTCGAGGAGGTGACGCCGTCGCGGTGGCGGATGTTCACCGACACCGACCGCGACCGGTTGAAGATCCCGTTCGGTCACGAACTCAAGACCGGCGACATCATGCATCTCGACATCAAGGAAGGCGCCGAGTTCGGTGCCGGACCACACGGCATGCTGATCGGCACGACGGGCTCCGGTAAGTCGGAATTCCTTCGCACGCTGATTCTTTCACTCGCCGCAACCCACCATCCCGATCAGGTGAACCTCCTGCTCACCGACTTCAAGGGCGGTTCGACATTTCTCGGCATGGAGAAGTTGCCCCACACCGCGGCGGTGGTGACCAACATGGAAGAGGAAGCCGAGTTGGTCAGCCGCATGGGCGAGGTGCTCTCCGGTGAACTCGACCGGCGGCAATCCATCCTGCGTCAGGCCGGTATCCAGGTCGGGGCGGCCGGTGCACTGTCCGGTGTGGCCGAATACGAGAAACACCGGGAACGTGGAGCAGATCTGGCGCCACTGCCCACCCTGTTCGTCGTGGTCGACGAGTTCGCCGAGCTGTTGCAGAATCACCCGGACTTCATCGCGCTGTTCGACCGCATCTGCCGCGTCGGCCGGTCGCTGCGGGTGCACCTGCTGCTGGCGACCCAGTCGCTGAACACCGGCGGTGTCCGGATCGACAAGCTGGAACCCAACCTGACCTATCGAATTGCGCTGCGCACCACCAGCTCCGCCGAGTCCAAGGCGGTGATCGGGACTCCGGAGGCGCAGTACATCACCAACAAGGAGAGCGGTGTGGGCTTCTTGCGGGTCGGCATGGAGGACCCGGTGAAATTTCGCAGTGTCTACACCGGGACCAACTATCTTCCGGCTTCGGCGATCACCGCCGACGGCGACGTGGCCCCGCGGCCGCATGCACCCAGCCGGGTGCGGATCCAGCCGTTCACGGCCGCACCGATGATGGACGCGACGGAGGTGACGTCGCGATGACGACAGCAGAAGAGCCGCGCGTGCTGCGCGAGGTCGTGCTCGGCCAGCTGGCCACCGGCGAGGAACGCGCCTACAAGATGTGGTTGCCGCCGCTGACCGATCCGACGCCGGTGAACGAACTCGTGGAGCGGGATCAGGGTCAGCCCTTGCGCTTCGGTCTCGGCATCATGGACGAGCCGCGCCGGCACCGCCAGGAGGTGTGGGGCATCGACGTATCCGCGGCGGCGGGCAACATCGCGATCGGCGGGGCCCCACAGACGGGCAAATCGACATTCCTGCAGACCCTGGTGCTTTCGGCGGCGGCCACCCACACCCCGCGCCAGGTCCAGTTCTACTGCATTGACCTCGGTGGCGGCGGCCTGATGTATCTGGAGGACCTGCCGCACGTCGGCGGGGTGGCCACCCGTTCCGAACCCGACCGGGTCAACCGGGCCGTCGCCGAGATGAAAGCCATACTGCGACAGCGGGAAGCGATGTTCAAGCAGTACCGCGTCGGCTCCATCGCGACCTATCGGCAGATGCGTGACGACCCCAACCATCCGGCGTCCGCCGATCCTTTCGGCGATGTGTTCCTGGTGATCGACGGCTGGCCCGCATTCGTGTCGGAATTCCCCGATCTGGAACCGGTGGTGCAGGATCTCGCCGGCCAGGGGCTCGCCTTCGGGGTGCACACCGTCATCTCCACGCCGCGCTGGACCGAGCTGAAGTCGCGGGTGCGTGACTATCTGGGCACCAAGGTCGAATTCCGCCTGGGCGACGTCAACGAGACCCAGGTCGACCGGATGACCCGGGACATTCCGGCGAACCGGCCGGGGCGCGCCATCTCGACGGAGAAGCATCACCTGATGATGGGTGTGCCCCGCCTCGATGGCGTGCACAGTGCGGCCGACATCGTCCCGGCCATCACCGCGGCGGTGGACCATATCGCCTCGCTGCACACCGACGAAGCTCCGCGGGTGCGGGTGCTGCCGGAGCGTATCCACCTGCACGAACTGGATCCGGCTCCACCCGGCCCGGACGCCGATTACCGGACCAGATGGACGGTTCCGGTAGGCATTCGGGAATCCGATCTGTCGGTTGCCTACAACAGCATGTCGGTGACGCCGCATCTGCTGATCTTCGGCGCTCCGAAGTCGGGGAAGACGACGATCGCGGCTGCTGTGGCGCAGGCGATCTGCGCCCGCAACGACCCGACCCAGGTCCGGTTCATGCTGGCCGATTACCGGTCCGGTCTGCTGGACGCGGTACCGCAGAGCCACCTGCTCGACGCGGGCGCCGTCAACCGCAACAGTGCCTCGCTGGATGAGTCGATCAAGGCGCTGGCCACCAACCTGAAGAAACGTCTGCCCCCACCTGACCTGACCACCGCTCAGCTGCGGGCCAGATCGTGGTGGACAGGGCCCGATGTGGTGCTGCTGGTCGACGACTGGCACATGATCGTGGCGGCCGGCGGAATGATCCCGCCGATGGCGCCGCTGGCCCCGCTGTTGCCGGCCTCCGCCGACATCGGCCTGCACGTCGTGGTGACCTGTCAGATGAGCCAGGCGCACCGGGCGACGATGGACAAGTTCGTCGGCGCCGCGTTCGGGGCGGGATCTCCGACCTTGTTCCTGTCCGGTGACAAGACGGAGTTCCCGTCGAGCCAGTTTAAGCTCAAGCGCAGACCTCCTGGCCAGGCACTTCTGGTGTCGCCGGACGGCAAGGAAGTGGTGCAGGCGGCCTATATCGACCCCCCCGAAGAATAAGTGTGTCGAGCACCCCCAAACCGCGGTTAGTATGGAATCTGAGCCGCTCAGCAAAATTGACGGCAACGCGCTAGCAAATGAGTCGGGGGAACGATTCTGATGCGACGGAGCAACAGCTGCGTCCCCCCTTTACAGGAGCCTTTCCAGCACGTTTGGAATCTGTGAGGAGGATCTGCACATGCAACCGCTGCAACACAATCCCGGGGTTCTGGGTATCGGTAATCAGGTCATCGCAAACGGTTCGCGCGGTCTGGCGACCGGGACGGCCGCGACCACGGAGGCCGCCGCCCTGATCCCGGCCGGTGCCGAGGAGGTTTCGGCGCAGGCCGTGATGGCATTCGCCAGCGAAAGCGTCCAGATGGCTGCGCTGAATGCCTTTGCGCAGCAGGAGTTGGCCCGCACCGGAGCGGCCTACCTGGAGGCTTCCGGGATCTACACGACGGTGGACGCCGAGTCGGCTGCCACGCTTTCCTGACCGGTATTCCGCCGTCCTCGACGAGACTGGGTCCAGCAAACTATGACGACGGTACCCGCAATTGTGCCGATGCTGTATGCGGCATTGCCACCGGAGGTCAACACCGGCCGATTGATGGCCGGTGCCGGTGCTGCGCCCATGTACCAGGCGGCGGCTGCCTGGGAGATGTTGTCCATCGCCATGGAGACCCAGGCAGAGGAGTTGTCGGCGAGCCTGGCGTCACTGGCGGGGTCATGGCAGGGCGGGGCCAGCGAGCGGGCGATCTCGTCGACCATGCCGATGGTGGTGTGGCTCCGGACCAGCGCTCTGCAGGCCCAGAAGCGGGCCATGCAGGCCATCGCGCAGGCAAACTCCTATTTGCTGGCGATGGCGGTCACACCACCGCTCGTCGAGATCGAGATGAATCACGTCACCCACGCGGTGCTGGAGGCGACCAACTTCCTCGGGGTGAATGCCGTGCCGATCGGCGTCAACGAGTTCGACTATTTCGTGCGGATGTGGACGCAGGCGGCCGTGGCGATGCACGGGTACCAGTTGGAGACGGCCGCGAACACCGTTTTCGAGCCGATCGCGCCACTGAAACCCATGGTGATGCCGGGCGTCGGTGAGGCCACTCTCGGCATGGCCACCGGTCGGATCGCGGCGACGCTGCCCGGTTCGGTCATGCGCGAGATGGCGTTCGGACACGTCGCGGCCCAGGCTTCGGTGGAATCCGCCGGCCTGCATGCCGGTCGCGCCGCCGCACAGGCGAACTTCTCATCGGTCGCGGCGCAGAGCCAGTCGCGCAAGGCGGAGAACACCGCGCAGCAGGCCCAGGGCGAGCCCGAGCAGCTGATGCAAGGTGTGCAGCAGGGCGCGCAGATGGGTATGCAGCTCGGTTCGCAACTGGGTTCCATGGCGATGCAGGCGCCCCAGCAGATGATGCAGACCGTGACCCAACCGATGCAGCAGCTGGTTTCCCCGCTGCAGCAGGTCAGCTCCATGTTCGGTCAGATGGGCTCCGGCGGCATGAACCACGGGGCGCAGTTCGGGTTGATGGGGGCGAGCCCGTTCTCGAACCACCCGCTGGCCGGCGGGACGGGACCGGCTTCCGGCGCGGGCCTGGTGCGCGCAGCGTCGCTGCCGGGCGCGGGCGGCACGCTGGCGAGCACGCCGTTGATGAACAGCCTGATCGCCCAGCCGGCAGCCGGCGCCGCGGTACCGACCGGTGCGGCTGCCGGCGGGGCCGGCGCGGGACTGGCGCCGGTGGGCGCCGGGGCCGGTGGCGCCCCGATGGGCGGCATGGGCAGTGCGGGCAAGCGGGGCGGCAACAGGCAGAGTCTCGCGGCGCCGTCCCAGTTGGCCCACGATCTGGGCGAAGACGAAGAAGAAGATGATGACTGGTGAATCATCCACCAACACAAGACTTCCCGGCCGAGGGGGCTGGAAGACTCGCCATCCGTGGTGAGGACACAGGAAAACAGGAAGAGTACCGAGCATGGCACAGATGAATACAGATGCCGCTGTCCTCGCCAAGGAGGCAGCCCATTTCGAGACCATCTCCACAGAGCTGAAGACCGTCATCGGCCAGGTCGAGTCCACTGGTGGGGCTTTGGCCGCCCAGATGGTCGGTCAGGCAGGCACCGCCGGGCAGGCCGCACTTCTGCGCTTCCACGAGGCCGCCATCCGCCAGGTCCAGGAGCTCAACGACATCACCCAGAACATCCAGACCTCGGGTACGCAGTACACCACAGCAGATGACGACCAGGCCGCAAACCTGTCGTCCGCGATGAACCTCTGATCCCGAGAAGCCACAGAAGGAGATAACACATGAGCAACCAGGTTTGGGAATTCGGCGGGATCGAAGGATCCGCCGGCGAGATCGACGGTTATGTCGCACGCACTCAGGGTCTGCTGGACGAGGGCAAGGCCTCGCTCGCATCGTTGGCCGCAGTGTGGGGTGGTTCCGGCTCGGAGGCCTATCAGGCCGTACAGGCGCGATGGGACAGCACCTCGGCGGAACTGAACGCCGCGTTGCAGAACCTCGCAGCGACCATCCGGGATTCCGGCCAGAACATGTTCCAGGTCGAGCAGGGTGTCACCGGGATGTTCATCTAGCACGACGGCGCGAGGGGTGGGCGGACCAGCCTTCGGGCGTCCGCCCACCCCGTGCGTACCGGCAACAGAACGACTTTGAGAGGTGCCTATGTCGGCCGACTATGACCGGCTGTTCCATTCCTCCGGTGCGTCCGACGCCGCCGACGAGGAAACCGCGGCCCACCGCGAATCCACGCCCCCGATGCCGGTCAACGCATCCGGTTCCGGCGCAGGCGGTTCGGGCTATACCGGAGAGCACGCCGCCCCACCGATGCCGATCGCGCCGACACAGACGTCGACGGCTCCGCCAACCGCGGCGCCACCGCCGCGGCCGAGCGAGGTCACCAGCCAGATTCCGGTGACGCCCTCGACCGGGCCGCAGCGGGTACAGAACGGGTTGTTGCGCACCCCGCAGGCCAACCCCGGCGCCGGGGCGCGGTTCGAGCAGCAGTACGCCGCTCCCGCGCCGCAGCAGCGCTCGGCTCCCGCACCCGCCCCCAGCCAGCACTTCAACGAGGCGCCGGAAACTGCGTGGTCCCAGGCCAATGCCCCGGCTCCGACCGGGCAGCCCGCACCCACGTCGGCGGCCACCATCGGCAACCATCGCGCGATCGACGCGCTGTCCCACGTCGGGGTGCGCTCCGCGGTGAAGATGCCGTCGCAACGTGGATGGCGGCACTGGCTCTACATGTTCACCCGCATCAACATGGGCCCGTCACCGGACGAGATCTACGAGATGGACCTGCAGGCCCGTGTCCGCCGGAATGCCAGGGACTCCTACCAGATCGGCGTGTTCGGCCTCAAGGGCGGAGTCGGAAAGACCGCCGTCACGGTGGCGCTGGGTTCGGCGCTCAGCCGGGTCCGCGGTGACCGTATCCTGGCCATCGACGCCGACCCGGACGGCGGTAACCTCGCCGATCGCGCCGGCAGGCAGTCGGCGGCCACGGTATCGGATCTGCTGTCGGACAAGGAGTTGTCCCGGTACAACGATATCCGCGCCTACACCAGCATGAACGCGGCGAATCTCGAGGTGCTGTCCTCCGAGGAGTACAGCGCCGCCCGGCGCGAGTTCAACGACGACGACTGGAGAGCTGCCGTCGGTGTGGTGTCCCGGTACTACAACCTGGTGTTGGCGGATTGCGGCGCGGGTCTGTTCACCCCGTCCTCGCGCGGGGTGCTGTCCACGGTGTCGGGCATGGTGATCGTGGCCAGCGCATCGATCGACGGGGCCCGCCAGGCCGCGGTGACGATGGACTGGTTGCGCCAGAACGGATATCAGGATCTGCTGGGCCGGTCCTGTGTGGTCATCAACCACGTCACCCCGGGTAAGACCAATATCGACGTCGATGATCTGGTGCAGCAGTTCGAGCGCCACATCGCGCCCGGCCGGGTGGTGGTGCTGCCCTGGGACAAGCACATCGCCGCGGGCACCGAGATCCAGCTGGACCTGCTCGGCCAGACCTTCCAGCGCCGAATCCTGGAACTGGCAGCCTCGCTGTCCGATGACTTCGACCGGCTCGAACGGCGTTGACCGCCACCGCCATGTCGTCGGGGCCGTCGGCCGTCACTCCGGGCCGGCCGTCGACAACCCGGGTCACCATCCTCACCGGCCGACGGATGACCGATCTGGTGCTGCCGGCGTCGGCGCCGATCGAGACCTATATCGACGAGACGGTCGCGGTGCTGGCCGAACTGCTGGACGACGCACCCGCGGATGTGTTGGCGGGCTTCGACTTCAAGGCGCAGGGCGTCTGGGCCTTCGCCCGTCCGGGCGCACCCCCGCTGAAGGCCAGCGAATCGCTGGATGACGCCGGTGTCGTGGACGGTGCACTGCTGACGCTGGTGTCGGTCAGCCGCACCGAGAGGTACCGGCCGTTGGTCGAGGACGTCATCGACGCCATCGCGGTGCTCGACGAATCCCCGGAGTTCGACCGCAGCGCGTTGAACCGGTTCGTCGGTCTGGCCATCCCGACGGTCTCGGTGGTCGGCACCGTCACCGCTCTGGTGGCCTGGACGCAGTCCGGGCAGTCCTGGTGGTGGGCGGTCGCTCTCGCGGTGCTGGGGCTGGGGTTGCTCGGTGGCGCCATGCTGTCGCAGAGCCGTTACCAGAGCATCGATTTGGCCGAGAGCCTGATGCTGTCCGCACTCCCACCTCTGGCCGCGGCCGCGGCGCTGGCGGTGCCGTTACCGCGGGAGGCCGACGGGCTGGGCGCCCCGCAGCTGGCGGCCGCGGCCGCGCTCACGCTGCTGTTCACGCTGTCCACCCGCGGCGGACCACGAAAACGGGCCAGCGTGGCGTCGTTCTTCGCGGTACTCACGGTGGCCATCACCGCGGCCGCCGTCACCTACGGATATGGCGGCCAGGAATGGGTGCCCGCCGGCGCCATCGCCTTCGGTCTGATCGTGGTGACCAACGCCGCCAAGCTGACCGTCGCCGTCGCGCGCATCGCCCTGCCGCCCATCCCGGCCCCGGGCGAGGCGGTGACCAATGACGAACTGCTGGACCCGGTTTCGCGGCCCGACATCGCCGACGACGAGTCTCCCACCTGGCAGGCGATCATTGCCTCGGTGCCGGATTCGGCGGCCCGCCTGACCGAGCGCAGCCAGCTCTCCAAACAGCTGCTGATCGGCTTCCTGACCGCCGGCGCAGTGGTCCTTGCCGCCGGTGCGATCTCGGTGGTGGTGCAGGGACACTTCTTCCTGCACAGCATGATCGTGGCCGCACTGGTCACCGTCATCTGCGGATTCCGGTCCCGGCTGTACGCCGAAAGATGGTGTGCCTGGGCGTTGATGGCGGTGAGCGTCGCGGTGCCGACCGGGGTGGCTGTCCGGTTGTGTCAGTGGTACCCGGATCGGGCCTGGCTCGTGTTGGCGATCTACCTGCTGGTGGCGCTCGTCGCGTTGATCACGGTGGCGGCCACCGACAACGTCAACCGGCTCTCACCGGTCACCAAGCGGATCTTCGAGTTGTTCGACGGTGCATCGATCGCCGCGGTGATACCGCTGCTGCTGTGGATATCCGGCGTGTACGACCTGCTGCGCAACCTGCGATTCTAGGGAGTCGTCCCGGTGATCTCGGCGACCGCCTCGTTGAGGCGGTCCTGGTCGGCGGCGATCGATTCCGCGGCCTCGGCGGTCGCATTGAGCAGGGCCTCGTTCAGCCGCTGCTCCACCGTGCCGGCACCCAGCCGCAGCGTGCCGTCGGCGATGAACACATCGACGAGGTGGTGGTGACCGTTCAGCGTCACCTCGACGGTCTCGGTTTCGTCTGTCGCGGTGAAGGATTCGCTGGCCATCTTGTGCAGCTGCTGGTCCATCAGGTCCTGGAGGCGGCCGGCCTGGCGCAGCACTGCCGCCACCTCCGGGTGCATCTGCGCGCCGCCGTGATCGGTGCTCATTTGGGCTCCTTGTCCGGCACGTCCTTGCGCCTGCGGTTACCGATCACGGGCTCGGTGTAGGCGCGCTCTTCGACGTAGAGCTCCTCGTCCGGCGCGAAGCGGGGGTCACGGCGCTTCTCCTTGCCCTGCTGGCCGCCGCCGTGACCCATACCGCCCATGCCGCCGCCCATGGCGCCCATCCCGCCACCCATGGCCGACGCCGGGATGGCCCCGGACCCACCGCCCCGCGCGCCACCGCCGGGGCTGGGTGCAACCGTTTCGGCACCGACGTTGGGCTGCAACGGCAGTGCCGGGGCGCCACCGCCACCAGCCCCGGATCCGCCGCCCGAGCCACCACCACCGACACCGGCCGGCGATATCCCGGGATCGTCGAGGCCCGGTTCGGGCAGGCCGGTGCCCGGAGTTCCACCGCCCCCGGGCAGGCCGCCGCTCGGGAGACCGCCGCCTCCGCCGGGTTTGCCCGCCCCGGAGGGGGATCCGCCACCTGAAGGGGAACCACCGCTCGACGGTGCACCCCCCGAGGGCGGGGAACCGGCGGGCTGACCGGACTGCGTGGACATGGGTGTCGATGGGGGTTGCTGTGGGGCGGCCTGCGCCGGTGCGCCGCCCTCCGAGCCGCCGCCGCCCGCCGGGTTCCCGGTGCCGGTGGGAGGTGGCGCAGTAGGCCGGGTCGTCGTCTTGTTCTTGCCCCTGTCCCAACCGGTCTGCAGCGCCTGCCGAATCGGCGGGGTCGGCGGTGTGACCGGGGTGACGGCCGCAGCCGCAGCGTAGTCGGCGAGCACCTCTTCGGACTTGGCTTGCAGCTTCTGGTACTCCGCAAGCAGCAGCGACATCTGTGTCGCGTCGGTGGTCGTACCGAGCTGTGCGGTGATCGCCTGCACCTCGGCGACGGTGGGGTGTGACGCGGCCGCCCATCGGTGGATGCGGGCGAGTTCTTTGGCGTGGTCAGCCATCTTCACTGCGGCGCGGGCCATTTCCTGCAGCCAGGTCTTGTGGCGCCGCAGCGCCGTGCCCGCAACTTCGGCAGCGGAGCCGTCCCAATCGACCGCGTCGAGGTCGAATTCCTCGGCTCGCGAGGCCAATTGGGCCGCATAGTCGCCCCAGTTCGCCGCGAAGCTGTCGAGCGTCGCGGCCTGGTCGGGTTGTGCGATCTGTTCTGCGGCAACCTCGACGGCCAGGTAGCCGGGTGGGGCAGGACAGGCGGCGACGGGCATCTGCGGCGCCGATACCGGCACGTCCATCTCGGGAACCGGAATCCCCGCGATCTCGCCGACGGTGCCGTCGATCGCCGCGGCGCCGGCCCGATCGGTCGACTCGTAGGTGCTGGCCGCGGCCTTCAACGCCCCGGAGAGCAGGGCGGCTTCCTCCTGCCCGGCCGCGATGAAGGATCTCATCCCCTCGCCCTCAGCACTGATCTGTCCCACCGCGATCCCCGCGAGCTCCAGACCGCACGGCGCCTGCGGCTGCTCGGGCGTGGGCGGCAGTGGCACGTCAAGGCTTGCGGCCTTGCCGCGCAGGTCTGCCGGTTCAACCTTCAGCGGTGATGTCATGACGCCCCCTCCAGCGCCATCTGGTAGCGGCTCTCCTCGCGCGGATTGATCAGCCGGATGGGCAACTGACTGTGCCGCGGGGTCTCGATGAAGTTGCTGCGCAGCACAACTCGGCCGACCCCCGGGTGCGGTCCGAGGTAGGTGGTGGAATTCGGCCAGGACACCTTGGCGACCGGTCCGATCCGGCCGTTGACGAACCCGGCGAACTCGCGGAACTGCGGGCCCAGTGTCACCATCCCGCCGGCGGCCGCCGAGCGGATCACGAACTGGGTGAACAGCCGGGCATCGCCGAGGTTGACGCTCACGTCGACATCGTCGAACGGCATGTAGACCGGGTAGCGGTCCGCGGTCTCACCGATGAGCACTCCGGCCGAACCGATGGGCAGTTCGTAGTGCCGGTCGGTGACCGGGCTCTCGCCGAGCAGGGCCGCACGCTGGCCACCGAACAGGCACGAGAATCCGCGCGGCGTCGAAGGATTGGCGAGCGTGGTCAGCAGCACCGTCGTGGTCGGCGCCGCGCCGGGGCGGATGCGCACCCGGGTGATGGTGTGGTCGGCGCGCGCCGACCACCACATGTCGGGACCGCCCGGGGCGACGTAGGCGGTGGTGAACGTGCTGCGGCCCTTGATCGACGACCAGGATTCTCGTTCGAAGCTGATCTCGGTGGCATGGTCGAAATCGTCGAAGCTGCGGCTGCAGCGCGCGTCGATTCCGTTGCTGGCCAACTGATCCGCGATCCGGGTGGCCGAGGCGACCAGATAGCGGGCCAGCCCCGACACCCCGGTGTCACGGCGCTGTGCGGGCCGTCGCGTCACCTCGGGATCGGCACGCAGCACGATCCAGGTACGCCGGTTCGCCGGCGCCGGGTAGGGGCCCACCACCTGTTCGTAGAGGGCGACCAGACCGGCCGGTGCCGACTTCCCGACCCGGTATCCGGCCGCCACCACGTCGGCCTCGAGCTCGGGGCAGTGCGCCCTGATCAGCTGCTCCACCACGCGGGTGTCGATCACGTCATCGGTGAAGGCCTCGCCGTCGACGAGGACAGTCGGGGTGAACGGCCGCGGGATGAGTTCGATGATCGCGACCAGGAAATCGTCCTGCCAGCGCACCGCGACGTGGTCGCCGGGCAACACGGTGGCCCCCACGGCGGGTGCCGAGGGCGCGGCGGGCGGTGTGGTGAGCCTGCGGCGCCACGAGAACAGGGCCGCGACCCAGCCCGTGATGCGGCGTCCACGCACGGTCAGCGTGACGGAGATCGCGAGCAGCACGGCCAGCGTGATGCCGAGCCACAACAGGTCCAGCGCGCTGAATACCGCGATACCGGCCGGAATGAGGACCGCCGCCCACAGCAGGTGACCGGTGGTGAACCGGAACCCGAACTGGCCGAGGAACTCCTTCATCGGCGCCTCATGGCCCGCCGGGCCAGCGCCGCGATGCCCAGTACCAGCGCCAGCCCGGCGCCGGTCAGGACCACGATGGTGATCGGGCCGCGGTCGGGCGGTTCGATGACCACCGGCGGCGGCAGCTGCTTGACGCGGTAGGGAGCCGCCTTGGGGCCGGGCGGTACATCCCAGGTCAGAGCCGCAACCGGATCGATGACGCCGGCGCCGACATAGTTGTCCACGCCGCCCCCGGGATGGCGGGCGGTGGCGGTGATGCGGTTCATGACCTGTGCGGCCGTCAGGTCGGGGAACCGTTGCTTGAGCAGCGCGGCCAGCCCCGAAACATAGGCCGCGGCAAAGGATGTGCCGGCGATCGGGATGGGTCCCTCGGCGCCGTTGAGCGCATTGACCGGCTCGCTCCCATAGCCGAGCGCCGTGATGTTCTCGGCAGGCGCGGCGGCGTCGACCCAGGGGCCCGACATCGAGAAGGTGCTGGGCTGACCGGTCTGCCCGATGCCGCCGACGGTGAGCACCAGCGGCGAATACCAGGCGGGGGACACGATCGTCTGCACCTGTTTCCAGCCGCGCGGATCGTTGGGCACGTCGGCCTCGGGCGGCGGGTTCTGGGTGCAGTCCTGGCCGGTGTTGCCGGCCGCCACCACCACGATCGCGCCCTTGATGTTGACGGCGAAGTTGATCGCCGCGCCGACGGTGGCCTCGTCGATCGGCCGCGTCGACTTGTAGCAGGCGGCCTCGCTGATGTTGATGACCTGTGCCCCCAGGTTGGCGGCATGCACGATCGAGCGCGCCAGGCTGCGCAACGAGCCCGCCGTCTGGGTGGTGTTCGGGTCATTGGGGTCGCTGCGTGAACCGACGGGCTGGAAGTTGTCCGAGGTCTGGCGCAACGACAAAATGCGCGCCTGCGGGGCAACGCCGATGAACCCGTCGGTGGGAGCGGGCCTGCCCGCGATGATTGCCGCGGTCAGTGTCCCGTGCGCGTCGCAGTCGGACATTCCGTTGCCGGCCTTGTCCACGAAGTCGCCGCCGGGTTCGGCAGGGACCCGGGCAGAGCCGTTGACCCCGGTGTCGATGACCGCGACGGTCACCCCGGCCCCGGTGGCGAATTTCTGCGCATCGGCAAGGCGCAGGTACTCGTTGGCCCACGGTTTGTCGATGAAATTCGAATCCGGGAAGCTGATCGGCGCCGAGCACTGCCGGCGTTGCTCGGTCGGCTGGTCAGGACCTGTTTCGTCGGGCGGGACGGCGGCCGGATCGATGACGGGCGGTTCGATCGCGACGGCCGGCGGCGCCGTCAGCAGGACGAGTGCCAAAGCGGCCAGCAGCGCACCGATGCGTCGCACGGTTGTTCACTCCCCCTTGCAGTCCCCGGATGCGGGTTGCGCCGGCACACCCCGCAGCAAAGTGGAGGCCGCCTACCGGCGGCGCATCCTGTCACGACAGCCTAGGTGTGGACTTCCCATCCAGCTTTGCCAGAGTCATTTTACGGGGGTGCAGATGGGCCTCGTTCCGCTTTCTGGATCAGGCGTCGAGATCCTTGGTCACCAGCTCGGCGATGGTGGCCAGCGCCGCGGCATCCTCCGATGCCACCGTCACCTGCGCGCCGTTTCCGGCGCCCAGCGTCATGATCATCAGTGCGGAGCCGGCATCCACGGGTTCGCCACCGTCGACGGCGAGGGTCACCTCGACACCGGCATTGACGACGGCCTCGGCGATGATCGCGGCGGGCCGGGCGTGCAGGCCGATGGAGGATCCGACGGTGACGGTCTTCTCGGGCATGTGTTTCTCCTTGTGTGTTGGGGTTGTGGTCGAGAATGTCAGACGGACACAGCTTGGCGGGGCTTGATGAACTGCTTGGCCGCGACGACCGCCAAGGCGGAGACGACGGTGCCGGCAGCCAAGGCGATGACGAACCACAACAGGTTGCCGATCGCGAAGAAGACGAAGATGCCGCCGTGCGGCGCCCGCAGCGTCACACCGAACGCCATGCACAGTGCGCCGGTGATGGCCCCGCCGAACATCATCGACGGGATGACGCGCAGCGGGTCGGCCGCGGCGAACGGGATGGCTCCCTCGGAGATGAACGAGGCGCCGAGAAGCCAAGCCGCGCGGCCGTTTTCTTTCTCGGGTTCGCTGAACAGGCCGGGGCGGATGGTCGTGGCGAGAGCCATGGCCAGCGGCGGGACCATGCCGGCCGCCATCACCGTCGCCATGATTTCGAAGGATGCGGTGGTGGCCGCGGCGAGGCCGGCGGTGGCGAAGGCGTAGGCGGCCTTGTTGACCGGGCCGCCGAGGTCGAAGCACATCATCAGGCCGAGAATGACGCCGAGGAACACCGCCGAGGTGCCGGTCAGCCCGTTGAGCCAATCGGTGAGGCTGGTGTTGACCCAGGCCAGCGGGCGGCCGATCAGGAAGAACATGATCAGACCCACCGACAGTGATGCGATGAGCGGGATGATCACCACCGGCATGAGGCCGCGTAACCATTGCGGGACTTTGAGGTTGCTGATCCACAGTGCGGTGAAGCCGGCGATCACGCCGCCGACGATGCCGCCGATGAAGCCGCCGCCGACGAACACCGCGAGCGCGCCCGCGGTGAAGCCCGGCGCGATACCGGGCCGATCGGCGATGGCGAAGGATATGTAGCCGGCCAGCGCGGGCACCAGGAAGCTGAAGGCCAGCCCGCCCAGGGTGAACAGGATGGCACCGAGGTACTGCATCATGCCGCCGTCGGGCAGGTTGGTCAGCGAGTTGTTGAGCGCGATGTCCTGGCCGTTGTCGGCGATCTCGTAGCCGCCGAACAGGAAGCCCAGCGCGATCAGCAGACCACCGGCCGCGACGAACGGGATCATGTAGCTCACACCGGTGAGCAGGATCTGCCGGGTCCGGGTGCCCCAGCCGACGTTGGAGGAACCCTCGGTACCGCTGTCGGCGCCGGCGGTGCCCTCCACCCGGGCGGCCCTCGGGTTATCCGCGGCGGCAACGGCTTCGGCGATCATGGTGTCGGGTTCATTGATGGCGCGTTTCACGCCGGAGGCGATCACCGGCTTGCCCGCGAACCGGCTGCGGTCCTTGACACCCACATCGGTGGCGAAGATGACGGCGTCGGCGGCGGCGATGGTCGAACCGGGCAGCGGTGTGCTGCCCGAGGAGCCCTGAGTCTCCACCACGAACTCGACGTCGGCGCGTTCGGCGGCCAGTTTCAGCGCATCGGCCGCCATGTAGGTGTGCGCGATTCCGGTGGGGCAGGCGGTGATCGCCACGATCTTCTTCTTGGCGGCAGGTGCTGCGGAGGCGGCCGGCGCGGCGGCGGGTGCGTCGGGCGCGGGGGCGGGGTTCACCACGCCCTCGACCAGCGCGACCAGTTCACCGGCCGTGCCTGCGGACCGCAGCGACTCGACGAAGTCCTTGCGTACCAGCGCGCGGGCCAGGCTGGAGAGCAGCTTCATGTGTTCGGCGCCGCCGGAATCCGGTGCGGCGATGAGGAACACCAGATCGGCCGGACCGTCTGGGGCGCCGAAGTCGACTTTGGGGGACAGCCGGGCGAAACCGATGGTCGGGGTGTCGACATACGGTGACCGGCAGTGCGGGATGGCGATCCCGCCGGGCAGGCCGGTCGCGGACTGGGCCTCGCGCGCCATCGCGGCGGCGATCAGCCCGTCGGCGTCGGTGGTGCGGCCCGCGCCGACCAGTAGCCCGGCGATGCGGGAGATGACGGACTGCTTGTCGGCGCCGGCATCGGCGTCGAGCAGGACCAGGTCGGTGGTGATCACCGAGGGTGAACTGGACATGGAGTGACCTTCTGTTGTCAGGACTCGGAACGGGACAGTGAAATGGCCTTCACTGGTACGGCTTTCAGATCGATGAGGTCCGGCGTCGGCAGCGCGGACCCGGGCAGCGAGGCGGCGGCACTGCCATAGGCGACAGCCATCCGCAGCCGGTCGGGGGCGTCCGCCCCGGACAGCGCCGCCCGTACGTAGCCGGCGAGTGCGGAATCACCGGCCCCGACCGTGCTGCGCGGGGTGATCGGCGGAGAGCCGGCCAACCAGGCGCCGGTCGGGTCGACGAGCACCGCGCCGGCCGCGCCGAGGGTGACCAGGATGGTGCGGGCGCCGCGGTCGACCAATCGGCGGGCCGCGGCGATCACCGGCATCGGATCACCGGCGGCGGCAGCATCTTCCAGCTCCTGGGCGGAGGTGCCGGTCAGGCCGGCGAGTTCCTCGGCGTTGGGTTTGATGAGATCGGGGGCCGCGCGGCCGAAGGACGCGGCCAGCGCGGACAGCGGTGCGTCCGAGGTGTCCACCGCGACGAGGCAGTCCTTGTCGGACAACTGGGCGACCACGTCGGCGTACCAGCTCACCGGTACGCCCGGTGGCAGCGACCCGGACATCACGATCCACTCCGCCCGGTGCCCGGCTTCCACCACGGTGCGGGTCAGCGCTTCCAGGGCGTCGGCGTCCAGCGTCGCACCCGGCTCATTGAGTTTGGTGGTGGTGCCGTCATTTTCGGTGATGGCCACGTTGGTGCGGATCGTTCCGCGGATGGGCACCGTGGCGTAGGGGACCCCGGCGGCCCGCAGCGCGGTGAGCATCGGGTCGGCGTCGGCCGAGGGCAGCACGGCCAACGCATCCAGACCTGCCAGGCCGAGGGCGCGCGCAACGTTGACGCCCTTGCCGCCGGGTTCGTCGGTCACCGAACTGATCCGGTGTACCGCACCTCGGGTCAGGGTGCCGGGCAGCGTGACGGTGCGGTCGATGCTGGGGTTGGGCGTGACGGTGACGATCATGCGGATGCTCCTGCACAGGTGACTTCGATTCCGAGGCCGATGAGCTCCTCGCGGGCGGTGTCGGCGATCTCGGTATCGGTGATGAGAGCGTCGACGGCGGAGATCGGCGCGAAGCTGTGGAGTTCTTCCCGGCCGATCTTCGAGGAATCGGCGACCACGACGACATAATTCGCACACTTGACCATGGCGCGTTTGATGGCTGCCTCCTCGGTGTCCGGTGTGGACAGGCCGTGCCGCACGGTGATCCCGTTGGTGCCGATGAAGGCGATGTCCACCCGCAGCTGCTCGAGGGTCTGCAGGGCCTGCTCGCCGACGGTGGCCTGGGTCAGCCCGCGGACCCGTCCGCCGAGCAACTGCAGCGATACCGATGGCACCGCGGACAGCCGGGCGGCCACCGGTACCGAATTGGTCACCACCACGAGCTCGCGGTCGGTCGGGATGAGTGCGGCGACCCGGCTGGTGGTGGTGCCGGCGTCCAGCAGCACACTGGCACCACCGGCCGGGAAGACGTCGGTGGCGGCCGCGGCGATGGCGTCCTTGTGCGCGGCCCGGGTGGCGTCCCGCTCGCCGACATCCTGTTCGACCAGGTGCAGCGCCCGCGCCGGGACGGCGCCGCCGTGGACCCGGCGCAGCAGGCCGGCCTTGTGCAGCACGGCGAGGTCGCGGCGCACCGTTTCGGTGGTGACGTCGTAGGTCTGGGCCAGTTCGGTGACCGACGCGCGCCCCTGCTGCATCACCAGGGTGGCGATGGCGTTCTGGCGTTCCTCGGCGTACATCCGTCTCCGTTCGGGTGAGCTGACCGGCTCAAATGTTGATATATGTGGTTTTACGCTTGAATCTGTTGACTTGTCAATGCTTTCTTGTAATCTGAATCACATGAGCACTTCATCCGTGACTGAGACACAGGTTCTGACCGGCGTTCCGGTGGTGGCCGGAGTGGCCTACGCCCCGGTGATCCGGCCGGGAGCGCGACCGACCGCCCCGGTGTCGGCCGCCGATGTGCCCGAGGCGGACCGGCCGGGCGAGGTGGACCGGCTCAAAGCCGCGGCGGCCGCAGTCGCCGAGCGGCTGCGCGATCGGGCGGCCCACGCGACCGGCGTGGCTTCGGAGGTGCTGGCCACCACCGCCGCACTGGCCCAGGACCGGGCCTGGCTGCTGGACGCCGAAAAGCGGATCAAGGCGGGCAGTCCGGCCCATCATGCGGTGGGTGGGGCCATCGCCAAGATCTCTGACGCGCTGTCGAAGGCCGGCGACCTGATGGCCGAACGGGTGACCGACCTGCGGGACGTCCGTGACCGGGTGCTCGCTCAGCTGGCCGGGCTGCCCGAACCCGGCGTCCCGGTGCCGGATGTTCCCTCGGTGCTGTGCGCGGAGGACCTCGCGCCCGCCGACACCGCCGGCCTGGACCCGACCCTGGTGGTGGCGCTGGCCACCACTCTCGGCGGCCCGACGAGCCACACCGCGATCATCGCCCGCCAGCTCGGCATTCCGTGCGTGGTGGCGGTGGGCGGGCTGGACGCGGTGCCGGCCGGTGTGAAGGTGATGGTCAACGGTGCCCTCGGCACAGTGACGGTGTCCCCGGATGCCGAGCAGGCGCAGCGCGCCGTCGGGAAAGCACGCGAGGACGCCGCGCGCATCGCGCAATGGACCGGACCCGGCGCCACCGCCGACGGGCAGGCGGTGGCGGTACTGGCGAACGTCCAGGATGGTGCGGCGGCCCGGTCGGCGAGTCAGACTCCGGCCGAAGGCGTGGGGCTCTTCCGTACCGAACTGTGTTTCCTGAACCGCGATACCGAGCCGACGGTGGACGAGCAGGCGCGCATCTACGGTGAGGTGCTGACCGCGTTCGAGGGCCGCAAGGTTGTCATCCGCACCCTGGACGCCGGCTCGGACAAACCGCTGAAATTCGCCGGGCATGCGGATGAGGCCAACCCGGCACTGGGGGTGCGCGGCGTTCGCATCTCGTTCGGGAACCCGGGACTGCTCACCCGTCAGCTCGAGTCGATCGCCGCGGCGGCACAGGCCACCGGCAGCGATCCGTGGGTGATGGCGCCGATGATCGCCACTCCCGACGAAGCGAAAAACTTTGCCGCCCAAGCACGCTCCTTCGGGCTGACGCCTGGTGTGATGATCGAGATTCCGGCGGCTGCACTGCTGGCCGACCGCATCCTGGAGCATGTCGACTTCTTGTCGATCGGCACCAACGATCTGGCGCAGTACACGATGGCCGCCGACCGGATGTCGGCCGAACTGGCCACCCTGACCGATCCGTGGCAACCCGGCGTGCTGACCTTGGTCGCGATGACCGCCAAGGCCGGTGCGGCCGTGGGCAAGCCGGTCGGTGTGTGCGGTGAGGCGGCCGCGGACCCGCTACTGGCCTGCGTGCTGGTGGGGATGGGCGTGACGTCACTGTCGGCGGCCGCGACGGCGGTGCCGGGAGTGGGCGCCGCGCTGGCCGGGGTCACGCTGGAGCGGTGCCGTGCCGCGGCGCAGGCGGTGGTGCAGACGGCAAGTGCCGCGGACGCCAGGTCCGCGGCACTTGCCGTGTTGGGGTAAAGCGGGCTAGAACCAGACTTTTCGACCACCGACCGGACGGCCGACGGCGCCCAGGATCCACAGCACGACGCCGACGACGACGAGAATCGCGCCGATCGTGTAGAGGATCGAGAGGCTGGTGAAGTATCCGATCAGCAGGAGCACGATGCCGAGCACAATCATGGTAATTCCCATCCTTGAGGTGATGCTGACGCGTTATCGCTCGAGAGGAATTTCCAAAACCGTCAAAATCCAAACCTGCCGGTCGTGATCGGGTCCCCGGTGTGGTTCGGACCGGGCGCGCCAGGAATGAATCGGACCACAGTCCGGTTAATCTGAACATGCCTGCCATCACAGCCGATACGCTCACCCTGCCCCGCATCGCGGCGGCCTCGCCCGCCGAGACCGAGCGCCGCGTGCGCTCCATCACCACCGGCCCCCGCGGCTACGAGGGCGAGGGGTTCCCCGTCGTCCGCGCCTTCGCCGGCGTCAGCGCCGCCGACCTCGACCCCTTTGTGCACATGGACCAGATGGGTGAGATCGAATACCAGCCCGGTGAACCCCGCGGGACCGACTGGCATCCGCACCGCGGCTTCGAGACCGTCACCTACATGATCGACGGACGCTTCGCGCACCAGGACTCGCACGGCGGCGGAGGTCTGATCACCGACGGTGCCACCCAATGGATGACGGCGGGTGCCGGCATCCTGCACATCGAGACCCCGCCCGCCGAACTGGTCGAGAGCGGTGGTCTGTTCCACGGCGTCCAGCTCTGGGTGAACCTGCCGCGCAAGGACAAGTTCGCCGCGCCGCGCTACCAATCCATCGAGGGCGGTGCCGTGGAGCTGTTGTCCTCGGACGACGGTGGCGCGTTGGTCCGCGTCATCGCCGGGTCCATCGGCGAGCATGCCGGACCGGGCCAGACCCACACCCCGATCGCGTTGGCCCACGCCACCATCGAGCCCGGCGCGCGGCTGAACCTGCCCTGGGATCGGCAGTTCAACGCACTGGTCTATGTGCTGTCCGGGCGGGGCAGCGTGGGGTCAGAGGGCCGGCCGATCCAGCAGGGTCAGCTGGCCGTGCTCGGCTCCGGTGACCGCATCGACATCGCCGCGGACTCCGGACAGGACGGCAACCGGCCGGCGCTGGAGGTGCTGCTGCTGGGCGGACGCCCGATCCGCGAGCCGGTGGTGCAGTACGGGCCGTTCGTGATGAATTCCAAATCGGAGGTGCTGCAGGCGATGGAGGACTTCAACGCCGGCCGGTTCGGGTCACTGCCGCCGAACGCTCTCACTCCGCACCGGGTGCGCTGAACCCTGCTCCCAGCAGTTTGCTGAAAGGTCAATTCCGCCTGACTTCGCAATCATCCTCGAGTAGCGGGGCAGGTGATCTGTGGCACAATTTGACTGTGCCGCATATAGCCAGCAGAGGTCCGGGTCGTCCGCCTGCCGCCAAGGCAGCGGAGACCCGGGAGCGCATCCTGCAGGCCGCACGCGAGGTATTCAGCGAACTCGGCTACGACGCAGCAACATTCCAGGCCATCGCGGTTCGTTCGGATCTGACCCGCCCGGCCATCAACCATTACTTCCAGAGCAAGCACCTGCTCTACCGGGAAGTGGTCGAGCACACCAACGCCGTCGTGGTGCGTGCCGGCATCGAAAAAGCCAAGGCCGAGCCGACACTTTTGAAGAGGCTGTCGGCGTTTTACGCGGTGGCGATGCAGGCCGACAGCAAGGACCGCTCGGTCGCGGCCTTCCTGGTGACCTCGGTGCTGGAGGCGCAGCGCCATCCCGAGCTCAGCCAGGACGAGCACGACCCGCTCGCGAACTCGCGGGCGTTCGTTCAGTGGGCCGTCGGCGATGCCATCGAGCGCGGCGAACTGACCACCGACACCGACGTCGCAACGTTGGTCGAGATGCTGGTCGCGGTGATGTGGGGGATGGGTTTCTACGCCGGTTACGTCGGGACGCATGACGAAGCCGCCGCGGTGGTCGAGCAATTGGAACTGCTGATGGCTAACAAGCTGTGGACGCTCACGAAGTAGCTGCGCACCGGCGAAGACGGATAGATCACCTAACTATCGGTAGCATCGGGACATGAGCTCACTGCGCACCCACGATGACAGCTGGGATATCGCCTCCAGCGTAGGAACCACCGCCGTGATGGTCGCCGCAGCGCGAGCGGCCGAGACGGCCAGCGCCGACCCGCTGATCAGCGACCCGTACGCGCGCATGCTGGTCGAGGGCGCCGGCGGTGGTGTCTGGGGCCTGATGATGGACGAGGACTGGGTCGCCCGCGCGGTCGACATCGACCCCGAAGGCGCCGCCATCTTCGCGCACATGGGCAGCTATCAGGCGGTGCGCACCCGCTTCTTCGACGATTTCTTCACCGCCGCCGCCGGCGCCGGGATCCGTCAGGTGGTGATCCTCGCGTCCGGCCTGGACTCGCGCGCCTACCGACTGAATTGGCCGGCCGGCACCACCGTCTTCGAGATAGACCAGCCCAAGGTGCTCGAATATAAGCACTCGGTGCTCTCCGAGCACGGCGTGCAGCCGACGTCGACCCGCCGGGAGGTCGCCGTCGACCTGCGCCACGACTGGCCGAAGGTGTTGCGCCAGGCCGGTTTTGACGCCTCGACGCCGACAGCCTGGCTGGCCGAGGGTCTGTTGATGTACCTGCCCGCGGACGCGCAGGACCGGCTCTTCGCCCAGATCACCGAACTCAGCGCCGCGGGCAGCCGGATTGCGGTGGAGACAGCTCCGACGCAGGCCGAGGAACGTCGCCAGCAGATGAAGGAACGGTTCGAGGCCATCAAGGAGAAGTTCGGTATCACCGACAGCCTCGATGTCGGCGAGCTCATGTACAACGATCCGGACCGTGCCGATGTGGCCGAATGGCTCGGCGCCCACGGCTGGGACAGCGCCGCGGTGCAATCGGCCGCCGAGATGCGCCGGCTCGATCGTTGGGCGCTGCCCGACGGCCCGGATGCGCCCGCCGACGACGCGTTCTCCCAGTTCGTGACCGCCATCAGACGCTGAGAGCGGAACTGAGGTCTTATGGACCGACCGACCGGATGGTTAGTATCAGATTTCCTCGGTCTGGAAGGACGCTCCAATGACCATGCATGCAGACGCACCCACTTCACCAGCGGTGACCGACATCCCGGCGGTCGTCGCCGGACTCCGCGCGGCCTACGCCACCGGCCGCACCCGCGACATCGAATGGCGTAAACAGCAGCTCCGCGCGCTGGAACGGATGGTCGTCGACAACGAGTCCGCCATCGCCGACGCGCTGGCATCGGACCTGGGCCGCAAGCCGTTCGAGGCGTGGCTGGCCGATATCGCCAGCACCGCCGCCGAGGCCCGCGACGCCGCCAAGCATCTGGGCAAGTGGGCCAAGCGCCGGTACCGGCTCCTGGAGCTGTCCCAGCTGCCGGCCCGCGGCTGGGTCGAGTACGAGCCCTTCGGCACCGTGCTCGTCATCGGCGCCTGGAACTTCCCGTTCGCGCTGACCCTCGGCCCCGCGGTGGGTGCCATCGCCGCCGGTAACACCGTCGCGCTCAAACCCTCCGAGCTGGCGCCCGCGTCCTCGGCGTTGATGGCCGAGCTGGTCCCTCGATACCTGGACCCCGAGGCCGTCGCGGTCATCGAGGGTGACGGTTCGGTCAGCCAGCTGCTCATCGACCAGGGGTTCGACAAGATCTGCTTCACCGGTGGCACCGAGATCGGCCGCAAGGTCTATCAAGCCGCCGCCGCGCATCTGACCCCGGTGACCCTGGAGCTGGGCGGCAAGAGCCCGGTCATCGTGGCCGCCGACGCCGACCTGGACGTCGCCGCCAAACGGATCGCCTGGACCAAGCTGATCAACTCCGGTCAGATCTGCATCGCCCCGGACTACGTGCTCGTCGACGCCGCGGTGCGTGACGAGCTGGTCGCCAAGGTCAAGGCCGCGGTACAGGTGTTCGAGGCCGACGCGACCGGCGGCAAGCGCATCGTGAACCGGCGCCACTTCGACCGGCTCGCCGCGGCGGTGGCCGCCACCGAGGGCGAGGTGGCGATCGGCGGCGGCACGAATGCCGCCGAGCTGGCGATCGAGCCGACCGTCGTGGTCGACCCGTCGCTGGACGAGCCACTGATGACCGATGAGATCTTCGGACCGGTCCTGCCGATCGTCACGGTCCAGAACCTGGACGAGGCAATCGCTTTCGTCAACGCGAGGCCCAAGCCGTTGGCCGCCTACCTGTTCACCAAGAGCAAGGCCACCCGAGAACGGGTGATCCGTGAGGTGCCCGCCGGCGGCATGGTGGTCAACCACCTGATCTTCCACTTCGCGACCACCAAGCTGCCGTTCGGTGGTGTCGGCCCGTCCGGGATGGGCGCCTATCACGGCCGGTACGGATTCGAGGAGTTCAGCCACCGCAAATCGGTGCTGACCAAGACCACCCGCCCCGACTTGGGGGCGATGATCTACCCGCCGTATACAGAGAAGGCGTGGAAACTGGCCCGGCGGCTTTTCTAGCCGGCGGATCGGCCCAAACAGGATCGACCCAAACAGGAGAGGTAGCAATGCCCGGAGTGCAGGATCGCGTTGTCGTCATCACCGGAGCCGGCGGTGGCCTCGGCCGCGAATACGCCCTGACCCTGGCCCGCGAGGGTGCCAGTGTCGTCGTCAACGACCTCGGCGGTGCCCGCGACGGGTCCGGCGCCGGACACAACATGGCCGACGAGGTGGTCGCGGAGATCAAGGCCGCCGGTGGCCGCGCCGTTGCCAACTACGACAGCGTTGCCGAACCCGAGGGTGCGGAGAACATCATCAAGACCGCCGTCGACGAGTTCGGCAAGGTCGACGGTGTGGTGAGCAATGCCGGCATCCTGCGTGACGGCACGTTCCACAAGATGACCTTCGAGCAGTGGGATGCCGTGCTCAAGGTGCACCTGTACGGGGGGTACAACGTCATCCGGGCGGCGTGGCCGCACTTCCGTGAGCAAAGCTTCGGCCGCGTCGTCGTCGCCACCTCCACCAGCGGTCTGTTCGGCAACTTCGGTCAGGCCAACTACGGCGCCGCCAAGCTGGGCCTGGTCGGACTGATCAATACGCTGGCCCAGGAAGGCGCCAAGTACAACATCAAGACCAATGCCGTCGCTCCGATCGCCGCGACCCGCATGACCCAGGACATCCTGCCGCCCGAGGTGTTCGAGAAGCTGACCCCGGAATACGTTGCGCCCGTGGTCGCGTACCTGATGACCGAGGAACTGCCCGACACCGATTCGGTGTTCATCGTCGGCGGCGGCAAGGTGCAGCGCACCGCACTGTTCCAGAACGAGGGCGTCACCTTCACCGAGGTGCCGACCGTGGACGACATCGCCGGCAAATGGGGCGAGATCACCGACCTGTCGGCAGCGCAGGCCGCCAGCTTCAAACTCGGATGAAAGCGCTTGTCGCACAGGCGCTGACCGGTACCGACGGGCTGGCCTACCTCGATGTCGCCGATCCGGAGTCAGCGGACTCGGTGATCATCGACGTCGGCGCGGCCGGTGTCTGCTTCCCCGACCTGCTGTTGCTGCGCGGCGAGTACCAGCTGCGCTTGGAGCCACCGTTCACTCCGGGCATGGAGGTGGCCGGCACCGTCCGGTCGGCTCCGGAGGGTTCGGGTTTCACCGTAGGCCAGCGGGTTTCGGCGATGTCCATGCTCGGTGGCTACGCCGAGCAGGTGGCGGTCGCGCCGTCGAGCGTGGTGCCCACCCCCGACGGTATCGACGACGCAGCGGCGACCGCGCTGCTGGGCAACTACTACACGATGTACTTCGCCCTGCACCGCCGTGCGGCGTTGCGGGCCGGGGAGACGGTGCTGGTGCTCGGCTCGGCCGGCGGCATCGGGGTGGCGGCCATCCAGGTCGCGAAGGCGCTCGGCGCCCGGGTGGTGGCGCTGGTGCACCGCCCCGACGCACAGGAATTCGTGGCGAGCGTGGGTGCCGATGTGGTGCTCCCGCTGACCGAGGGCTGGAAGCAGGCGGTGCTCGATGCCACCGGTGGCCGCGGCGTGGATGTGGTGGTCGACCCGGTCGGTGGTGACGCGTTCGACGACGCCATCCGGGTGATGGCCCCCGAAGGGCGGCTGCTGGTCATCGGTTTCGCTGCCGGACAGGGGATTCCGACGGTCAAGGTGAACAGGCTGCTGCTGCGCAACGTCAGTGTGGTCGGTGTCGGCTGGGGCGAGTTCGTCCGGCACTCGCCGGCCGCACAAGCCGAGGTCGGCGCCGGGCTCGCCGACCTGGTCGCCGCCGGGCTGCGGCCGCCGGCGCCGGTGACCTACCGGCTCGCCGACGGTGCCGCAGGTCTGCAGGCGCTGGCCGAGGGCAAGATCCGGGGCAAGCTCGTCCTGGAGCCGTAGTGGACGCTCCGCGCGCCTTGGCGTTCGACGTGTTCGGCACCGTGGTGGACTGGCGGTCCGGCATCATCGCCGAACTGCAATCCTTCGGGGCCCGCCATGGGCTGCAACGGGATTGGGCGTCCTTCGCCGATGCGTGGCGGGCCGGCTACGCCCCGGCCATGGACCGGGTGCGCCGGGGCGCGTTGCCCTGGACGCGCATCGACGATCTGCACCGCGAAATCCTGGCCGGTCTGCTCGAGGGTGTCCCGGTCGGCGAGGCCGAGCTCGACGACCTCAACCGGGCCTGGCACCGACTGCCCCCGTGGTCGGACGCGGTCTCCGGCCTGCACCGCCTGAAGCAGCGCTTCGTCATCACCACGCTGTCCAACGGCAACGTCTCGCTACTCACGCACATGGCCAAGAACGCCGGATTGCCATGGGACTGTGTCATCTCCGCCGAGCTGTTCGGCCATTACAAACCCGACCCCGAGGCCTATCTCGGCTGCGCCCGACTGCTCGATGTGGCACCTGAGGAGCTCATGCTCGTTGCCACCCACCCGAGCGATCTGCGGGCGGCGCGGGCCTGTGGCCTGCGCACCGGCTACGTCGTGCGCCCGCTCGAGCACGGCCCCGGCCATCGGCTGCCGAAAGTCACCGACGGTGAGTTCGAGCTTGTCGCGCAGGATTTCGTCGACCTGGCCCGACAGCTCGGCGCGTAGACCGTAGATTCAGGGGGTGAGCACCCTCGGGATCGTCCTGGTCGCGCTGGCCATCGCCGTCGGGCTGGCCGGCATCGTGATCCCGATCCTGCCCGGCGGACTGCTGGTGATGGCGTCGATCGGGGTGTGGGCCTACGTCGAGGGTTCGACCACGTCCTGGGTGACATTCGGTATCGCGGCGGCGTTCTTCGTCATCGCCGAGGTGATCAAGTACACCTGGCCCGTCCAGCGGATGCGCCGTGCAGAGGTCCGAACATCGGTGCTGGTGATCGGTGCAGTGGCCGGTATCGTCGGCTTCTTCGTCATTCCCGTCATCGGTCTGCTCATCGGATTCGTGCTCGGGGTGTTCGCCGCCGAACTGGCAATGCGACGTGACACCACCCGCGCGTGGGCCTCGACGGTGCACGCACTCAAGGGTGTGGCGCTGTCGGTCGGTGTGGAGCTGACCGGCGCGCTGCTGGCCACGGTCACCTGGGTCGTCGGCGTCCTCGTCAGCTAGTGAGGGACGTACGCAGCCGGGCCAGATCCGCCTCGGTCACCCCGGCGGCCTCCAGGAAACCGCCCACCGATCCGTAGAGCTCGTCGACCTTGCGGCCGGCCGCCTCAAGGTACTCCGCCCGAACACCGAGCACGGCATCGGTGAGCCGCGCCTCGGCGAAGGTCAGCACCTCGGGTGCCTCGCCGGCGCGGGCCCTCACCGATTCCATGATGCTCATCCGCAGCGGGTCGATCGCGTCATTGCTGCGCAGGAAGTCGGTCAGGATCGCATCCCGCGGCACGCCGACGGCCTCCAGCACGGTGGCGACGGTGAACCCGGTGCGGTCCTTGCCGGCGAAACAGTGCGCGATGACCGGCCTGCCGTCGGCCAGCAGCGAGATCACCTGGCGCACGGCCACCTGCGCGCCGGTCAGCGACGGGAACTCCTCGTACACCTCGGTCATGTACCGCTTGGCGGACTCGGCGACGTCCTCACCGTCGGGGGACTCCGACATCACCCGCTGGAACGTGGCCTCGTGCGGTGCGTCCTGCTCGGAGTCGTCCTCGAAGTGGAACGGCAAGTGGTGCAAGGAAATGCTCGCCGGCACCTGGCCGGGGCCGCGGCGTTCCAGCTCGCGCCGCGAGCGCAGGTCGGCGACATCGTTGATGCCGAGTGCGAGCAGCGCGGCCTGTCCCTCGTCGGTGAGGCGGCTCAGTTCGCTGGACCTGAACAGCAGGCCGGGCCGGATGCCGGCGGACTCGGCAACATCGCGAAAGTTCCACGCTCCCGCCAGCATCGCGGTCATCGTCCGGTGACCGCCGCGGCGAAAGGGCTCTTTTCTTTGCCGAGTTCGGCGCGGGCGATGGTGCGCATGTGCACCTCGTCGGGCCCGTCGAACAGCCGCATCGCGCGGTGCCAGCCGTACAGGCGGGCCAGTGGGAAGTCGTCGGAGACCCCGGCGCCGCCGTGCACCTGGATGGCCCGGTCGATGACGTCGCACGCGATCTGCGGGGCGACGGACTTGATCTGGGAGACCAGCACGTGGGCTGCCTTGTTGCCCTCCTGGTCGATGGTCCAGGCGGCCTTCTCGCACAGCAGCCGGGCCTGGTCGATCTGGTTGCGCGACTTGGCGATCTGCTCGCGCACCACACCCTGCTCGGCCAGCGGCTTGCCGAACGCGATACGGGTCTGCACCCGGTCGATCATCAACGCCAGCGCCCGCTCGGCGGCCCCCAGGGCACGCATGCAGTGATGGATCCGGCCCGGGCCGAGGCGGGCTTGGGCGATCGCGAAGCCACTGCCCTCTTCGTGCAAGAGGTTCTCCGCGGGCACCCGGACGTTGTCGAAGGTGATCTCGCAGTGTCCGTGCTGGTCCTGCCACCCGAAGACCGGCAACGACCGCTCGATCGATACGCCGGGGGTGTCGGCGGGCACCAGGATCATCGACTGCTGCTGATGGCTCGCGGCGTCGGGGTTGGTGCGGCCCATCACGATCAGCAGCTTGCAGCGCGGGTCGGCGGCCCCGGTGATCCACCACTTGCGGCCGTTGATCACGTAGTCGGCGCCGTCGCGCAGCATGGTGGTCTCGATATTGCGGGCATCGCTGGAGGCCACCGCGGGCTCGGTCATCGCGAACGCCGAGCGGATCTTCCCGGCCAGCAACGGCTCCAGCCACTGCTTGCTCTGCGCCTCGGTGGCGAACAGGTGCAGGGTCTCCATGTTGCCGGTGTCCGGTGCGGCGCAGTTGAGCACCTCGGGAGCGATCTCCATGCTCCACCCGGACAGCTCGGCAAGTGGTGCGTACTCCAGGTTGGTCAGCCCCGACTCCGAGGGCAGGAACAGATTCCACAACCCGGCGGCTTTGGCCTTGGCCTTGAGCTCCTCGACCACCGGGGGCACCGTGTGATCCTTGGGCCCCTTTTCCTCGCGATAGGCGTGGTAGGAGGCCTCTGCCGGGAAGACGTTCTCGACCATGAAGTCGGAGAGCCGCTTGTGGTAATCAGCCGCCTTGGCAGACATCGCGAAGTCCATGACCGCCACGATATGTCACATGGTTAGACAAGTGGAATGGGGGCGGTGGGAGCCGCCGGCCGCCCGACGGTGAATCGTCGTCGGGAAACCGGCCGGATCGCCGCCGAGGATTCACACCCGGTGCTCGACGCAGACACGACTTCCCAGGGTGGTGAGGGCCAGCACGCCGGCCAGCACCGCAAGTCCGATGACCAGCCCGGCCACCGCCGTCCAGCCCGCGGCGTCGAATGCCAGCCCGCCGAACCAGCCGACGGCACTGGACCCGGCGTAATAGAAGAGGTTGTAGAGCGAGGACGCCTGGGTCTTGCCGGTCCCGGCGGCGTAGGCGACCCAACCCGACGCGATGGCGTGCGCACCGAAGAACCCGGCGGTCGCGATGACGAGTCCGAGCAGCACCACGGCGATGTGATCGCTCACGGTGAGGGCGGTGCCGACGATCATGGTGGCGATCGAACCCAGCAGGACCTTTCGGCGCCCGAAGCGTCCGGCCCCGGCGCCGGCGCGCGCGGAGGTGAACGTGCCCGCCAGATACGCCAGGAACACCAGGCTGACCAGCGTCTGCGGCAGGTGGAACGGCGCCGCGGTCAGGCGGAACCCCAGGAAGTTGTAGAGGGCGACGAAGCCGCCCATCAGCAGGAAGGCCTGGCTGTAGAGCGCCAGCTGTCGTGGTGAGCGCAGGTTGTCGAGCAGCCGGCCGGCCAGGTCGCCGCCCGGGGCGGGCCGGAAACCCCTGGCCGCCGGCGCGAGGCGCACGAAGGCCACCGCAGACAACCCGCAGAGCACGGCCACCGCCAGCACGCCGACCCGCCAACCGGCGTGCTCGGCGAGCGGGCCGGTGACCAGCCGGCCGGCCAACCCGCCGATCGTGGTGCCCGCCACGTAGCTGCCCGCGGCACGAGCGGCGTTGCCGGCGTCGACCTCCTCGGTCAGGTAGGCGATCGCGATGGCCGGCACGCCGCCGAGCATCAGACCTTCGATGAAACGCCCGGACAGCAACATTGCTGAGGTCGGCGCCAGTGGAACCAGTAGCCCCAGAACCGTTGCCGCCGTGATGGATAGCGTCATTGCCTGCACGCGGCCGATGCGGTCGGCCAGTGCGGCCCATGGGATGACGCCCAGCGCCAGACCGACGGTCGCGGCCGACACCGTCAGTGCGGCGTCGGCGGCGCCGGTGCCCAGGTCACGTGCGATCAGCGGAAGCACCGACTGCGGGGAGTACAGCTGCGCGAAGGTGGCGACACCCCCGAAGAACAATGCGGCCAGCAAGCGCCGGTATTCGGCGGATCCACGTGAATGGCCCTGCCAGTCAACAGGGGTCACCGTGGTCGCCACCCGGACGACGCTAGGGCGCTACCGGTGATGTGTCCAATGCATGATACTAGTGCAGTTCATGACGAATTTGCATGAGAAAGTCCGCGAGGCGCCGCGCCGTCGGAGCCATCTCACGGTCCGTGCTCCAGGTCAGGCCGATCTGCCGTTTCGCCGTCGCCTCGGTCAGCGGGATGTACGCGGCGCCGGGTTCGGTGCGATCAGGCCGGGGAACCGGGACGACCGCGACACCGAACCCGGCCGCGACCAGGCCCTCCATCGTCGGGATCTCCATGGCCTCGAACACCACCGGCGGGGAGATCCCGGCGTCGGCGCACAATTCGTCGGTGAGCAGCCGCAGGCCGAAGCCCGGCCGCAGTGCCACGAACGGCTCGTCGGCGGCATCGGCCAGCCGAATCCTGGATCGCCCGGCGAAGCGATGCCCCCGCGGCACCGCCAGACACAACCGTTCGACGTACAGCACTCGCCACGGGTGACCGGCGGGTCGCGGCGAGGTGATCGCGAGATCGGTCTGACCGTTGGCCAGCCGCTCCGCAATCGCGTGTGCCGGTCCCTGAAAGAGTTCGAACTGCACGCGCGGGGCTTCGGCGCGGAACCGGCGCAGCAGGTCGGGCACGAACCCGCCGGCCTGTGAATGCAGGAAGGCCAGCCGCACCGTGCCGGTCTCCGGGTCGCGCAGGGTAGCGATACGTTCGGTGGCCGAGCGCATTTCGTCGATGCTGCGGCGAGCGTGCTCCAGCAGGATCCGGCCATAACCGTTGAGTTGCAGCCGGCGGTTGAGCCGGTCGAACAGCGGTGCCCCGACCTGCAACTCCAACCGGGCCAGTGATCGCGACAGCGTCGGCTGGCTGATGCCCAGTTCGGCCGCCGCTTCGGTGACATGCTCGACCTCGGCCAGCGTCACGAACCATTGCAGCTCTTCGATGTTCACCGCCACCGCCTCTCCCGCACCGAATCTTGCCACCCGGAGCCGTCCCGCTGTGACAAGCTGCTCACATGCAGGATTCGGCCCAGAAGGTGCGTGTGGTGGTCGGCGACGACCACCCGATGTTCCGGGACGGTGTGGTCCGGGCGCTGGCCGCCAGTGGATCGATCGACGTGGTCGCCGAGGCCGACGACGGGATCGCCGCGCTCGAACTGATCCGCACCCACCGACCGGCGGTCGCGCTGCTGGACTACCGGATGCCCGGCATGGACGGCTCCGAGGTGGCCGCCGCGGTGACCCGCGATGATCTGCCGACCCGGGTGCTGCTCATCTCGGCCCATGACGAGTCGGCCATCGTCTACAAGGCGTTGCAGGATGGTGCCGCGGGGTTCCTGTCCAAGGAGTCGACACGCAGCGAACTGGTCGATGCCGTGCTGGCGTGCGCGCGGGGCCGTGACGTCATCGCTCCCGCGCTGGCGGCGTCGTTGGCCGGCGAGATCCGCCGCCGCCATGAGCCCGATGTCCCCACACTGTCGGCACGGGAAGCCGAAGTGCTCGCGATGATCGCGCGCGGGCTGACGATTCCGGCGATGGCCAAGGAACTCTATCTGGCGCCGTCGACGGTCAAGACCCATGTGCAACGGCTCTACGAGAAGCTCGGTGTCGGCGATCGGGGGGCTGCGGTGGCCGAGGCGATGCGCCGCAAGCTGCTCGACTGACGTGTCACGCCTGGTGGAGTTCTTCGCGGCCGAACCCGTTCGGGTGTCGGCGGTTCTGCGGCTGCCGTTGATCGCACTGATTGCCGTGCTGGTGTGGATCTGGGAGGTCGACCACTGGCTGCCCGGGCTGTATGCCGCGGTCCTCGGCGGCTACGCCATCGCTGCGGTGGTGTGGCTGCTGGCCGTGCTCAACGGACCGCTGCCGCGCTGGGCGGACTGGGCGTCGACCGGTGTCGACGTGCTGCTGATCGTGGTGTTGTGCGTGGTCTCGGGTGGCGCCACTGCCGCGCTGCTGCCGGTGTTCTTCCTGCTGCCCATCTCGGTGGCGTTCCAGGACCGGCCATTGCTGACGGCGATCATCGGCACGGTCACCGCCGGCGCCTATCTGTCGGTGTGGATCGTCTACTCCAAACGTGATGACCGAATCGGCCTGCCGGACATGGTCTACACGCATTTCGGGTTCCTGTTGTGGCTGGCGGTCGCCACCACTGCGCTGTGCCTGGTGCTGTCCCTGCGGGCCGCGCGGGTGCGGACCCTGCTGGAGGTGCGCCGCCAACTGGTCGCCGAGGCGATGCAGGCCGACGAGCGGCAGAACAGGGAGGTCGCCGAAACCCTGCATGACGGACCGCTGCAGACGCTGCTGGCGGCGCGGATGGAGGTCGACCTGCTCCGCGACACCCACCCCGACCCTGCCCTCGACATGGTGTATGACGCGCTGCAGGACACCGCCGCCCTGCTGCGTTCGACCGTCACCGAGCTGCACCCGCAGGTACTCGCACAACTGGGCCTCGCCGCGGCCATCCGGGAACTGCTGCGCCAGTTCGAATCCCGCGGAGCGTACACAGTGTCGGCCGACCTGGAGGACGTCGGCAAGCCGGAATCCCAGACACTGCTACACCGGGCCGCTCGTGAACTGCTGGCCAATATCCACAAGCACGCTCGCGCCACGGAGGTCGCGGTCACACTGCGGCGGGTTGGTGACCGGGTCGTGCTGGTGGTCTCCGATGACGGCCCCGGATTCGACCCCGCCGTCATCGCGACGCGTCTGGAGGAGGGCCATATCGGGCTGGGCTCGCTGCTGGCGCGTTTCGAGGCGGTGGGCGGTGCGCTGGACATCGACTCGATGTCCAGTCGCGGCACCGTCATCACGGTGACCTCACCGCCGGAGTAATTCCCTCGCGCCGGAAAGTAGGGTGACAGTAGCGTTCCACGGATGAAACTCCGGATCGCCCTCGTGGCCGTCGCCGCAGTCGTGGTCGCGGCGCTGGTGAACGCATGTGTGGTGACCGGTGCGACGCGCGCCGCCGAATCGTTCGCCGGTGGGCATGTGCTGGAGCTCGACGGCCCTGACCTCAACGTCCGCGAGTACGGGCCGCCCGGTGAGCGCGCCATCGTGCTGCTGCACGGATACTCGGCCTCCATCGAGTGGTGGGAGGCGGTGGCGCCGCGGTTGGCGCATGACCGGCGGGTCGTTGCCATCGATCTCGTCGGGCACGGCGGTTCGGAGGCGCCGAGCGAGCCGAAACATTTTCAGGCCGCCGGGCAGGCACGCGCGGTGCGGAATGCGTTGTCGGCCTTGGGTATCAGGCAGGCGGTGCTGATCGGGCATTCGATGGGCGGAACCGTCGCATCGGTGTTGGCGGGCACCCATCCCGACATGGTGGAGCGGGTGGTGGTCTCGGATACGCCCGCCGCCGGCGATCTGGTGTCCATGCCGCTGCTGGGAAAGATGGTGTGCTGGCCGGTGATCGGTCCCGCGATGGATCAGTTCCGTCGGGTGCCGGCGATCACCGAGGGCTCGTTGCAAACCGGCTTTGCCGCGGACTATCCGGTGCCGCAGTTCGCATACCGGTCATTGGAACGGCTCACCTACCGGGGTGTCTGCGATTCCAAGAGTGGCGCGCCCCCTTCGGTCGCGGACATGCTGACCGATCTGGGCAAGCCGGTGCTGGTCGTCTGGGGTGAGACTGACGCGCTCACGCCGACGGACCCCAATGTCACGCGGTACTCCGCGGCGGGTCTGACCCCGCGCATCATCGCCGGTGCGGGGCATAGTCCAATGGTGGAGAAGCCCGATGAGTTCCTCTCGGCGATCGGCGAATTCGTCAGAGGGTGAGTCCGCGGGCGATGACCAAGCGTTGAATCTGATTGGTGCCCTCGAAAATCTGCGTGATCTTGGCTTCCCGCATGTACCGCTCGGCGCGGAAGTCACGGGTGTAGCCGACTCCGCCGAGCACCTGGACAGCATCGGTGGTGACTTTCATGGCGGCGTCGGTGGCGACCAGTTTCGCGACGCTGGCCTGCGCCGAATACGGCAGCCCCAGGTCCCGTCGGCGGGCCGCATCCAGGTACGTCGCGCGGGCGCTGATCACCGCGGCCGCCATATCGGCCAGCAGGAATCCCAGCCCCTGATGATCGATGATCTTGCGGCCGAACGTGGTTCGCTCATTGGCGTAGCGGGTCGCGTCGTCGAGGGCGGCCTGGGCGATGCCGACGGCGACCGCCGCGATGCCCAGTCGTCCCGAGTCCAGGGCGGAGAAGGCGATCGAAAGGCCTTGTCCCTCAACGCCGATCAGCCGGTCGGCGTCGATGCGGGCATTGTCGTAGAACGCTGCGGTGGTGGGCACTGCGTGCAGGCCCATCTTCTCCTCGGGCTTGCCGAAGGTCAGACCGTCCAGGTCGCCGGGTACCAGGAAGCAACTGATTCCCTTGGAGCCTTCACCGGTGCGTGCGAACAGTGTGTAGAAGTCCGCGACGCCCCCGTGGGTGATCCAGGATTTCGATCCGTTCAGCACATAGCCGTCGCCATCGGGGACGGCCGCGCACCGCAGCGCCGCCGCATCGGAACCGGCCTGTGGTTCCGAGAGGCTGTACGCGCCGATCTGATCACCGGCGAGCATCCCCGGCAGCCAGCGCCGCCTCTGCTCATCGGTGCCGAAGGCCAGCAGCGGATGCGAGGACAGGCTGTGCACGCTGACCGCGACCGCGACGGCCGCCCACCGCGCCGCGATCTCCTCGAGCACCTGCAGGTACACCTCGAAGGGCTGGCCTCCGCCGCCCCACTCCTCGGGCTGGGGCAGGCTCAGCAGCCCGGCCGCACCGAGTTGCGCGAACACCCCGTCGGGATAGGTTTCGGCCTTCTCGTGGGCGTCGACGATGGGGTCGAGCAGCTTGTCGGCGATATCGCGGGTGAGCGCGATGAGTTCTTTCGCCTCGTCGGACGGGAGCAGGCGGTCGACGGGCACGGCAGTCACCTCTCGGAAAACGGTACTCAGATCGATCGAACAGTACCATCCAGAGAGTACTGGAAGTTGGCGCTCAGTACTATTTAGGAATGTCCGACCTGCTGGGGGCGGTTCTGGGCGTCAGGCGAACGCGTGTCAGGACTTGTCGGTGACCGAATGTATGTTCGAAGTATGAAGGCGGCGACGGAGGCGGTGACGGCACTGGACGCCGCACGCGAGCAGCTGCGCGCCGAACGCACCGCGGTGGCCGCGAAGATACTGGCCGCGGGCACCTTCGCGGTCGCCCGGATGGCGGAGCTGGGCAATGCGTTCGAGGACCTGATCGTCGATGACTGGGAGCTGGTCGCCGCCGAACTCGGCGCCGAACTCGGGCTCAGCCGCGGCCGCGCTTGCACCATGATCACCCAGGGCCGCACCCTGCTCGCCCACCTGCCCCGCTTCGCTGAGGTCTTCGCCACCGGTGTGGTGGATCTACGGGTGCTGCGGATCATCCTGCACCGCACCGGGCTGATCACCGACCCCGACATCATGTCCGTCATCGACGCCCTGCTCGCCAAGGCGGCGCCCTCGTGGAACGGGCTCTCCGATGACCGCGTCTCCGAACTCGTCGATTGGATGGTCATCGACGTCGATCCCGATGCGGTGCGCCGGGCCCGGGAATCCCGGCGTGCCCGCAGCATCACGGTGGAGCCGTGCGGTGACGGGCTGGTCGAGATCTACGGCCGCCTCGATGCCACCGCCGGTGCGGTGCTCGATCAGCGCCTCGATGACCTGGTCCGCACGGTGTGCCCGGATGATCCACGCACGACCGCCGAACGCCGCGCCGATGCTGTCGAGCCCCTCGCCCTGGGCGCGACCAGCTTGCCGTGTTTGTGCGGGAAGCAGGAATGCCCGGCTGCCGGCAACGAGGCTCCCCACGGGCACATCGTCCTCCATCTGCACGGCGACCGGGACACTGTCGAGGGCAGCTCGGACCACCCCGCGCTACTGCCCGGCTATGGACCGGTCCCCGCCGAAAAGGTCCGCGAGATGAGACCGCGCGCCACGATCCGGCCCGTACCTGAGGTAGCCGATCTGGGGGCCGAGCGCGGCTACCAACCGTCCCGCGCGCTCACCGAGTTCATCGGCTGCCGGGATCTGACCTGCCGCTGGCCCGGGTGCAATGTCCCGGTCACGCGCTGCGATATCGACCATACGACCCCGTGGCCCTACGGCCCGACACATCCGTCGAACACGAAGCTGTATTGCCGGATTCATCACCTAATCAAGACGTTTCACTCCGGACCGGGTGGCTGGAACGACCAGCAGCACGCCGATGGCACGATCACGATCACCGCCCCCAACGGCCGTATGTACACCACCACACCAGGCGGGACGCTGTTCTTCCCGCAGATCGCGCAGCCGACCGCAGCCCTCGTGTTGCCACCGGCCCCACCTCCCGGCACGCACCGAGTATTCGCCGCTCCCAAGCGAAAACGCACCCGGGCGCAGAACCGGGCATACCGAATAGCCCATGAACGTGGGCTCAACCGCGCCCACTACGAAGCGAACCCACCGCCCTTTTAGGTGTGCGGGCGACGGGTGACACTAGCCGCCGACCGGCCCCGTTACCGCGTCCTGCCCACCCGCGCTGATCACCAGAGCAGCCATCACCAGCGCAATGCCCGCCACCTCGGCCGCCGCCGGAATCTGGTGCAGCAGCAGGGCGCCGACCACGGCCGCGGTGGCCGGTAGCAACGCCAGCAGCAGCGCGAACCGTGCTCGGCCCACCCGGGTGAGCACCACCTGATCGAGCGCATATGGCACCGCGGTGGACAGCACGCCGACACCGAGACCTAACAGCCAGGTGCGTGGCTCGGCGAACACGGCCGCGTCCTCGAGCAGTTGGCCGCTCACCAGAGGTGCGGCCAGCACCGCCGCGGCCACCGCCATCCCGACCGCCAGCGAGTCCAGCCCGCCGCCCGCGTCGGCCACCCGCTTGCCGAGCAGGATGTAGCCGGCCCACAGCGCGGCGGCGACGAGCGCGAAGATGATGCCCAGTGTGTCGGCCCCGGTCTGGACCCCGGCCAGCAATGCGACGCCGGCGGCCACCAGCACCACCGCCAGCACGTCACGCGCGCGTCGCGAACCCAGCGTCGCGACCGCCACCGGCCCCAAAAACTCGATGGCGACGGCGGTGCCGAGCGGGATCCGGGCGATCGACTCGAAGAAGGCGACGTTCATGCCGACCGTCACGATGCCGAACCCACCGGCCACCGCGATACCGCGGCGCGTCCAGGCCCGCCGCCACGGCCGACGCCAGGCGATGAGCACCAGTGCGGCCGCCGCCGCGCGCAGCCAGGCGACCGCCGCGGGATCGGTCGTCTCGAACAGGAACACCCCGACCGCGGCACCGATGTACTGCGAGATCGCACCGACGACGAAGAACGCGGGCACCGACCAGGCGGGCACCCGCGTCACGGCATCACAGCGCGGCGTTGATCGCGTCCACCCGGTCCTTGGCGTCACCGAAGAGCATCTGGGTGTTGTCGCGGAAGAACAGTGGGTTCTGCACGCCCGCATAGCCCGAGGCCATGGAGCGTTTGAAGACGATGACGTTGTCGGCGTTCCACACTGTGAGCACCGGCATACCGGCGATCGGGCTGGAGGGGTCCTCGGAGGCCGCCGGGTTGACGGTGTCGTTGGCGCCGATGACGAGCACGACGCTGGTGCCGTCGAAGTCGTCGTTGATCTCGTCCATTTCCAGCACGATGTCGTAGGGCACCTTGGCCTCGGCCAGCAGCACGTTCATGTGGCCGGGCAGCCGGCCCGCGACGGGGTGGATGCCGAAGCGGACGTTGACACCGCGCTCGCGCAGCTTGCGGGTCAGATCGGCCACCCCGTACTGGGCCTGCGCCACGGCCATCCCGTAGCCGGGGGTGATGATCACCGAGGACGCCGAGGACAGCAGCTCGGCGGCGGCATCGGCGGTGATCTCGCGGTGCTCGCCGTAGTCCTTGTCCTCCGCCGGGCCGGCCTCGATGCCGAATCCGCCGGCGATGACCGAGATGAAGGAGCGGTTCATGGCCTTGCACATGATGTAGGACAGGTAGGCGCCCGAGGAGCCGACGAGTGCGCCGGTGACGATCAGCAGGTTGTTGCCCAGCAGGAAACCCGCCGCGGCCGCGGCCCAGCCCGAGTAGCTGTTGAGCATCGACACCACCACGGGCATATCGCCGCCGCCGATGGAGGCGACCAGATGCCAGCCCAGCAGCAGGGCCAGCACGGTGACCGCGATCAGCAGCCACAGGCTGGGGTCGATCACGAACCAGACGGTGAGCGCGGCGAATGCCACCAGCGACCCCAGGTTGAGGACGTTCTTGCCGGGCAGCATAAGCGGTGCGGACTTCATCCGGGCCGACAGCTTGAGGTTGGCCACGATCGACCCGGTGAAGGTCACCGCGCCGATGAAGACGCCGATGAACACCTCGGCGGAATGGATGCCCAGCATGCCCTGCTCGGACATCGCGATGGCGTCCGGTCCTTCGGGGTGCGCCTCGATGTGCAGGTAGCCGTTCCAGCCGACCAGCACCGCGGCCAGGCCGACGAACGAGTGCAGCAGCGCGATCAGCTCGGGCATGCCCGTCATCTCGACGATCCGGGCTCGCCACAGGCCGATGGTCGCGCCGATCGCCATGGCGCCGAACAGCAGCCCCAGGCCCAGTGGCTCGATCTGGTGGTTGATCGCTAGGGCGATGGTCGCGATGAGCGCGATCGCCATGCCCACGATGCCGAAGCTGATGCCGGCGCGGGACGTCTCATGCCTGGACAGTCCGGCCAGGGAGAGGACGAAGAGCAGTGCTGCCACGACGTAGGCCGCGGTCGCAGCGGTTTCCAGGGTCAACATGGGGAGATTGATTCCGATCGGGTAGGCAAGAGACGCTAGCTGCGGGAGAACATCGCGAGCATGCGGCGCGTGACCGCGAAGCCGCCGAAGATGTTGATACTGGCGAGCATGATGGCGACGGTGGCCAGGGCGGCGATGACAGCATCGGTTTCCCCGACCTGCAGCAGTGCGCCGACGACGATGATGCCCGAGATCGCGTTGGTCACCGACATCAGCGGTGTGTGCAACGCGTGGTGCACATTGCCGATCACGTAGTACCCGATGACGATGGCCAGGGCGAAGACCGTGAGGTGCATCTGCAGTGCGGCCGGCGACAGTGCCAACAGCACGAACAGGATGGCCGCCCCGGTCAGGGCGATGCCCAACCGGCGCCCGGTGGACATCGGCTCCTTGACCTTGGGCGCCTGCACCGGTTCGGCCTTGGCGGCTGCGGGTGCGGCCGATACCTGCACCGGCGGCGGCGGCCAGGTGGTCTGCCCGTCCCGTACGACGGTCACCGAACGCTGCACGACGTCCTCGAAGTCCAGGGTGAGTGCGCCGTCCTTGGCGGGGGTGAGAAGTTTGAGCAGGTTGACCAGGTTGGTGCCGTAGAGCTGGGACGCGGTCGCGGGCAGCCGGCCGGCCAGGTCGGTGTACCCGATGATCGTCACGCCGTTGTCGGTGATGACGGCCTGATCCTTCACGGTGCCCTCGACATTGCCGCCGTTGGCTGCGGCCATGTCCACCAGCACGCTGCCGGGCTTCATCGAGGCGACCATGTCGGCGGTGATGATGCGTGGGGCGGGACGGCCGGGGATCAGGGCGGTGGTGATGATGATGTCGACCTCGCGGGCCAACTCGGCGTAGACGGCGGCCTCGCGGGCCTTGTAGTCGTCGCCCATCTCCTTGGCGTAGCCGGTGGCCGAGACCTCGGCGGCGGCCGGGTCGACCGAGACGTATTCCCCGCCCAGGGACTTGACCTGATCGGCGACCTCGGGCCGCGGGTCGGTGGCCTTCACGATCGCACCCAGACTGCCTGCCGCGCCGATCGCGGCCAGGCCGGCCACCCCGGCGCCCACGACGAGCACCTTGGCCGGGGGCACCTTGCCCGCGGCGGTGACCTGACCGGTGAAGAACCGCCCGAACGCGTGCGCGGCCTCCACCACGGCGCGGTAGCCGGCGATGTTGGCCATCGAGGACAACACGTCCAGTGACTGGGCCCGTGAGATGCGCGGCACCGCGTCCATGGCCAGCACGGTGATCGGGCGGGTCGACAGCTTCTCGACGAGTTCGGGCCGCAGCGCCGGGGAGATCAGGCTGACCAGGGTCGCGCCGTCGTTCAACGCGTCGATCTCGGTGTCATCCGGTGCGTTGACCTTGAGTACCACCTCGGCGTCCCACGGCGAGCCGATGCTCGCTCCGGCCTCCTCATAGGCGGCGTCCGAGAAGCTCGAGGCCGCGCCGGCGCCGGATTCGACGACGACGGAGTAGCCGAGCTTGAGGATCTGGCCGACGGTCTGCGGCGTGGCGGCGACGCGGGTCTCACCTGCTTGAGACTCGCGCGGTATCCCGATGATCATCCGAAGAGTCTCGCATCCGCGCCCGGTTTGTGCGCACGCCCCTCGGGCGGTGAGCGGTCCGCTTAACTCGCCCAACGTGAAGAAATGCGCGATCTCCGGTCGGTGGGTCGCGCATTTCCGCACTTTCGGCACCGCAGTGGTTCAGGTGACGACCTGGTCGAAGTGGGCAGTACGCCGCGGATGCCTCGAATACGTGGAGCGCCTAGAGCCAGTCGCGCCGCTTGAACATCACGTACAGGATCAGCACGAGCACGACGATCAGCGCCGAGCTGGTGAGGAAACCGCCGACGGTCTCCAGGCCCGGGTACATCACGTTCTGGCCGTAGAACCCCGTGATCGCGGTCGGCACGGCGATGATCGCGGCCCAGCCGGTCAGCTTCTTCATCACGGTGTTCAGCCGGGCGTCCTGCAGGGACAGGTTCGTCTCGAACACGGTGGTGACCATGTCGCGCAGCGACTCGGTCCACTCCGAGGCCCGCAGCACGTGGTCGTACAGGTCGGCGTAGAGCGGGTCGAGCTCGGGTGAGGTCTTGGCGTCGAGGCGGCGGTGCTGGATGGTGCTGACCACCTCACGCACCGGCAGCACGACCCGCCGCAGATCCACCAGATCCTTGCGGACCCGAAAGGTCCGCCGTTGCAAGCCGTGTGGTGGTCCGGCGTCGGCGAACAGTTCGTCCTCCAGGGATTCGATGGCATCGTCGAGGGCCTGGACGGCGTCGAAGTGTCCGTCCACCACCACGTCGAGCAGGCCGTGCACCAGAGCGCCGACCCCGTGGGATTGCCCGCCGAGTTCATCGAAACGTCGCGACACCTCACCGATGTCGAAGGGCGGGCGCTCGCCGTTGATGCTCGGCAGCCGAACGGTGATGAGTCCGCGGGGCAGCACGAAGGCCGAGATGCGGTGCTTGACCAGCATGGAATCGCTGTCGGCGCCGGTATCGCGGACATCCAGTGCGTACACCGTGAAGAACGTATGTGTCTGGTAGACAGCAGCTTTGGTGCGCTCTTTCGGTGCGATCGCGTCCTCGACGGCCCACATGTTGAGGTGCAGTTCGTGGGCGAGCGCCAGCAGAGCGGCGTGGTCCGGGTCGTAGAGATCGGCCCACACCAGCTGATCGTCGGAGGCCAGACAGTCCGAGATGGCATCGAAGGTGAAGGCGTCGTCGCGCGGTTCGCCATCCCGCCATAGCCGGCCCGTCACTGTCGTCACGCCGCCATCATTGCGCGTCGGAGAGTTTCGGCGCACCCACTGCGGGGAATGCACGTAATTGCCGGGCGCGTCGATAAGCGCGGCTCGTCCACCCTCCGAAGGAGCCGAGATGTCTGACAACAACACCCTCTGGATCATTGTGGCGGCGGTGGTGGCCCTGGTGGTCGTCGTGGGCCTGGTCCTGCTGGCTCGCAACAAACGCACCCAGAGCAGGCGCGATGAAGCCCAGCGGCTGCGCACCGATCTCGAATCCGAGCGTGAGCAGGTCGCCAAGCGGCAGGCGCTGGCGGACGAGACCGATGCCAAGGCGCGTGCGGCCGCGGCCGAAGCCGAGGCCAAGGCCGCCGAGGCCCGGCGGCTCAGCGAGCGGGCCTCCACGCATCAGGAGACGGCCGCGACGCACCTGGAGGATCTCGATCAGCGCAGCAGGCACATCGACAAACTCGATCCCGATGTGAAGACCCGTGGGCGCGATGGTGATGATGCTCCCGACCGCCAGGTGATCACCGATCCGCCATCGCGCGTCGAGAACCCTCGCTAGTGGAAACCCAGGCCGCATCTCGTTTGCGCTGCGAACGTGCATCGACATGGGACGGATTGGTCCGCACCGCCGCCGGTGACCCCACCATGTACTCCATGGAATTCGTGGTCGAACGCGGTAAGGCCCGCTGCCCGCGTTGTGTCGCGGTGGCCGAGTACTCCTTTGTCGAGTTGGGACCGAATCTGCTTCGCTACGAAGTGAACTGCACGGGTTGCGGCGAGGCCTACCGGGAGAAGCTGGGCCCGGTCGAGCCGAAGGCCGGTGCGCTCGCCACCCTCGACGATTGGCTGCCCGTCGTGCCGGAGCCCGGCCTCCCGCTGCGCGCGCGGATGGACGGCTGGGTGGGTATGGCCCGCCGCCGGGCCGCGTCGCTGTCCGCCGCGACGACATCGGCGTGGGCGGCTGCCCGCGCGCGGCGCCGGCCCGAAACCGTCGTGGAGCCCGTCGCTTAGGACAGTCGGTACGCTCGGCGGGTGTGAGGGACGCACCGCTGGACGGGCTGCTGGAACGAGCGGGCGGAATCCGCGGGCTCATCTACTCCGCGCTGCCGGTCACCACCTACGCGGTGACGGCCGCCGCGCTGGGACGCATCCCCGCGATCATCGCGGCGCTGACCGTCGCCGCGCTGGTGCTGGCCTGGCAGCTGGCGCACCGGGAATCGTTGCGGCCGGCATTGTGGGGATTCGCCGGTGTCGCGTTGTGCGCCGGACTGGCGTTGGTCACCGGGCAGGCCAAGGACTTCTATCTCCCCGGTATCGGGATCGCCCTGGTGACGGCCGTCCTGCTCACCGGATCGATCCTGATCCGGCGCCCGCTGGTCGGTGTCGTGTGGGCCTGGGTGACCGGGCGCGACGGCGTGTGGCGGCGTGCCCCGCGGGTGCGGCTGGCCTTCGACGTCGTCACCGCGGTGATGGCCGCGGTGTCCTGGTCGCGCTTCCTGGTGCAGTACCACCTTTACGACAGTGACCAGGCCGAACTGCTGGCGGTGGCGCGGCTGGCCATGGGCTGGCCGCTGTTCCTGGTCACCACCACGCTGATGGTGCTGGCGGTCCGGTACGCCATCCGTGTGCTGCCGCGCCCGGCCGCCGGATAAAACTCACCCCGATCCCAGATCTTCTCGCCGCATCGCCCGCGCGGTTCTAATACGCGGGTGACGATGTCGCTGACTGCCGCCCCTTGCTGTTGCCGCTGAGGCCCCTCGCCCCAGCGCTTGTCTTCCAACAGTTCTCACAGCAAGAGAGTCGGCCAACAGTGTCTGTCTTCGTGGATATCGTGCCCGGCGAGCCGAAAGTCGACTCGTCCCGTACGGTCCCGCCGTCTCAGCGGTGGCGCGGCGTGCTCACCAGAACCGCCTTGCCGCTGCTCTCGGTGCTGGTGTTCTTCGCCGTCTGGCAAACCGTTGCGGCCCTGGGTATTTGGAACCAGACCTTCGTGCCCTACCCCGGCACGGTGTGGCGCGCGTTCGTCGATGTCTCCACCACCCAGGACGGCACCCGCGGTTACGCCGGCTACCTGCTCTACGAGCACCTCTACATGACGCTGCGCCGGGTGCTCGCCGGCGTCGCGATCGGTGTGGTGCTCGGTGTCCTACTCGGCCTGTTGATGGGGTCGGTCGGGTGGCTGCGCAGCGTGCTGGAGCCGTGGCTGACGTTCCTGCGCGCGCTGCCACCGCTGGCCTACTTTTTCCTGCTGGTGATCTGGCTCGGCATCGACGAGGCCCCGAAGATCACCTTGCTGGCGCTGGCCGCACTGCCGCCCGCCGCGGTGGCCACCACGGCTGCCGTCGTCGCCGCGCCCGTGGGTCTGCAAGAAGCGGCCCGAGCGCTGGGCGCCACCCGGATCCAGGTGATCCGCGATGTGGTGGTGCCCTCGGCGCTGCCGGAGACCTTCACCGGGATCCGGCTGGCGGTCGGCATGGCCTACTCGTCGGTGGTCGCCGCGGAACTGTTCAACGGCATCCCCGGCATCGGCGGATTGGTCAAGGACGCCAGCAATTACAACAACACCCCGGTCGTGCTGGTCGGCATTTTCGCCATCGGTTTCTCGGGCCTGATCATCGACGGTCTACTTCGCGCCGCCGAACGGCGCGCCGTCCCCTGGAGAGGAAAAATCTAGATGAGGTTCACATCCCTACTGGCAGTGGCCGTCAGCGCTCTCGCGCTGGCCGGATGCGCGGTGGACAACTCCGGAAGCGACGACAGCAAGGAGACCGTCCGCATCGGCTACCAGTCCTTCCCCAGCGGTGACCTGATCGTCAAGAACAACAGGTGGCTCGAAGAGGCACTGCCCGAGTTCAACATCAAGTGGATCAAATTCGACTCCGGCGCCGACGTCAACACCGCGTTCATCGCCAAGGAACTCGATTTCGGAGCGCTGGGTTCCAGTCCGGTGGCGCGCGGACTGTCGGCCCCGCTGAACATCCCCTACAAGGTGGCGTTCGTCCTCGACGTCGCCGGTGACAACGAGGCCCTGGTGGTGCGCAACGAGTCGGGTGTCAACACCATCCCCGAGCTGAAGGGCAAGCGGATCGCGACGCCGTTCGCGTCCACGGCCCACTACAGTCTGCTCGCCGCTCTCGCGCAGAATGGCTTGTCCGCCAATGATGTTCAACTGATCGATCTGCAGCCCCAGGCCATCCTGGCGGCGTGGGATCGCGGTGACATCGACGCCGCCTACACCTGGCTGCCCACCCTGGACGATCTGCGCAAGTCCGGCAAGGACCTGATCACCAGCCGCCAGCTGGCCGCCGACGGCAAGCCGACCCTGGATCTCGGCGCGGTGCGTACCGAGTTCGCCGACGCGCACCCCGAGGTCGTCGACATCTGGCGCCGGCAGCAAGCCCGCGCGCTCGACGTCATCGCCGGCGACCCGGAGGCCGCCGCCAAGGCGATCGCCGCCGAGGTCGGTCTGACGCCGGAAGAGCTTGCCGGACAGCTCAAGCAGGGCGTCTACCTGACACCGGCGCAGGTGGCCTCCCCGGAGTGGCTGGGTTCCGACGGTGCACCGGGCAACATCGCGGCCAACCTGCAGAGCGCCTCGGAGTTCCTCGCCGAGCAGAAGCAGATCCCGGAGGCCGCGCCGCTGCAGACGTTCCAGGACGCCATCTACACCAAGGGTCTTCCCGGTGCCCTCGACCAGTGACATCGCCACCCGCGGCGGGTTGCGGATCGCGAACGTCGCGCACCGCTACGGTGACGTCACCGCCCTGGGCCCGGTCGATCTCGATGTCGAGCCGGGGGCGTTCCTGGTGCTGGTCGGCGCCTCGGGCTGCGGGAAGAGCACGCTGCTGCGGCTGATCGCCGGCTTCGAGGAACCCACCGCGGGCGAGGTGCGCGTCGAAGGCGCCTCACCCACACCGGGTGTCACCTCGGGCGTGGTGTTCCAGCAGCCGCGGCTGTTCCCGTGGCGCACCGTCGGTGGCAACGTCGACCTGGCGCTCAAGTACGCGAAGGTGCCCCGCGAGCGGCGCGCCGAGCGGCGCGATCAGCTGCTGGAGCGGGTCGGGTTGGAGGGCACCGGTGACCGCAAGATCTGGGAGATCAGCGGCGGGCAGCAGCAGCGCGTGGCGATCGCGCGGGCACTCGCGGCCGAGACCCCGCTGTTCCTGCTCGACGAACCGTTCGCCGCGCTGGACGCGCTGACCCGCGAACGGCTGCAGGACGACGTGCGTCAGGTCAGCGCCGAGTCGGGGCGCACCACGGTGTTCGTCACGCACAGCGCCGACGAGGCGGCCTTCCTGGGATCGCGGATCGTGGTCCTGACCCGGCGCCCCGGCACGGTTGCGCTGGACCTGCCCTCGGAGCTGCCACGCGCCGGGGTGGGGGCCGATGAGTTGCGGCGCTCCCCGGAGTTCCTGAGGCTGCGCAATGAGGTCAGCGATGCGGTGAAGACGGCCGCCGCGTAGCCGGACCACCTGAATGCAGAAAAGCACCCGTCACGCCAAGGCGTGCGGGTGCTTTTGCGTCGGACTGTCTAGACCGGCGGGTAGGCCGGGGGCGGGTAGACGCCGCGCAGACCCCAGGCCAGCCAGCTGAAGAAGAACTCGCCTTCATCGCTGATGTCGTAATCAGGATTCGGATCCATCGGTACCTCCCAGGCACGGCCACTTTCTCAGGAGTTTAGACCTACTGGTAGATGTCGGGACACCGTAACCGCGTTAATGCCTACACTGGCCAACCAGTTGATTGGTACACCCCGGGTCACCCCGGTCTGCAGATAGTGAGTAGTCATGTCCACCGAGTCCGCACCCAACGGGTCGTCCCGCCGCGACGAGTTGCTGGCGGTCGCCGCCAAGCTGTTCGCCGCCCGGGGGTACCACGGCACCCGGATGGACGATGTCGCCGACGCGGTCGGCCTCAACAAGGCCACTGTCTACCACTATTACGCCAGCAAGTCGCTGATCCTGTGGGACATCTACAAGCGCACCGCCGACTTCACCGTCGACGCCCTGCACGATGATCCCACCGCCACGGCCCGGGAGACGATCTACCACTTCACCCGGCGGCTGCTCACCGGCATCGCCAACGACCTGGAAGCGGCCGCCGTCTACTTCCAGGAGGGCCCCTACATCTCGGAGTGGTTCACCGAGGAGCAGGTCGCCTATATCCGCAAGGCCGAATCCACCGTCTACGAGCATGTCCGCGATGTCATCGACCGCGGCATCGCCAGCGGCGAGTTCTACGACTGCGATTCGCATGTGCTCGCACTCGGCTACATCGGGATGACGCTGGGCGCCTACCGCTGGCTGCGTCCGCACGGCCGCCGCACCGCCCAGGAGATCGCGGTGGAGTTCAGCACCGCGCTGCTGCGGGGGCTGATCCGCGATGAGACGGTCCGCAACGAACAGCCCCTCGGCGGTGCGCAGAAATGACCGGCCTGTTCGCCCTCGACGGCAAGGTCGCCGTGGTCACCGGTGGCGGCCGGGGCATCGGCGTGATGATCGCCCGCGGGCTGCTGGAGGCCGGCGCTGCCAAGGTCTACCTGGCGGCCCGCAAGGAGGCCGAGCTGGACGCCGTCGTGGCCGAGCTGTCCCCGCTGGGTGCCGTCGAGGGCATACCGGCCGATCTCGGCACCGCCGAGGGTGTGCAGACCCTGGCCGACGCGGTGGCGGCACGTGAGGACGCCGTGCACGTGCTGTTCAACAACGCCGGTGCGGCCTGGGGTGCGCCGTTCGGCGAGTTCCCGGAGTCGGGCTTCGACAAGGTCTTCGACGTCAACGTCAAGGGCGTGTTCCTGCTGACCCGGGCGCTGGTGCCGCTGCTGGAGGCCGCCGCCACCGAACAGGACCCGGCCCGGGTGATCAACACCGGCAGCATCGACGGGTTCTTCGTGCCGGAGATCGGGCGCGACAACTTCTCCTACAGCGCCAGCAAGGCCGCCGTGCACATGCTGACCCGGCATCTGTCCGGCGAGCTGGCGCCCAAGATCCTGGTGAACGCGATCGCGCCGGGGCTCTTCCCGTCGAAGATGACCAAGGTGCTGATGTCGGCCGGGGAGGAGGCCGTCGGCGCGGCGCTGCCGCTGAAGCGCGTCGGGCAGCCCGATGACATGGCCGGTATCGCGGTGTTCCTGGCCAGCCGGGCCAGCAGTTACATCACCGGGACCATCATTCCGGTCGACGGCGGGCTCAGCACCATCCGCTGACGCACACCTCTTGGGCGGCGATGTGTGAACCGGGCCGCCGCGGGGTAGACCGGTGTACATGTGTTCACCGAAAACCGTCCCGAGGGGTGTGCCATGGTGCTGAATCTGAAGGGTCTGACGCGGTGGAGTGCGGCCCCCGCGCGCGACGTGGCCACGGCCACCACGCCGAAGATCAACATGGTCCGAGGCCTGGCAGCGCGCATGACGACGCCGTTGCTGCCCGACGACTACCTGAAGATGCTCAACCCGCTGTGGACCGCGCGCGAACTGCGCGGCGAGGTGGTGGATGTGCGCAGGGAGACCGAGGACTCCGCCACGGTGATCATCAAACCGGGATGGGGATTCGCGGCCGACTACCAGCCCGGCCAGTACGTCGGGATCGGTCTGCGGATCAACGGCCGGTGGCACTGGCGGTCCTACTCGTTGACCTCGGTGCCCAAGCGCGACAACAAGCTCATCTCGATCACCGTCAAGGCCACGCCGGAGGGCTTCCTGTCGACACACCTGGTGAACGGGGTGGAACCCGGAACGATCGTTCGCCTGGCGGCGCCGAAGGGCGACTTCGCGATGCCCGACCCGCCGCCGGCCAAAGCGCTGTTCGTCACCGCGGGTAGCGGTATCACGCCGGTGATGGCGATGCTGCGGTCGATCGCCGCGCGTGGCCAGTCGGCCGACATCGTGCACGTGCACTCCGCCCCGTCCGCGGACGACGTGATCTTTCACGACGAGTTGCAGCAACTCCACGACGGCCGGACCGACTACCGGCTGCACCTGCAGCTGACCGACGAGGCGGGGCACCTCGATTTCGGCAACCTCGAACACATCGTCGCGGACTGGAAGGAACGCCCCACCTGGGCGTGTGGCCCGCCCGCGATGCTCGACACGATCGAGAAGGTCTGGGCCGATGCCGGCGTGCCCGAGGACCGACTGCACATGGAGCGCTTCGTCATCGCCCGTACCGACAAGGGCGGTGAGGGCGGCACCGTGACGTTCGCGCTGTCGGACAAGACCGTCGACGTCGACGGTGCCACCTCGCTGCTGGAAGCCGGCGAGAAGGTGGGTATCCAGATGCCGTTCGGCTGCCGGATGGGTATCTGCCAAACCTGTGTGCTGCCTTTGGAATCCGGCCACGTCCGGGATTTCCGGTCGGGTACCGAGCACGGCGAGGGCGACCGCATTCAGACCTGTATCTCGGCAGTGTCCGGCAACTGCACACTCAACGTCTAGGAGGCTCAGCATGGCCATCACCGATATCAAGGAATATGCACACCTGACACCCGAGGACGTCGCCGAACTCGAACGCGAGCTGGATGCGATCCGGGCCGACATCGAGGAATCCCGCGGCGAGCGCGATGCCCGCTACATCCGCAGGGCCATCCAGTTGCAGCGTGGACTGGCGGTGGGCGGGCGTATCGCTTTGTTCAAGAGCCGCAACAAGTTCGCGTGGGTGGCGGGAACCGGGATGCTCGCTGCGGCCAAGATCATCGAGAACATGGAACTCGGGCACAACATCACCCATGGCCAGTGGGACTGGATGAACGACCCGGAGATCCACTCCACGGAATGGGAATGGGACACCACCTCACCGACGGTGCACTGGAAGAAGTCGCACAACTTCATTCACCACAAGTACACCAACGTGGTCGGCCTCGACGACGATATCGGTTACGGCATCATGCGGCTCACCCGCGACCAGAAATGGGAGCGGTGGATGATCGGCAACCCTGTCTACAACTTCCTGCTCGGCACCCTGTTCGAGTGGGGTGTCGCGCTGCACGGTGTCGAGACGACCAAGTGGCGAAAGGGCGAGAAGTCGCTGCGGGAGGTGGGCAAGGACCTGCGCATCATCGGTAAGAAGGTCGGCAAGCAGGTCGGCAAGGACTACATCGTCTTCCCGGCCCTGGCCGGACGGAACTGGAAGCACACCCTGGGCGCCAACGCGGTGGCAAATCTCATTCGTAACTACTGGTCCTACATGGTCATCTTTTGCGGCCACTTCCCCGACGGTGCAGAGAAATTCACGAAGGAGGAGTTCGAGCAGGAGACCCACGCCGAGTGGTACCTGCGGCAGATGCTCGGCTCGGCCAACTTCCATGCGGGCCCGACCATGGCCTTCATGAGCGGCAACCTCTGCTACCAGATCGAGCACCACCTCTTCCCCGACCTACCGAGCAACCGGTACGCCGAGATCGCGCAGCGGGTCCAGGCGCTGTGCGAGAAGTACGATCTGCCGTACACGACGGGTTCGCTTGTGCGGCAATATAGTCAGTCCTGGTGGACGATCGCCAAGCTGGCCCTGCCGAACCGGTTCCTCAAGGCGACCGTCGATGACGCACCGGAGACCAACTCCGAACTCAAGTTCCGGATCCGCGGTGGTGTGCGTGACACCTTCGGTGTGGACCCCCGCACCGGCAAGCGTCGCGGGCTGCGCACCGCGATTCGCGAGCTCAAGAACGAGGAAATCGCCGTCGCCTGAGCATCGGTGCGGTGCCGGAAGCCGAGGGCTAACCTGGCGGCATGAAGTCGACCATCCTGTCCCGCCGCGACCTCGACTTTCTGCTCTATGAGTGGCTGCGCGTGGAGGAGTTGACGACGCGGCCGCGGTTCGCCGAGCATTCCCGGGAAACCTTCGACGGGGTGCTGGATCTGTGTGAACAGCTGGCCGAGCGCTATTTCGCCCCGCACAACAAGCTCAGCGACGCTCACGAGCCCCAGTTCGACGGCACCACGGTCACCGTCATCCCCGAGGTCAAGGCGGCGATCGAGGCCTTCGCCAAGGCCGACCTGATCGGCATGAGCTTCGACGCCGAACTCGGTGGCGCGCAGCTGCCGGCGACCGTCGCGCAGGCCGGCTTCGCGTGGATCTCGGCGGCCAACACCAGCACCTCCGGGTACCTGATGCTCACCATCGCCAACGCGAACCTGATCGCCAAGTTCGGCAGTCCCGAACAGATCGAGACGTTCGTCGAGCCGATGCTGGCCGGGCGCTTCACCGGCACCATGGCGCTGTCGGAAACCCAGGCCGGCTCCTCACTGGCCGATATCACCACCCGCGCCGAACCCCACGATGACGGCAGCTACCGGCTGTTCGGCACCAAGATGTGGATCTCCGGCGCCGAGCACGAACTTTCGGAGAACATCGTCAACCTGGTGCTGGCCAAGATCCCGGGCGGACCGGTGGGCACCAAGGGCATCTCGCTGTTCATCGTGCCGAAGTTCCTGGAAGACGGCACCCGCAACGGCGTGGCGATCTCCGGGCTCAATCACAAGATGGGCCAACGCGGTATCACCAACACCGTGCTCAACTTCGATGGCGCGGTCGGGTATCTGGTCGGGGAACCGCACCGCGGCCTGGTCTACATGTTCCACATGATGAACGAAGCCCGACTCGGCGTCGGGATGGGCGCGGTCGCGCTCGGCTACACCGGGTACCTCAAGTCGCTGGAGTACGCCAGGGAACGTCCGCAGGGCCGGCTGGTCAAGGATCCGGCGAGCCCGCAGGTCCCGATCATCGCGCACGCCGACGTCAAGCGGATGTTGTTGGCGCAGAAGGCCTATGTCGAAGGCGCGCTCGGACTCGCGCTGTACTGCGCGCGGCTGGCCGATGAAGAGGACACCGCCCTGCTGGACATCCTGACTCCGATCGCCAAGAGCTGGCCGTCGCAGTGGTGCCTGGAAGCCAACAGCCTGGCCATCCAGGTGCTCGGCGGCTACGGCTACACCCGCGAATACGACGTGGAGCAGCACTACCGGGACAACCGGCTCAACCCCATCCACGAGGGCACCCACGGCATACAGAGCCTGGACCTGTTGGGCCGCAAGGTCACCCAGAATGGTGGCGCCAGCCTGGCGGCGTTGTCGGAGCGGGTTTCCGCGACCATCGCCGAGGCCGGTGACGACCCGATGGCCGCCCAACTGCAGGCCTCCTGGCAGCGGCTGGTGACGGTGACCGCGGGCATGTTCGCCTCCGGCGACGTCGAGGCCGCGATGGCCAACAGCGCGATCTATCTGGAGGCGTTCGGTCATATCGTCATCGCCTGGATCTGGCTGGAGCAGTACCTGGTTGCCGGCGACCAGGGCGGCGATTTCTACGAGGGCAAGCGCCAGGCTGCCCGCTTCTTCTTCCGCTACGAACTGCCCAAGACCGCAGCACAATTGGATCTGCTGGAGAGCCTGGACCGCACCACGCTGGAGATGGCCGACTCCTGGTTCTGAGGTTGCCCGATAGTCCCGTGCGGCAGCGGCGCGACGTGTAGCGTTTCTTGCGTAGCCGTCAAAGCCGACGGCAGGCCGGGGGGCCTACCGCACTGGGGGAATGCTCTTATGGCGATTGCCACCGCCCGACTCCGTTCGGCGGTCGCGCCGGCGCTCGCCGCCATCATGGTCACGGCGTGCAGCAGCGCCATCGAGCCCCAGGGCGCGGACGATGGCGGCGGCACCTGGCCGTCGGGCACCGTCGATATGTACGTCGGCTACGCCGCGGGTGGATCCAGCGATCTGATCAGCCGAGCGGTCGCCGATGGCCTCTCCGGTGCTGGGGCGACGCCGTTCCGGATCATCAACCGGGAGGGCGGCAACGGCGCGATCGCCGCGGCGGAGGTCGCCGCCGCCCCTGCCGACGGTTCGGTGATCGCGATCCAGAATGGCTCGCTGTACACCATTACTCCGCTCGCGGTCGCCCCCGATGAGGCCGCCGACATCGGGAGATTCGACGTGGTCTACGGCATATCCCGGGACCATTACGTCGTGGTGGCCAACCCCGCCAGCGGTTTCCGCGCGATCCAGGACATCCTGCGCGCGAATCACGCTGTCCGTTACGGCACCACCGGCGTCGGCACCGGTGCGCAGCTGTCCGCCGCGCTGCTGTTCAAGAATGCCGAAGTGCCGGCGCTGCCGGTGCCGTTCGACAGCGGCGCACCCGCGCTGGCCGCGGTGCTCGCCGGTGAGGTCGACATCGCCGTCATCCACGTGGGCGAGGCGATCGAGAGTATCCGCTCCGAACGGTTGGTGCCGTTGGCGGTATTCGGCTCGGACCGCAACAGCTACCTGCCCGATGTGCCCACGGCCCAGGAACAGGGTGTCGACGCCGAGGTGACCCAGTACCGGTTCATGACGGTGCGCAAGGGGACCCCGCAGTACATCAAGGACGCCCTGGTCGAGGGCCTCAAGGCGACATTCGACACCGGGGCCTACCGCAACTTCAACGAACAGCACAGCTTCACCCCGATGGAGATACCCGGGGACGAGGTACTGGGCCAACTCGCCGAGGACAAACAGCGCTACGCGCAGGTGGTGCAGCAGAACGGCATCGATCTGCACGACGGCGGTTGATCGGCGACGAGGACTGTGTCGATGCACTATCGGCATGAAGCGATACCAATTATGCCTTGGACAGGTATCGCCGAGCTTCCTAAGTTAAGTGATGGCCACCACACCGGTGGCAATCTGAGACTTGACCAACAGGAGGTGCCCGATGGCGATCGAAGCCACCCGCCGACGTCCCCGCGCCGCGCTGGCCGCCGCAGCCGCCGCAGGCCTGCTGCTCACCGCCTGCGGCGGAGTGCAGACCAGCACAGGAAGCGGATCCGGTGACGGCTGGCCGTCCGGCACCGTCGAGATGTACGTCGGCGCCTCGGCCGGAGGATCCAGCGACCTGATCAGCCGTGCCGTCTCCAAGGGCCTCAGCGATGACCTGGGTGCCTCGTTCCCGGTCATCAACCGCGAGGGTGCCAACGGAGCCCTGGCCGCGGCCGAGGTCGCGAACGCCGCGCCGGACGGCTCGAAGATCGCCATCCAGAACGCGTCGCTGTTCACCATCACCCCGCTCGCCGTGAGCCCCGACGAGGTCACCGACATCGACGCCTTCGACGTGGTCTACGGCATATCCCGCGACGACTACGTGCTGGTCGCGAGCCCCGGTAGCGGGTTCAGGACCATCCAGGACATGCAGAACGCCGATAGCACGGTGCGCTACGGCACCACCGGCGTCGGGACCGGCGCGCAGCTGTCTGCCGCGTTGCTGTTCAAGAGCAGCAGTGTGCCGTCGGCGGCCGTTCCGTTCGACGGTGGCGCACCGGCGCTGGCCGCCGTCCTCGGCAACCAGGTCGAGGTCGCCTCCATCCAGGTGGGGGAGGCGATCGAGAACATCCAGTCCGGGAAGCTGGTGCCGCTGGCGGTGTTCGGCCCGGACCGGATCAGCTACCTGCCCGATGTGCCGACGGCCAAGGAGCAGGGACTGGACGTCGAGGTGACGCAGTACCGGTTCATGACGGTTCCCAAGGGCACCCCGCAGGAGGTCAAGGACAAGCTCGTCGAGGGCCTGAAGGCGACGTTCGCCACCGAGGACTACAAGAAGTTCAACGAGCAGAACAGCCTCACGCCCATGGAGCTGTCCGGTGCGGACGTGCTGACCCAGCTCAACGAGGACAAGCAGCGCTACGCCGAGCTGGTCGGCCAGTACGACCTCGACCTGCGGAACGCGGGCTGATGACCGCCGTGGGGGAGCCACACGCTCCGCACGCACACGACATCCTCGCCGAGATCGAGGCCGAGGTCGCCCACGAACTGCACGAGGAGCGCCCGCCCGCGGGCGGTCCCGGCTATCAGATCGCGGGTGCGCTGGCCGGTCTGGTGATCGGAGTCGCCGGCGCCGCGCTGGCCTCCGGCTACGGTCTGGGCTCGCTGCGCGAGCCCGGTCCCGGACTGTGGCCCTTCGTGGTCAGCGTGCTCATCGCCGCACTGTCGCTGCTGCTGCTGGTGGTCGGACGACGGCTCGACGACGCCGAAAAGTTCACCCGCAGCAGCCTTCTGGTGGCCATCGGCGCCGTCACATTCGCGGGCTTCGGTCTGCTGATGCCGTTGATCGGATTCGAGATTCCCGCGGTGGTGCTGTGTGTGATCTGGCTGCGGTTCCTGGGTGGTGAAAGCTGGCGTAGCACTGCGGTGATCAGCGTCGCCACCACAGCAGTGTTCTACGTCCTGTTCATCTACGGGCTGCGGATTCCGCTTCCCCACCTCATCGCCTTCTGAGCGAAGCCGAAACATCATGGACTTCAACGCATTCCTGGATGGATTCGCTCTGGTTGCCGAACCCCAGAACCTGCTGTACTGCCTGATGGGTGTGCTCATCGGCATGATCATCGGTGTGCTGCCCGGCCTCGGCCCCGCCGCCACCATCGCGATCCTGCTGCCGATCACCTACACCATCGACCCGGTGGCCGCGATCATCATGCTGGCCGGTATCTACTACGGCGCCCAGTACGGCGGCACCATCACCTCGGTGCTGCTGCGGCTCCCCGGCGAAGCATCCTCGGTGGTCACCGTCTTCGACGGCTTCGCGCTGGCCAAACAGGGCAAGGCCGGCACCGCCCTGGGCATTGCGGCCATCGGATCCTTTGTCGGCGCGACGATCTCGATCATCGGCCTGACGCTGCTGGCCCCCGTCGTGGCAGAGATCGCGCTCGACTTCGGTCCGCCCGAGTACGCCGCCCTGGCCTTGCTCGGTGTGCTCCTGGTCGCCACCATCGGCAGCGGTAACAAGCTCAAGGCGCTGATCGCCGGCGCGGTCGGCCTGCTGCTCGCCACGGTGGGCCGGGACAGCTTCAGCGGTGCCTCCCGCTTCACCTTCGACAGCCTGCAACTGGCCGACGGTATCGACTTCGTCGTCGTGGCGATGGGCCTGTTCGGTGTCGGGGAGATTCTGTACAACCTGGAGCAGCGCCACGGAAAGACGCATGTCCCGGCCAAGGTCGGCAATGTGTGGCCGTCGCGCAAGGATCTCCGGCAGTCCTCGGGTGCCATCGGGCGCGGTTCGATCATCGGCTTCGTGTTGGGTGTGCTGCCCGGCGGTGGTGCCACCCTGTCGTCGATCGTGGCCTACGCCACCGAGAAACGGCGCTCCAAGACCCCCGAGCGTTTCGGTCGCGGCGCCATCGAGGGCGTCGCCGCACCGGAGACGGCCAACAACGCGGCCGCCACCTCCTCGTTCATCCCGCTGCTCACCATCGGCCTGCCCGCCAACGCGTCGATGGCGATGCTGTTCGGGGCGCTGCTGATCCTGGGCATCTCGCCCGGACCGCAACTCGTCGACGAACATCCCGACGTGTTCTGGGGTGTCATCAACTCGATGTACATCGGCAACATCCTGCTGCTGATCCTGTCGATTCCGTTGGTGGGCTTGTTCGTCCGGATCTTGCGGGTGCGCCCGGCGATCCTCGCGCCGATCACCGCGCTCATCACCATCCTGGGTGTCTACACCATCAACAACTCGACCTTCGACATCTTCGTCATGCTGGCCTTCGGCATCGTCGGCTACCTGATGAAGAAGGCCGGCTTCGACCCCGGGCCGATGGTGCTGGCGTTCGTGCTGGGCACCATCATCGAGGCCAGCACCCGGCGCTCCCTGCTGATCTTCGACGGCGACCCCACCGGATTCATCACCCGGCCGATCTCGGGTGGCATCCTGGCGGTCTTCCTGCTGCTGGTGCTGCTGCCGGTGATCCAGTACGTGCGCCACAAGCGTGCCGCAGCGTCCGTGCCGGCCACGGCCGATGACGCCGAAACCGTGGGGCGCTAACGCCTGCCGGCGTCAAGCCGGCGCCGGGTGTTGCCCAGGTGCAGTCGCATGGCGGCCCGGGCGAGCTCCGGGTCGCCGTCGATGACGGCGGCGGCCACCTGGTCGTGTTCGCGCCGGACCCGATCGGCATGGCCGGCGTCGGTGATGGAGTGCTCGGAACCCAATCGGGTGCGGGGCAGCATGATCATCATCGGTCCCAGTGAATCCAGCAGTTCGACATAGAACCGGTTGCCGCTGGCGGCGGCAAGCGCGCGGTGAAAACGGAAGTCGGCCTCCACCGCATCGCTCGCTGCGGCCCCGGTGAATTCGTCGAGCGCGTCCCGGACGGTCTCCCGGCCGCGAGCATCGATGCGTGCGGCCGCCAGCGCGGCGGCCTCGCACTCGATGCCCAACCGGAAGTCGATCATGTCCAGCACATCGCGATGGGACCGGATGGCCGACGACTCGACGGTGAAGGCCGTCGACTCGGGCACGGCGAGCACGAATGATCCGCGGCCCTGGAAGGTTTCGACGAGGCCTTCGGCGCGAAGCCGGGTGACGGCTTCGCGCACCACGGTGCGCGACACCCCGAACTCCTCGACCAGTTCGGTTTCCGAGGGCAGCTTGTGCCCGGGCGGGAGATCGCCGGCGAAGATCTTGTCCTTCAGGCCGGCGACCACCCGCTGGGCCAACGAGGTTGTCATCGCAACATCATGACTGACCGAAACTCGCGCTCTCTTTCGTGAGGGCCCGCATCTGATCGCTGAGCGTGAAGCCGAGTCCCGCGCGCTCGGGCAGCCACATCCGCCCGTCATGGATGTCGATGCGCTCGTTGAACAGCGGATTGAGCCATTCGAAATGCTCGACCCACGGCTCGGTCGGGTACGCGGCGGCCAGGTGCAGGTGGATTTCCATGGCGTAATGCGGGGCCAGGGCCAACCCGGCGTGTGAGGCGAGCGTGGCGAAGCGCAGGAACGGGGTGATGCCACCGATCCGCGGTGCGTCGGGTTGCACGATGCCGCGGTAGCCGGCGTCGATCAGCGCCATGTGTTCGGGAACGGAGGTGAGCATCTCGCCGGTCGCGATCGGGGTGTCGAAGGCGCGCGACAGGTCGGCGTGGCCGACAGCGTCCCAGGCATCCAGGGGTTCCTCGATCCAGATCAGGTCGTGCTGTTCGAGTTCGCGGCACATCCGTCGGGCCCGTGCCCGGTCCCACTGCTGGTTGGCGTCCACCATGAGCGGGGTATCTCCGAGATGCTCACGGATTGCGGCGACCCGGTCCAGATCGATCCGCCAATCCGGCTGTCCCACCTTGATCTTGATCCCGCCGATACCGGATTCCAGTGAGGCGGTCGCCTTCTCCTTGATCTCGCTGACGGAGGCCTGCAGGAATCCGCCGGATGTGTTGTACACCCGGCATGAGTCGCGATGTGCGCCGAGGAGTTTGGCCAGCGGCAGTCCGGCACGTCGAGCCTTCAGATCCCACAGTGCGACGTCGAGTGCGGCGATGGCCTGGGTGGCCACACCGGATCGTCCCACCGAGGCGCCGGCCCACAGCAGGGACTGGTAGATGCGGTCGATATCGGAGGGGTCTTGACCGAGCGCGACGTCGGCGATCTCGGCAAGGTGGGTGTACTGAGCCGGCCCGCCGGCCCGCTTGGAGTAGCTGAAGCCCATGCCCTCGAAGCCCTGCTCGGTGCTGACCTCGGCGAACAGCAACACCGTTTCGGTCAGCGGCTTCTGACGGCCGGTGAGGACCTTGGCATCGCTGACCGGATTGGGCAGTGGCAGCACGACATGGGACAGGCGGAGATGGCGAATGGCGTCAGTCATATGATGAGTCTATAACTCATCATACAAGTTGTGAAGGGCGCTGTGCGGGACGATTGTGGGGTGCATCTCGTTCGCGTGCGTGGTGCACACTGGTGCGCGACTCAGTAGATGAGTCCGCGCGGCTGATCGCCCGGAGCGAAGGAGGCGCTGATGACCATGGTCAAGGATCCGCTGCTGTCACCCGGCGAGACGTGCTGGCGTACCGCGGAGGCGGGTCGCTACGCCCCGATCATCGACGGTGCGGACTATCTCAGGCACGTGAAATCCGCGATGCTGGGCGCCGAAAGCCGGATTCTTCTGGTGGGATGGGACTTCGACTCCCGCACGACGTTCGAACCCGAGGGCGCGACGATGCCCGGCCCGAACCAGCTGGGTCCGTTTCTGTTCTGGCTGCTGTGGCGGCGACCGCACCTCAAGGTCTACGTGCTGAAGTCGAATCTCCGTCTGCTTGCCGCGTTCGAACGTTATTGGTACAGCATCGTCCCGGTGCAGTGGCTCAACCGGATCACTTCGCAGCGCATGCATCTGGCCGTCGACGGGGCACATCCACTCGGCGCGGTGCATCACCAGAAGATCGTCGCGATCGACGACGCGGTGGCGTTCTGCGGTGGTATCGACCTGACGCTCGGGCGGTGGGACACCCGCGCGCACACACCGAACGATCCCGGCCGGCACGCCGGGGGCGAGCCGTACGGCCCGCGTCATGAAGTGGCCACGGTGGTCGACGGGGAGGCCGCATCGTGTCTGGCCGAACTGGCCCGCGACCGGTGGCACACGGCGACTGGGCAGACGCTACCGCCGGTCAGAGCGGGCGCGGCGGCATGGCCGCGGCACTGCGAGCCGGCGTTACGTCAGGTCGAGGTCGGCATTGCGCGCACACTGCCGCCACTGCCGGATCGCGACGAGGTCCGCGAGGTGGAGGCACTGAACCTCGCCGCCATCGGAGCAGCCCGTGACTTCATTTATCTGGAGAACCAGTACCTGGCCGCGCGGGGGATCTGCGAGGCGCTGGCGGAGCGGTTGCGTGAGCCGGACGGACCCGAAGTGGTGATCGTGCTGCCGCGGACGTCGGAGAGCCCGCTGGAAACCGCGTCGATGGACAGCGCCCGCGAGCGCATGGTGCGGCTGCTCTGGGAGGCCGATGAACACGGCCGGTTCGGCGTCTACTGGCCTGCGGTACCCGGCGGCACGTCGCTGTACATTCATTCCAAGGTCATGATCGTCGATGACCGGTTCCTGCGCATCGGATCGTCCAACCTGAACAATCGCTCACTGGGATTCGACAGCGAATGTGATCTCGCACTTGATGATTCGTCGGACCGCGATGATGTGCGAGCCGTGGTCGCCTCCGTGCGGGACGGTCTGCTGGCCGAACATCTGGGGGTGTCCGTCGAGGACCTCCGCGCCGAGATCTCGCGCCGGGAATCGTTTCTGGGCGCCGTCGACGGTCTGCGCGGCGCCGGTCGCTCGCTGCGCAAGTTCACCGAGCTCATGGTGTCGGCCGATGAGGGGCCGTTCGCCGAGAACGACCTGATGGATCCGGTCCGCGTCCCGGCCTCCCTGGCGCAGAGTGTGTGCTCGGTGGTCACCGCAGCCGTCACCTGGCCGCTGATGAAGGGCGCACCCGGTGTGTGGTCGGTGGTGCGTGGAATCGGTGACCGGATCGGCTTGTCCATCTGATCGCGCGGTGCGCGTTCAGAACTCGATGATCTGCCGGACCGCCCGTCCGTCGGCCAGTTCGTCCATGCCGCTGTTGATCTCGTCGAGGGCCAGTGTCGCCGACACCAGTTTCTCCACCGGCAGCTTTCCGTCCCGCCACAACTCGACGAAGCGGGGGATGTCGCGGGCGGGCACCGCGGACCCGAGATAGCTGCCGATCAGCGTTCGGCCCTCAGCCACCAAACTCAACGGCGACAACGAGATCCGCGCATCCGGTGCCGGTAGCCCGACGGTGATGGTGCGCCCGCCGGGCGCGGTCAACGCGATCGCACTTTCCAGTGCGGCGGCGTGCCCGACGGCCTCGATCACCACCTCGGCCTTCTCGGTGACCTCCTCGGGGGTGTAGGTGGCGTGCGCGCCGAGATCGCGTGCCAGCGCCAGCTTGTCCGGCAGCCTGTCGACGGCGATGACCCGGACATCCTCGTGCGCCAGCGCGGTCAGCATCGCGGCCATCCCGACCCCACCCATCCCGACGATGGCGACCGTCTGTCCGGCCCTGGGCCGACCGGCGTTGAGCACCGCACCGCCACCGGTGAGCACCGCGCACCCCAATAGGGAGGCGACGACAGCCGGCACATCAGGGTCGACCGGCACCACCGAACGCCGGTCCACCACCGCGTGGGTGGCGAACCCGGATACCCCGAGGTGGTGCAGCACACCACCGCTCAACCGAACCGCACCGCTGAGCAGCGTGCCCGCACCGTTGGCGGCGCTACCGGGGATGCACGGCGCCAGCCCGTCGGTGGCGCACGCCGAACACTGCCCGCAGCGCGGCAGGAAGGTCATCACCACCCGTTGTCCGAGCGCGAGATCTGAAGCGCCAACTACCTTTTCGATGATGCCGGCGGCCTCATGGCCGAGCAGCATCGGCACCGGCCGCACCCGGTTGCCGTCGACCACCGACAGATCGGAGTGGCACAACCCGGCCGCCTCGATCCGCACCAGCAGCTCACCGTCGCCCGGATCGTCGAGTTCCAGCTCGGTCACCGACAGCGGCCGAGACGCCGCGTACGGCCGGGGAGCTCCGATCGTTTCCAGTACCGCACCACGGATCAACATGTCACCAGCCTGACATGCTTGCCCACATGGAGTACTCGGACGCGGACTTCCCGCTGCACTGGCCGGTGCAGACGCGCTGGACCGACAACGACATGTTCGGCCATCTCAACAACGCGATCTACTACCAGCTGTTCGATACCGCCATCAACGCCTGGATCGGCACCCGGGCGGCCGTCGACGCGGTGACCGCACCCTGGCTGGGTGTGGTGGCCGAGTCGAGCTGCCGCTACTTCGCCGAATTGAAGTTCCCGTCCGATCTGGTGGTCGGGCTCGCGGTGACCAGGCTGGGCACCAGCAGCGTCACCTACCGGACCGGACTGTGGGCCGACGGCGGGCCGGTCGCTGCCGTCGGCTCCTGGGTACACGTCTACGTCGACCGCCAGACGCGTCGGCCCGTCCCGATCCCCGATGACATCCGCGCACTGATGGTGGGCATCACGGCGGACTGAGCCCCGGCGATATGCTCGGCCGATGCCAGTCGTCAGCAAGACCGTCGAGGTTGTCGCCCCCGCTGCCGCGATCATGGCGATCGTCGCCGATTTCGAGGCCTACCCGCAGTGGAACGAAGAGGTCACCGGCGCCTGGGTGCTGGCCAGGTACGACGACGGCCGGCCCAGCCAGCTACGGCTGGACACCAAGGTCCAGGGCATGGAGGGCACCTACATCCAGGCCGTGTACTACCCGGGCGAGAGCCAGATCCAGACGGTGATGCAGCAGGGCAACCTGTTCTCCAAGCAGGAGCAGCTGTTCGCCGTCGTGGACATGGGCGCGACGAGCCTGCTCACCGTCGACATGGATGTCGAGGTGTCCATGCCCGGCGTGCCCGCGATGATGGTGAAGAAGGTCGCGGGCGATGCGCTCGAACACCTGGCGGGCAATCTGAAGAAGCGCGCCGAAGAACTGGCCGGCTAGCTAGGTCCACAGCCCCAGATCGTCGAGCAGGCTGGTCAGCCGGCGCGCACCGTCGTCGAACTGGCTGCGGGTCAGCCGGACCACCTCGCCGACATCGCGTCGTCGCAGCGCCGCCACCAGTTCCCGATGGTTGGCCACCGCCTCCACACCCCACTGGGGATCGGAGGCGTAGATGTGCGGCGGCAGATAGCGCGCGGCGTTCAGCAGGAACCAGGCCAGCTTCATCCGGTTCGTGGTGCGGTTGAACGTGCGGTGAAAGTTGAACTCCGCCAGCGCGATCGCGTCGACATCGCCACCCCGCACCGCATCGTCGAGCGCGCCGGTCAGCCGTTCCAGCTCGTCGATATCGGCGTCGTCGGCACGCCGAGCAGCGGTCGAGGCGAGTTCGGCGGCGATCATTCCCTGCAGCCAGAAGATATCGGCGATGTCATCGCGGGTGAAGGGGGCCACCACATGTCCGCGGTGGGGCTCCAGCTGCACCAGCCCTTCACCGCGCAGGGTGCGCAGCGCCTCGCGTACCGGGGTGATACTCACGCCGAGCTGCGCGGCGGTCTCGTCGAGGCGCACGAACGTGCCGGGCCGCAGGGCCCCGGACATGATCGCGACCCGCAGATGGCCGGCCACCTCATCGGAGAGTTGTTCGCGACGACGGGCAGGCCGCAGTTTCGCGGGTGCGTCCACGGGCTGCCGTCCTCTCAACGAGCGATGGTGACCTATCGCGGACGGCTTGTTCACGTCGGCAGTGTCGTCATAGTGTGACCGCGACGACACAATGTTTGATCAAATATCAACATTGCGCAAGCCCGGTTGCGCATCCCTGACGAAAGAGCCTTCGCGTTGACTGCTCAGAGCACCGAACAGCCCTATCTCGCCCGTCAGCAGAACTGGTCCAACCAGCTGACCCGACACGCCTTGATGCAGCCGGAAAAGACGGCGCTGCGCTTTCTCGGCCACACCACCACGTGGGCCGAACTCGACGAGCGGGTCACCAAGCTGGCCGGGGCGCTGCAGCGACGCGGCGTCGGGTCCGGGGACCGGGTGCTCATCCTGATGCTCAACCGCACCGAGTTCATCGAGTCGTTCCTGGCCGCCAACCGGCTCGGCGCCATCGCGGTCCCGGTCAACTTCCGGATGACCCCGCCGGAGATCGCCTTCCTGGTCGCCGACTGCGCCGCCGCGGTGGTCATCACCGAAGCAGTGCTGGCGCCGGTGGCCACCGCTGTGCGTGCGCTGGACGCGACCCTGTCGACGGTGATCGTCGCCGGGACCGCCGGCGATGACGATGTCCTGGGCTATGACGACCTGCTGGCCGAACCCGGTCCGGCACCCGCCCCTGTCGACATCCCGAACGATTCACCGGCGCTGATCATGTACACCTCGGGCACCACGGGCCGGCCCAAGGGCGCGGTGCTCACCCACACCAACATCACCGGACAGGCGCTGACCTTCCTGTTCACCAATGGTGCCGACCTGAACCACGATGTCGGCTTCATCGGCGTTCCGCTGTTCCACATCGCCGGAATCGGCAACATGATCCCGGGCCTGCTGCTGGGCCGCCCGACGGTGCTCTATCCGCTCGGCGCCTTCGACCCCGGTGCCCTGCTCGACGTGCTGGCGGCCGAGCAGGTGACGGGCATTTTCCTGGTGCCCGCGCAGTGGCAGGCGGTCTGTGCGGCCCAGCGGGCCCAGCCGCGCAACCTCCGGCTGCGGGTGCTGTCCTGGGGTGCCGCGCCGGCATCGGACACGTTGCTGAAGGACATGGCCGAAACCTTCCCCGGCGCCAATATCCTCGCCGCGTTCGGTCAGACCGAGATGTCCCCGGTGACTTGTATGTTGTTGGGGGAAGATGCAATCCGCAAGCTGGGCTCGGTCGGACGGGTCATCCCCACGGTGTCGGCCCGCATCGTCGACGAGGATATGAACGATGTCGCGGTCGGCCAGGTCGGCGAGATCGTCTACCGGGCGCCGACGCTGATGTCGGGCTACTGGAACAACCCGAAGGCCACCGCCGAGTCGTTCGCGGGCGGCTGGTTCCACTCCGGGGACCTCGTTCGCCAGGACGAGGAGGGTTACATCTGGGTCGTCGACCGTAAGAAGGACATGATCATCTCCGGCGGCGAGAACATCTACTGCGCGGAAGTGGAGAACGTTCTGGCCGCTCACCCGGCAATTGCGGAGGTTGCGGTGATCGGGCGTCCACACCGGAAATGGGGCGAGGTTCCGGTCGCTGTTGTAGCTTTGTCCGCGACGAGTCTCACGCTCGCCGAACTCGACGATTTCCTCACCGAGAGGTTAGCCAGATACAAGCATCCCAAGGCGCTGGAGATCGTCGACGCACTGCCCCGAAATCCGTCGGGCAAGGTTCTCAAAACGGAACTGCGCTCGGCCTTCGGTGCGGAGAGCTCCATTGACGCCGACGAAAGTTCCACTGCGGCAAGGGTTTCTGAAACAGCTTCGGAGAGGTAACCGGACGGGATGTCTTTGCTAACAGTTGCGGTGTGAATAAAGCCGATGTGCGACACCGCCGGTATCGGATCGGGTACAGTCCTGTGGTCTGTCTTACTACCGACCAGTAGGTAGACCGGCATCACAGGCCAACGGACGCGGGGTTCCGAGTAAGTGAAGGAGGGGGCGTGCGACAGGTGATGCCGCCACGCTGTGAACTCGGTTCCGAGGTGTGCCGGTGACGGCGGGCAACGGTCTGGTCGACTACGTCAAGGAACAGCTCGACAAACCGCTGACCATGGTCGGCGGCTTCTTCAAGATGAGCGTATTGACGGGCAAGGCGCTGCTCACCCGGCCCTTCCAGTTCAAGGAATTCGTCAACCAGAGCTGGTTCCTGATCCGGGTGGCGTTCCTGCCCACGCTGGCGGTGTCCATCCCGCTGACCGTGCTCATCATCTTCACGCTCAACATCCTGCTGGCCGAGTTCGGCGCGGCAGACGTCTCCGGTGCCGGCGCCGCGCTCGGCGCCGTCACCCAGCTCGGGCCGCTGGTCACGGTGCTCGTGGTCGCCGGCGCGGGATCCACGGCGATCTGCGCCGACCTCGGGGCCCGCACCGTCCGCGAAGAGATCGACGCGATGGAGGTGCTCGGCATCGATCCCATCGAACGCCTCGTGGCACCCCGCGTCGTCGCCGCGACCTTCGTGGCCTTCCTGCTCAACGGCGCGGTGATCACCATCGGCCTCGTCGGCGGGTATTTCTTCGGTGTCTACATCCAGAACGTCAACGCCGGCGCGTACGTCTCCACGCTGACGCTGCTCACCGGTTTCCCCGAGGTGATGATCTCGGTCATCAAGGCCACGCTGTTCGGACTCATCGCCGGGCTGGTCGGCTGCTACCGGGGCCTGACCGTCGCCGGTGGATCGAAGGGGGTCGGGACCGCGGTGAACGAAACCCTGGTGCTCTGCGTGGTCGCGCTGTTCGCGGTCAACGTGGTGCTGACCACCATCGGCGTCCGCTTCGGAACGGGAGGCTGACGTGAGTACAGCTGCAGTCCTGCGGACACGCTTCCCCCGCGCGTTCGACCGCACCCGCGGCTTCGCCGGCGGGCCTGGCCGATTCCTCGACAGCATCGGCCATGTCGCCTGGTTCGTGGTGCAGGCGGTCGGTTCACTTCCGCACGCGTTCAAGAACTACCGCCGCGAGGCGCTGCGCCTGGTCGCCGAGATCGGCATGGGCACCGGCGCGATGGCCGTCATCGGCGGCACCGTGGCCATCATCGGCTTCGTCACCCTCTCGGCGGGCTCCCTGATCGCCATCCAGGGCTTCGCCTCCCTGGGCAACATCGGTGTCGAGGCCTTCACCGGATTCTTCGCCGCCCTGGCCAACATCCGGGTGGTTGCGCCCGTCGTCACCGGCCAGGCCATGGCCGCCACCGTCGGCGCCGGTGCGACCGCCGAACTCGGCGCCATGCGCATCAGCGAAGAGATCGACGCGCTGGAAGTGATGGGCATCAAGTCGATCTCGTACCTGGTGTCCACCCGCCTGATGGCCGGCGCCATCGTGATCGTCCCGCTCTACGCGATGGCGATCCTGCTGTCCTTCCTGTCCGCTCAGCTGGTCACCACGGTGTTCTATTCACAGTCGGTCGGTACCTACGAGCACTACTTCCACACGTTCCTCCGCGTCGACGACGTCATGTGGTCGTTCCTGGAGGTCATCATCATGTCGATCATCATCATGTTGAACCACTGCTACTTCGGCTACTTCGCCAGTGGCGGCGCGGTGGGCGTGGGCGAGGCGGTGGGACGCTCGATGCGGACCTCGCTGATCGCCATCGTGTTGGTGGTGCTGTTGGCCTCGTTGGCGCTGTACGGCACCGACCCGAACTTCAACCTCACGGTGTAGCGCCATGACGACTACGCATGCACCTCTGAACAAGCCCAAGACCCCGCCCTACAAGCTGGCCGGTCTGGTGCTGTTACTGATCAGTGCGCTCATCCTGAGCCTGACCTGGCTGCAGTTCCGCGGCTTCTTCGAGAAGCGGGTCCAGTTGACGGTGATGGCCGAACGTGCCGGTCTGGCAATGGACCCGGGTTCGAAGGTCACCTTCAACGGCGTCCCGATCGGGCGCCTCACCGAGGCCGGGGTGGTCACGGTCGGTGAGGTTCCCAAAGCCAAGCTCACCCTCGACGTGGACCCGAAGTACCTGTCGCTCATCCCGTCCAACGTGGAGGCCGAACTGCGGGCCACCACGGTGTTCGGCAACAAGTACATCTCCTTCCTGTCCCCGGACAACCCGGCAGCCACCCGGCTGGCGAGCGGGGCCACCATCGAGGCCTCGGGCACCACCACCGAGTTCAACACCCTGTTCGAGACGATCATGAAGATCGCCGAGCAGATCGACCCGGTGAAGCTGAACCAGACCCTGACCGCCGCCGCCCAGGCCCTCGACGGGCTCGGCGACAAGTTCGGTCAGTCGATCGTGGACGGCAATGACATTCTCGGCGAACTGAATCCGCGGATGCCGCAGATCCGCCGCGATATCGCCGGCCTGGCCGACCTGGGCGAGGTGTACTCCGATGCGGCGCCGGATCTGTTCGACGGCCTGAGCAATGCGGTGATCACCGCGCAGGCGCTCAACGACGAGCAGGGCAATATCGATGCGGCCCTGATGGCGGCCGTGGGCTTCGGCAACACCGGCGCCGACATCTTCGAGCGCGGCGGGCCGTACCTGGTGCGCGGTGCGCAAGACCTGCTGCCCACCTCGAAGCTGCTGGACTACTACAGCCCGCAGCTGTTCTGCACCATCCGCAACTACCACGATGCGGCGCCCAAACTGGCCGGGGCGCTGGGCGGTAACGGCTATTCCCTGGTGACGCGTTCCTCGGTGCTCGGTGCCGGAAACCCGTACGTGTTCCCGGACAATCTGCCCCGCGTCAACGCCAAGGGTGGCCCCGGCGGGCGGCCCGGCTGCTGGCAGCCGATCACCCGCGACCTGTGGCCGATGCCGTATCTGGTGATGGACACCGGCGCGAGCCTCGCCCCGTACAACCACTTCGAACTCGGCCAGCCGATCATGACTGAGTACGTCTGGGGACGCCAAGTGGGGGAGAACACGATCAACCCATGAGAGACGCTTGCGGAACGAATAGACAACTGGCATGCGGGACCCGAGCCTGCGAGGGAGCCGCATGAGTATCAAGGGAACTCTTTTCAAACTCGGTGCAATATCGGCGGTGCTGCTCACCTTCACCGCGATCATCTTCGTGGTGTTCGCGCAGCTCCGATTCGACCGCACCACCGGCTATTCGGCGATTTTCGAGAACGCCAGCGGCCTGCGTGCCGGACAGTTCGTGCGCGCCTACGGCGTCGAGGTCGGCAAGGTCGAGGACGTCGTCCTCATCGACGGCGGCAACCAGGTCCGGGTCGACTTCGCGGTGGAACGCAATCTCCAGCTGTTCCAGGAGACCACCGCCGCGATCCGCTACCTCGATCTGATCGGTAACCGCTACGTGGAACTGCGCCGCGGCGACAGCGACGCGGTGCTCCCCGGCGGCAGCACCATTCCGGTGGAACGCACCGAACCCGCGCTCGACCTCGACGCGCTGGTCGGCGGATTCCGCCCGCTGTTCAAATCCCTTGACGCGGACAAGGTCAACAACATCGCGACCTCGATCATCACGATCTTCCAAGGCCAGGGCGGGACGATCAACAACATCCTGGACCAGACCGCCGAGCTCACGTCCGCGCTGGCCGATCGCGACCAGGCGATCGGCGAGGTCATCACCAACCTCAATACGGTCCTGGACACCACCGTCAAGCACCAGAAGCAGTTCGATGACACGTTGAAGAACTTCGAGACGCTGATCACCGGGCTGAAGGACCGCGCCGACCCGATCGGAGCCTCGGTCGCCGACATCAGCAACGCCGCCGGGTCGCTGTCGGATCTGCTGGCCGACAACCGGCCGCTGCTGCGGGACACGTTCGGTTACCTGGAGACCATCCAGCAGCCGCTGATCGATCAGCTCGATCAGGTCAACGACATCGTCGCGAAGATCCCGGCATCGTTGCGGGTCATCGGACGCGCCGGTGGCATCTACGGTGACTTCTTCAACTTCTACGCCTGCGATCTCTCGCTGCGGCTCAACGGCCTTCAGCCGGGAGGCCCGACCCGCGTCGTGAAGGTGACCACCCAGCCGACGGGGAGGTGCACACCGCAATGAGGACGATCCAGGGTTCGGACCGCATCCGTAAGGGTGTGATGGGCGTGCTGACGGTGGCACTGGTCATCGGTGTCGGTTCCAGCATCACCAGCGTGCCGATGTTGTTCGCGGTGCCGACCTACTACGCACAGTTCAATGACACCGGAGGTCTGAGCGTCGCCGACAAGGTGCGCATCGCCGGCGTCGACGTCGGCACCGTGCAGAGCATGGAGATCAAGGGCGACAAGGTCGAGATCGGCTACACCCTCGGCGGTCGCCAGATCGGCACCGAGAGCCGTGCCGCGATCCGCACCGATACCGTGCTGGGCCGCAAGAACATCGAGGTCGAGCCGCGCGGTGACACGGTGCTGAAACCGCGTGGCTTCCTGCCGGTGGAACAGACCCAGACGCCGTACCAGATCTACGACGCGTTCCTGGACGTCACCGAGGCGGCGTCCGGTTGGGACACCCAGGCCATCAAGCAGTCGCTGAATGTGTTGTCCGAGACCGTCGATCAGACCTACCCGCACCTGCAAGGCGCGTTGGAGGGTGTGCAGCGGTTCTCCGACACACTCGGTCAGCGCGACGAGGATCTCAAGCAGCTGCTGGCCAACGCCAACAAGATCGCCACCGTGCTCGGTGACCGCAGCGGCCAGGTGAACGCGCTGCTGGTCAACGCGCAGACCCTGCTCGCCGCGGTGAACGAGCGCAGTCAGGCCGTCAACCTGCTGCTGGAACGCATTTCCGGGGTGTCCGAGCAGGTCTCCGGGTTGATCAACGACAATCCGAACCTCAACAAGGTGCTCACGCAGCTCAATACCGTCAGTGACACCCTGGTGGAGCGCAAGCAGGACCTCGCCGACACCCTGAGCATCGCAGGCAAATTCATCACCTCGCTGGCCGAGGCATTGGCCTCGGGCCCGTATTTCAAGGTGATGCTGGTCAATCTGCTGCCGCCCACATTGCTGCAGCCCTTCGTCGACGCCGCGTTCAAGAAGCGCGGCATCAACCCGGAGGAGTTCTGGCGCAACGCCGGTCTGCCCGCCTTCCAGTTCCCGGATCCCAACGGCACCCGGTTCGAGAATGGCGCGCCGCCGCCGGCACCGCGGGTGCTGGAAGGTACCCCGGAATTCCCGGGCCCGGCCGTGCCCAAGGGGTCGCCGTGTTCCTACACGCCGCCGGCCGACGGCCTGCCGCGTCCCGGAAACCCGCTGCCCTGTGCGGATCTCACCGTCGGCCCGTTCGGCGACAACCCGTACGGCCCGAACTACCAGGGCCCCGTCGGAGTGCAGACCTCCGATCCGAATGCGCACGGTCTCGGTCCGACACCGGGTATCCCGAGCGCAGGCATCCCCGGCCAGTTGCCGCCGAATGTCCCCGGCACCCCGGTGCCGCAGGTGCCCGGTCCGCCGGGGGCGCGCACGGTGCCGGTCGGTCCGCCCGGGGTTCCGGCCCCGCCGGGACCCATTCCGAGTCGCGCGCCGCTGCCGCCGCCGCTGCCGGGACCGCCGCCACCGGCCGGGCCGGGCCAGCAGCTCTCGCCGGTGGGCACCGAGCCGCTTCCCGGCAACCCGCCGTTCCTTCCGCCCGGATCTCAGGGATAGGGCCGAGTAGATGTCGACAATCTTCAACATCCGCAACATCCAGTTGCCGCGCTTCTCGAAGGCGGCCGTCATCATGGGCGCCATCGTGCTCGCCGTCGCCGTCGGCGCCGCCGCCGTGGGCTGGACCGTCTACAAGAAGCTGACCACCACCACGATCACCGCCTATTTCCCGCAGGCACTGGCGCTGTACCCCGGCGACAAGGTGCTCATCATGGGCGTCAAGGTCGGCTCGATCGATTCGATCGAACCCGAGGGCGACCGGATGAAGGTCGTCCTGCACGTGGACAGCAAGTACAAGGTGCCCGAGAACGCCAGCGCCTCCATCCTCAACCCGTCGCTGGTGGCGTCCCGGGTCATCCAGCTGTCCCCGCCCTACACCGGCGGGCCGGCGATGCAGGACGGCGCGGTCATCGACGAGGACCGCACCCAGGTCCCGATCGAGTACGACGAGGTGCGCGATCAGGTGACCCGGCTGCTGGCCGATCTCGGGCCGACACCGGAGCAGCCGAAGGGCCCGTTCGGCGACATCGTCGAATCGTTCGCCGACGGCTTCGAGGGCAAGGGCGAACAGTTCAACAAGACCCTCAAGGGTCTGTCGGACGCAGTGAGCGCGCTCAACGAGGGCCGCGGTGACTTCGTCGGGATCGTCAAGAGCCTGGCCGTCTTCGTCAACGCGCTGCACAAGAGTGACCAGCAGTTCGTGGCGCTGAACAACGATCTGGCGCAGTTCACCAACTCGTTCACCAACACCGACCGTGAGGTCGCCACCGCGCTGGACGATCTGAACTCGGTGCTGGCCACCACCCGCAAGTTCCTCGACGAGAACGGCACACCGCTCACCAACGACGTCAACAACCTGGCGGAGGTGACGAACGCGATCTTGCAGCCCGAACCCCGGGACGGGCTGGAGACCGGTCTGCACGCCTACCCGAACCTGGTCGCCAACGTCGTCAACGTGGTGGCGCCCAACCAGGGCGGCATCGTCGGCCTGCCCGTGCTGCCCGGCGTCACCAACTTCTCCAACCCGCTCAACTTTATCTGCAGCTCGATCCAGGCCGGCAGCCGGCTCGGCTACCAGGAGTCCGCGGAGCTGTGCGCGCAGTACCTGGCGCCGGTGATGGATGCGATGAAGTTCAACTACATCCCGTTCGGAGCGAACCTGGCCGCCGGTGCGATGACGCTGCCCAAGCAGATCGCGTACTCCGAGCCGCGGCTGCGTCCGCCCCCGGGCTACAAGGACACCACCGTGCCGGGCATCTTCTCCCGCGACACCCTGTTCTCGCACGGCAACCACGAGCCGGGCTGGATCGTCGCGCCGGGTATGCAGGGTGTCGAGGTGCAGCCGTTCACCGCGAACATGCTGACCCCGGATTCGTTGGCCGCGTTGCTCGGTGGGCCCGATATCGTGCCGCCGCCGGCACCGCCGGCCTTCGGTGTGCCGCCGGGCGGCAACCTGCCCGGCCCGCCGAACGCGTACAGCGAGAACACCCCGCTGCCGCCGCCGTGGTACCCGCAGCCCGGGCCGCCGCCCATCCCGGCGCCCGGTGTGATCCCCGGTGATCCGCCGCCGGCCGCGGCGGTGGCCGTGCCCGCAGCACCCGCTGCGCCGGCTCCGCCAGGGCCTCCGCTGCCCGCAGAGGCAGGTGGCGCGTGATGAGCCGTAGCTGGAAGAAACTGGGTACCCGCACGGTTGCGCTGGCCGCGGCCGGACTGATGCTCAGCGGCTGTGGGCAGTGGCGCGGTATCGCCAACGTGCCGTTGCCCGGCGGTCCGGGCACCCAGTCCGGGCACTCGACGATCTACATCCAGATGCCGGAGACGTTGGCGCTCAACGCCAACAGCCGGGTCCGGGTGGCCGATGTGTTCGTCGGCCGGGTGCGCAAGATCGAGCTGAAGAACTGGGTGCCGCTGCTGACGGTGGACCTGGAGCCCGGTGTCGAGCTGCCGCAGAACGCGGTGGCCCGCATCGGTCAGACCTCACTGCTGGGTTCCCAGCACGTCGAACTCGACCAGCCCGAGGATGAGGCCCCGTCGCCGGAGCCGCTGCGCAACGGGGACACCATCCCGCTGGAGCGTTCGTCGGCGTTCCCGACCATCGAGCGGACGCTTGCCAGCGTCTCGGGCATCCTCACCGGCGGTGGTATCCCGAACATCGAGGTCATCCAGAACGAGGTCAACGCGATCCTGACGGGGCGCTCCGGCGAGATCCGGGAGTTCCTCAACCGGCTCGACACCTTCACCTTCGAGCTGAACGAGCAGCGCCAGGACATCACCCGGGCCATCGATTCGACCGACCGGCTGCTGTCCATCGTGGCCGACCGCAACGAGACGCTGGACCGGGTGCTCACCGAGTTCCCGCCGCTGATCCAGCATTTCGCGGAGACCCGGGATCTGTTCGCCGATGCGGTGACCGCGCTGGGCCGGCTCAGTGCGACCGCGGATGAGACGTTGAGCAACACCAACGCCAACCTGAACACCAACCTGAAGAACCTGCAGCGCCCGCTGCGGGAGCTGGCGAAGGCCTCGCCGTACCTGGTGGGTGCGCTGAAGCTGCTGCTGACGGTGCCGTTCAACATCGAGAACATCCCGAAGGCGATCCGCGGTGACTACATCAACGTGTCGGTCACCATCGACCTCACCCTGAGTGCCATCGACAACGGCTTCCTGTCGGGCACCGGTATCTCGGGCATGCTGCGGGCACTGGAACAGGCCTGGGGCCGCGATCCGGCGACGATGATCCCGGACGTGCGGTTCACGCCGAACCCGAACAACGCGCCCGGTGGTCCGCTGATCGAAAGGTCGGAGTAACCCATGCTGCTGACCCGAATGATCAAGACCCAGTTGCTCATCTTCGTCGCGCTGACGGTGGTGGCACTGGTGGTGCTCTCGCTGGGCTACCTGCGGTTGCCGGCCTACGCCGGCATCGGGATGTACCGCCTGTATGCGAACCTGCCCAACTCGGCCGGTCTGTACGAGACGGCCAACGTCACCTTCCGCGGCACCACCGTCGGCAAGGTCATCACGGTGGAGCCCACCGAACAGGGTGCCCGGGTGACGATGAACATCGAGGACAGCACCAAGGTGCCCGTCGACACCGTCGCCAATGTGCACTCGGTCTCGGCGGTCGGTGAACAGTTCCTCGATCTGGTCTCCACCGAGAACACCGGGCAGTACTTCAACGACGGCGACACCATCACCAAGGGCCGGGTGCCCGCGGAGGTCGGTCCGGCGCTCGACTCGGCCCAGCGGGGCTTGGCGGCGCTGCCGGCGGAGAAGATCAGCGTCCTGCTCGACGAGACGGCACAGGCGGTCGGCGGTCTCGGGCCGTCACTGCAACGCCTTGTCGACGGCACCCAGGCGCTGGCCGGTGACTTCCGGGAGAATCTGTCATCGGTCACCGACATCGTCGAGAACTCCGGCCCGATCATCGACTCTCAGGTGAACTCGCAGGACGCCATCTCCCGGTGGGCCGCCAACCTGAACACCATCACCGCGCAGACCGCGGAGAAGGACGCCGCGCTGCGCAGTGGGCTGCAGCAGGCGGCGCCCACGGCAGATCAGCTCAACGCGGTGTTCGGGGATGTGCGGGAGTCGTTGCCGCAGACGCTGGCGAACCTTGAGGTCGTCATCGACATGCTCAAGCGGTACAACAAGAACGTCGAGCAGGTGCTCGTCGTGCTTCCGCAGGGCGCGGCGATCGCGCAGACCGCGACCATCTTCGCTCCCGAGGGTCTGCTGCACTTCGGCCTGGGTATCAACATCCCGCCGCCCTGCCTGACCGGGTTCCTGCCCGCCTCGCAGTGGCGGTCGCCGGCGGACACCAAGACCGAACCGTTGCCGTCGGGTCTGTACTGCAAGATCCCCAAGGATGCGCCCAACGCGGTCCGCGGTGCGCGTAACTACCCGTGCGCCGATGTGCCGGGTAAGCGGGCCGCCACCCCGCGGGAGTGCCGCAGTGAGGAGCCGTACGTGCCGCTGGGCACCAACCCCTGGTACGGCGACCCGAACCAGATCGTCGACTGCCCCGCCGCGGGCGCGCGCTGCACCCAGCCGGTCAACCCCGGTCAGGTGATCCCGGCGCCGTCGATCAACAACGGGATGAACCCGCTGCCCGCCAGCCAGCTGCCACCGCCGGAGTCGACGCTGCCGACCAGCGACCCGTTGACCCCGCCTGGCCAGGGCACGGTCACCTGCAGTGGACAGCAACCCAACCCGTGCATCTACACTCCGGCAGCAGGTCCATCGGCGGTGTACAGCCCGTCCAGCGGTGAGGTGGTCGGACCCGATGGGGTCAAGTACTCCGTCACCAACTCGAGTAACTCAGGAGATAGCGGATGGAAGGAGATGCTGGCACCAGCCGGCTGAACCCCACCGACAACGAGAACGACGCCGCTGCCGATGAGGCGGCGGAGGTATCGACAGCGGACTCCCCCGAGGATCTCGCAGAACGGGAATCCACCGAGGAACCGAATCACGGGCGATTCGGCCAGGGCTGGCTCGTCAGCATCTGCCTGGTGCTCTTCCTGGCGGCCGCGGCGCTGTCCGCGGGCGGCTATCTGCTGCTGCGGTCCAATGCGCAGAGCGAGCAGATCGCCCGCGATGACGCGGTCGCGCTGCAGGCGGCCAAGGACTGTGTGACGGCCACCCAGGCGCCCGACACCGCCTCCATGGGCGCCGCGCAGGCCAGGATCGTCGATTGTGCGACGGGTGATTTCGGCGCCCAGGCGGTGTTCTACAGCTCGATGATGTTGGAGGCCTATCAAGCCGCCAACGTCCAGGTCGAGGTCGCCGACCTGCGTGCCGCCGTGGAACGCCACCACGACGACGGCTCCGTCGACGTGCTGGTGGCGGTCCGCACCAAGGTGACCAATTCCGAGACCGCCGATCAGGAACAGGGCTACCGGCTGCGGGTCACCATGCAACGCGCCGACGGTACCTACAAGATCGCCAACCTCGTCCAGGTCACCACGTGACGGCCGTGCTCGACGAGATCGACGACACCGAAATGGCCGGGCTCGCGGAACCCGCATCCTGGGGTGCCCGGGCCGCGGCGCTGGGTATCGACGTGCTGTTCGGTGTGGCGCTGATCGTGACATTGGCCCTGTTGGCCTGGACCGCGCCGCTGATGGACTGGCTGTGGTGGGTGTACGTCGCGGTGGCGGTGCTGGCGGGCCTGGCGATGATGGTCAACCGCTGGGTGCTTCCGACGCGCACGGGCTGGACCGTGGGCCGCGCCGTCACCGGAATCCGGGTGGTGGGCCGCGACGGCGCCCCGGCGGGCACCGGCCGGCTGCTGGCCCGCGATCTCGCTCATCTGCTGGACACCGCCGCCGTGTTCCTGGGCTGGTTGTGGCCGCTGTGGGACCGGCGGCACCGGACCTTCGCAGACCTGTTGCTGCGCACCGAGGTTCACCGGGTGGGTGAACCCGAACGGAACCTGCGCCGGCCGGTGGCGATCGGGCTGGTGGCGACGACGCTGCTGTGCGCCGTCGCGACCGCCGCCGGCTATCTGATGGTGTACCGCCAGGACCGCGCACTGGACACCGCGCGCGCCGAGATCGCCGCGCAGGGCGCCCGCATCGTCGAGCAGATCCTGAGCTACGCCCCGGGTACCGCCAAGGACGATTTCGCCCGCGCGCAGTCGCTGGCCAGTGACATCTACCGGCCGCAGCTGATCGAGCAGCAGGAGGCGCTGCAGAAGGCTCCGCTGGTGTCCAACGAATACTGGACGGTCAATGGTGTGGTGCTGGAACAGCCCGCGTTGACCACGAACACCGCATCGATGTTGTTGGCGATGCAGGGACAGCGTGGCAGCGACCCGAATGCCATGCGGTTCATCACCGCCACGGTGCGGGCGGACTTCGTGAAGACCGGCGATCAATGGCAGGTGCAGAATCTGTCCGTGCTGACCAAGCCGCGCACCGGGGGCGGCCAATGAGCCCGCGCCGCGTCGTCGAGGCCGATGCACCGGAGTACTTCTACGCACCGGTCGATCCGCCGACCCGGTGGGGTTTGCCGTTGGTCGCCGGGATCTCCGCGCTGTTGATCGCGGTGACGCTGGGGTTGGCGACGTTCATGACGGTCTCCCACGAGTCGGACCGCCGGACCCAGATCCGCGACGCAGACGCGCTCGGCTATGTGCGCGCCTTCATGACGGCCTACACCACGCTGGATCCGTTCAACGCCAACGATTACGCCGACCGGATACGCGCGCAGGGCACCGGGGAGTTCGTCAAGACGTTCACCGAGAAACAGAACGAGATCGTGCTGCAGGTGGCCCGCAACGAACCCACCAACGGCGAGGTGCTGGAAGCCGGTGTGCAACGGTGGAACGACGACGGCAGCGCCGATGTACTTGTCGCGACCAAGATGACCACCACCACCCCGGACGGCAAGCAGACCATCGAGACCGGAAGTCGTTGGGTGGCAACGGCGATCAAGGAGGGACAGCAGTGGAAGATCAGCCGGCTGATTCAGGTGATCTGACCACCGAGGCGGACGCCGAGACCGAGGCCGAGACCGAGAAGGAGGCCGAGGCTGAGGCTGAGGCCGAGAAGGAGGCCGAGGCGGCGTCCGACGAGGCGGCGTCCGAACCCGTCTTGGTGCCGCACCGCCCGCCGGGCCGCGGCGTTCGGGTGGCTGCCGTCGCCGGCGCCGCCGTGTTCGTCGCCGCGGCCGCGTTCGCCGGGGCCAATGCGGCGCCGTACCTGACCGACCGGGCACTGGTCCAGGTGAAGCTGGATATCGCCGGCACCGCCGCCGATGCCATCACCACGTTGTGGACCTACACACCCGAGGACATGGAGACCCTGCCCGATCGGGCCGCCAAGTTCCTCGGCGGCGATTTCCAGGCCGAGTACCGCAAGTACATCGACGCGATCGCCGCGCCCAACAAGCAGGCCCAGGTGTCCAACAACACCCAGGTACTCGGCGCCGCGGTCGAATCGCTGGACACCGACAGCGCGTCGGCGATCGTCTACACCAACTCGGTGGCAACCAGTCCGGTGACCAAGAACATCCCGTCGCTGCGGTACCTGTCCTACCGCCTGACCATGGAGAAACGCGGCACAGACTGGCTCATCACTCAGATGAACGCCATCACTTCGCTGGACCTGACGCCCAGACTGTAGCGGCTCTCGGGCGCACGTTCATGAAATCGCCTGTCTCGCATCGGCTGACCGTCACGGCGCTGCTGTTGCTCACGTTTGCCACCGGCCTGGTCGATGCGGTGAGCGTGCTGGTCCTCGGTCATGTGTTCGTGGCCAATATGACCGGCAACGTGATCTTCCTGGGATTCTGGTTCGTGCCCCATTCGGGCGTGGACCTGTGGGCCGCGGTGGTGGCTTTCCTCAGCTTCGTCACCGGTGCGGTGCTCGGCGGGCGGTTGGTCCGGCACCTCGGCTCCTCGAGGCGCCGCTGGCTGACGGTCGCGCTGTCGGTGGAGGTCGCGCTGCTGATCGTGCTTGCGGTGCTGGCCGGCAGCGGTGTGCTGCGCTACCACGATGACACCAAACTCATCCTGATTGCCGGGCTCGCAGTGGCGTTCGGCATCCAGAACGCTTCCGCCCGGCAGTTCGGCATCCAGGAACTCAGCACGACGGTGCTGACCCAGACCATCGTCGGCATCGGGTTCGACAGCAGGCTGGCCGGCGGCACCGGGCAACGCGAGAAGCTGCGCTACACCGTGGTGCTGACGATGTGCGCGGGAGCAGTGCTCGGCGCGACGATGACTTTGCACGTGGTGGCCCCGGTGATCGGTCTGGCCGCCGCGGTCGTCACGACGGCGGCTCTGATCTTCGCGTTCGGTCCGCCGGCGACCGATGATGGATAGTCTGACCGCATGCCTTCAGTCCTGGTTACCGGCGCGGGCCGGGGTATCGGCCGCACCATCGCCGAACAGCTGGCCGCCCACGGTTGGGATGTCATCGCGGGCGTACGCAGCGAGGCCGATGGCGCGGCTCTGACAGCCGTTGACCCCCAGCATATTTCGGCGATCGTTCTCGATGTTACCGATGACGGCCAGATCGCCGCACTCGACAGCGCGCTCCCCGCGCAACTGGACGCGGTGGTGAACAACGCGGGCGTCGTGATGGCCGGACCGATGGAAACCCTGAGCAGCGAACAGTGGCGCAGGCAGCTGGATGTGAATGTCGTCGGTCAGCTCGCGGTGACCCGGGCCGTGTTGCCGCGACTGCGCGCCTGCCACGGCAGGGTGCTGTTCATCTCGAGCGTGAACGGCCGGCTGTCCACTCCGTTGATCGGGGCATACGCGGCATCGAAGTTCGCGTTGGAGGCCGCCGCCGATGCCCTCCGAATGGAGCTGAGCCCGTGGCGGATTCCGGTGGTTCTGATCGAACCCGCACAGACCGACACCGATATGTGGCGGACCGCGGGGACAATGGTCGATGACGTCGAGGCCGCGTTGACACCCACCGAGCGTGAACTGTACCGGCGGCATATCGCAGGAATGCGCAAGTCGGTGCCGATTTCGCAAAGGATGGCTGTGGCACCGGAAAAGGTATCCGACGTGGTGCGGGCGGCGCTGAGCGCCAAGCGGCCCCGTGCCCGCTACATTGTCGGCGCCGGCCCTCGCCTCCAGCTGGCGCTGATGACGAATTTGCCAGCGCGCGTTCGGGACCGGGTGTTGCGGATGGTCATGCGCCAGCCCTGATCGCCGGCGTCGATCATTCCCGACCAAACGCCCCAGCCCGGCAATCTTGAATGTTAAGTTTTCGCTGAGAACTGCATGGGGCAGCGGGGGAGGTGCGGGGTTGATGGCTGGAAAACACCGGAATGTGGCTGAGCGGACCAGGCGGGTCGCGGTGGTCACGGCGGCTGCTGCGACGGCGACGGCACTGACGGTTGGTGCGGCCGCACCGACGCCGCCGCCACGCCCGGAGGAGCATTACCTCCGGGTGGTGGAGCAGCAGGTGGACCTGAGCGCGGCGGTCAGCCCGTTCGGTCCGCCCGGCAGCCTCTCCGACGTCACCGGTGGCTCGGGGCAGGCCGCCTACAACACCTTCCAGGAGTTCATCGCCGCCTACGAGCGCGCGCTGGCCGGTGTCAACCTGGCCGGTGGTTTCGGTCTGAACGTCGAGTCTCTGCTGGGCCAGATCCCCACGGCGTTCCTTGACGACATCCTGGGGGCGATCCCGATCGATCTGGGCTCGGTGCTGACGCCGATCCTGGGCGGTCTCGTCACCCCGTTGCTGATCAACATCCTTGACCTGCTGAACATCACGGACGCGCAGGGCAACATCACCTTGTCGGCAGTGCTGGGCCTGGTCGGGCTGGACCTGTCGGACCCGCTGAACCTGGCGGGGCTGAACATTCCCGGGGTCAACATCATCACCCCGGGTGAGCCATTCCTCCTGCTGAAGATGCTGTCCGGGCTCGACCTCGGCTGGACCCCCGGCACCGCCAACGCCGTGGCCGACGCCATCAATCAGACGCCGTACCTGGAGGTCGGGGTCGAGAACCTGCTGGACGCGGTGCTCGACCTCGCGGGTGACGCCGTCGGGAACATCCCGCTGCTCGGTCCGCTGATCTCCGCGGTGTTACAGGGCGTCGAAGACATCAATCTGCCGGACCTCAACGTCATCGATGTCCGGATCCCGATCGTCATCGGCTACGGATTCGGCGCGATGGCGGCCGGTTCGGCGTATGAGCAGGCGCTCGCCGACCTGGGCAACCAGCCGCGGCTCGGAGCCAATGGCGGTGGCCCGCTGGGCAGCCTCACCCTGCTGCCGATGATCTTGGCCAACAACGTCGGTCGCGCCAACGGCGGCATGCTCGCCCGGTTCTACCCGCTGTTCGAACTGCTCGGCATCGACCTGATCACCCCCGATGTCCAGGCCAGCAACGCCGGGACCGGGATCCCGATACTGGGCACCGGAATCGAGCTCGGTGCGGCGAACCTCGTCCCGATCAAGGTCGATGCCACGGTCCAGTACCAGCCCTACTCGGACTTCGCGGCGTGGCCGAATCCGTTCACACTGTTCAACAACCTGCTGGCCGGCACCATCGGAGCGTCCTACATACTGCGCGGTGTCGAGTTGGACAGCGCGCTGGACCAGATCCTCGACGAGGTCGGCGAGACCGTCAGCGATGCACTGGATCTCGGCAATCCGTTGAACATCAACATCTACCTGACACTGGCGACCAGCACGCTGCCGTTGCTGGAGCCGCTCTACCTGGCCGGCGATCTGCTGAACATGGTGAGCTTCGGGACGTTGGGCACTTTGCCGATCCGGTTGGCCAACGCGCTCGCCCCGGCCATGACAAGTCTGGTCAACTTGGGCTATACCGACGTGGTGCGCAACCCGGACGGGACCTACACCCGCACGCTGGACGACCCGGACACCGCGACACCGTTCATGTCCTTCCCGGATGTGAACTGGGGCCGGGCCATCAACGATGTGCTGACCTCACTGGCGAACGGATTCCACAAGGAGTTCATCAGCGGCAACCCGACCGCGGCGCCGCCCAACGTGCTGGAGAACCTGGGCAAGCTGATCCAGACCCTCACCAAGGGGCTGAATCTGGGCGGCCTCACCGCTGGGCTGCAGGACGGCCTCGACAACCTGGTCGCCGGTCTCACCGGACAGGCGAGTCGCCAATCCCCGAATGCGGCGCGCACCCTGGCCGCCGCGGCAGGCGATCTTCCAGACCCCGATGCCAAGCTCGTCACCCTCTCGGTGGATCCCGACGGAGAGGTCCCGACCGGTAAGCACGCCGCCAATCCGAGCGCCGCGATTCCAGAGGACTCCGGCTTGCCGCCCAAGCACGCCGCCCCCGACGATGCGGAGGCCGAGGATCCTCCTGTCGAGGCCGAAACTCCCTCGGAGGCAGAGGCTCCCGCCGAGACGCCGGCCGAACCCGAACCCGAGGCCGAGCTCGAACCCGAAGCCGAGGCCGTTCCCGACACCGAGGCCAACCCCGACGCTGAGGCCGAGGCTCCGGTGGTGAAGAAGCCGACGGTCAAGAAGAACCCGTTGGAGAACCTGGTGCGTGACATCACCAATGCGTTCACCCCCAAGAAGAAGAAGCCGGCGACCACGTCGACCGCGGGGGATACCGACGCGGACGCGAAGACGTCCGAGGCGCCGGAGACCAAGACGTCCGAAACCAAGAAGTCCGAGACCAAGAAGTCCGAGACCAAGAAGTCGGACACCAAGAAGGCGGATAAGGAAGCCGCCTAGTTGTACCTAGTCGCCTGTCACGTAGGGCATTCTCGGCGTCGTGGGGCCGTGTTCTGCGGAACGTGCAGTAGCGCAGCGTCTTACGCTCAGCCGTAGTGCCTCGCGACCGGTCCGGCGGCGCGATCTCCCGCCGGACCCGCCGCGTGGACGGTGTTCTCTGTGTAGTTGTCAAGGTGCCGTGCGGGTTTGGTTATGCGGCGGTGGGTAGGTCGGTCATGGTGCGTCGTGCGTGTGAGCGTAGGTGTTCCGGTTTCGGTTGGCCGGGGCGGTGGGGTGGGATGAACCAGGGGTGGCGGTCGGGGCCGAGGTAGACCTGCCAGCCGCCGTGGTGGATCGCGGTGTGGTGCAGTCGGCACAGCAGCACGCCGTTGTCGATGCTGGTGTGGCCTCCGCTGCTCCAGGGTTGGATGTGGTGGGCGTCGCACCAGGACACGGGTCGTCCGCAGCCCGGGTGCGCGCATCCACGGTCGCGGACCGCCAACCCTTTGCGGATGGCGGGTGTGAACAATCGTTCGGCGCGCCCGACGTCCAGTGGGGCGCCCGCACCGTCGACCGTCACCGAGGTCAGGGTGCTGTCGCACATGATGAGGTCCGCGGTGCGGGTACTGACGGGACCGCCGAACCCGAGAATGTCCACGCCTGGTGCTGCGGCGGGGCGGGTGAGGGTGACGTGCGGGAGCACGCCCCCGCTCATCGGGCGCAGGGAACTCGACAGGTAGGTGCGCATGATCTGCCCGAACGCGTCGGCGCGGCGCCGCCCGGTCGGGCGTGGGTCCGGGGACCCGTCCGGCAGCGGTATCGGCCGGCACAACGGATCCAGTGCGGTGAGCAGTTCCTCTGCCGTGAGCGCGTCGAGATCCAAGCTGGCCGCGACCCGCCCGTCGTCGGTCTGCGTCAGGGTCATGTCGTTGAGGTCGGTGTTTTCGGCGACCGGCACCGCCCCGTCGTCGAGCGGAGTGGCGGCGGTTCTTGCGATGGCGATCTCGCGGGCCTTCTTATCGACACCCGACGGGGTGGTCTCGATCATCAGCGTCGTCACGACCGCGGCCCGGTCCTCATCAGACAACGCGACCCTGCCGGACACATGCGCGAGGCCCTTGCCGACCGCGTCGGCGAACTCGATACCGACCCCACCGAGCCGCTGCAACTGCGTCAACGCCGGCAAGGTGTGCGCCGCCCGGCCCACCCGCGCCGCCCGGTACGCCGCACCCGGCGCCACACCCAGACTGGTCAGCAGATCGACCCCCGTGCGCAGGTGTCTACGCGCCGGGATCCCGGCCCGCTCCGCGGCCGCAACCGCCTGAGCGATCACATGATCGAACAGATTGCGCAAGGTCACCGCCGCCGCCAACACCGCCAACAACGGCTGCTCATCGATCACCCTTCGCGGACAGTCCAGCAGCTGAAACAGCGTGCGATCAGCGTCATCCTCGGCTGCAGGTACCGGGGTGAGGTCATCAATCAACGCATCAATGAACATGTCGAGATCAGTGGCGTCCATGTGGATACCGACTTTCACAGAAGGTGCCCCAACGGGCACGATCAGTCACAACGGTCCGCACAGCCCGAAAGGGGCCATCGAACCTCGCGGCGACCGGAGTCGCGGTCTGTGCTCACCGGGTGGTGATGGGAGCAACGTCGCATTCGAACTTGTGTTCGATGCTACGCCGAATCAAGGCCCCGCGCAAGGGAAATTTTGGGGACACGGGCGACAGTTCGTGCGGTCTTGGTGACGGTCTCGACATTCTCGGTCTTGTCGAATCGGGCCGGAACCGTTCCTGCACCACACTATTCGTGCCGAGTAGGCCGGTTCGAGTGTCTAGTTGAAGGCCAACCAGCTGGGTAGCGCGCGTTCCCGCGAATCGCAGAGCACCTGCAACGTGTCGCACGACCCCTTGGGTACGCCCGCACCCGCCCACATGCCGCCGGTGTCGCGACGCAGCACGATTGCCGAGGATCCGCCGCCGTCGAGCAGCAGAGCGGTGTCACTTCCCAAGCCGCGGAACAGGTCCTGTATCTGATCGGGTGTGTAGCTGCCGCCCTGGAACACGTACATCTCGTCGCGGTCGCGGGCATAGGCCAATGCGGTGCGCGCCGCTGAAGGGCCCGGATCGTTCATCTGTCCGGTGTCGCCCGGGGCGAGCAACCCGAGACCGCTGACCGCGACGAAACGGGTGCCCTTGTTCATCAGATCGGAGATCACCGGGCCGGCCGCATCGAAGTCGTCGCCTGAGCGCGGCGTCACCACGAACGGTGCCCCCGCGACCGGCAGAATCATGGTGGACAGCGGGGTCCAGACCTCGTCACCCCCGGACAGACCCTGTTTACCGGCGTAGGCCACGGTTCCGGTGAGCGGCACGTTCACTCGGCCCAGCCCGCGGGTGTTGTCGACGTAGGGGCCCAGCGGTGAGCTGCAGCCGGTCGTCTTCCAGGATCCGCGCTGCTGGCCGCGGATGTCGAAGAAGTTGGCATTGATGGCAATGGTGGGCTGCCCCAACGCCTGCCACGCGGCGATCGGGGTGTAGATCTCCGAGGCCTGCACCAGTCCGTCCCCGGTGCGGGCGCCCGGGGTGCGTTCGCACCGGGACTGATAGCCGTTGTGGGTGTCCACCAGCAGCCTCGGTGCCAGCCGCTGCGAGGCGGATTTGATGATCATCAGGTGGCCACCGCCGCCGCCCTCGTACCAGTTGCCTGCCGCGTTGAGCATCGGTGTCGGATTGCCGCCGCCGAAGTTGTACACCAGGTAGGAGCCGCGGGTGTTGGCGATGGCGGTCGCCAGCAATGTCCGGCCGTCGGCGGCAGCCGCGATCGGTGCGCCCGTGGTCGTCGACAGCGCCGCGGTGACCGTCAGCGTCGCGATACCGGCGGCGAGGCGCCGGAGACGGGCGACAACGGTCGGCACGGCGATCCCTTCAGAAAACAGAGCCTGCAGTGGTGTGGACAGCGAACACAATCAATCACACCAGCAACACTGTCAACTTGCGTCACAACATCGTCACAGTTGAGCATCGGGTTATCGGCTTGAAGCCCAGCGGAATCGGGTAATACAGCCGAGTCCAGGCAAAACCACTGGCCAATCTGAGGAGCAGCAATGATCGGAACCATCATCAGCGCACTATTCGTCGGTCTGATCGTCGGCGTGTTGGCGCGGTTGATCATGCCCGGCAAACAAAGCATTGGCGTGATCATGACAATCCTGCTGGGTGCCGTCGGCTCGGTGGTGGGTAGTTGGCTGACATTCCAACTCGGCTACGCGAACGAAAACGGAGGCTGGGCCGTCATCCCGTTCCTGGCCGGTGTCGTGGTGGCCGTCGTGCTGATCGCGATCTATGTCGGGGTCACCGGCCGTAAAGGCACGACGGTCCGCTAGCGCCCTGCGCGGGGCTATCCCGGCGGCGCAAGCCGGTACACCGCATCGGCGTAGTCGTCGGTGACGTACACCGCGCCGTCGGGACCGGTCACGGCGGCAACCGGTCTGCCCCAACGACTTCCGTCGGGCGCCTGAAATCCGCCGACCAGGGTCTGCTGATCGCCGAGAACGCCGTCACGCCACTCGAAGAACGACACCTCGGGCTCCTGCGGGTTCTGTCGATTCCATGATCCGTGCACGCCGATCAGTGCGCCGCTGGCGTAGGGCGCAGGAAGGCGGCCGTCGGTGAAGCTCATCCCCAGCGGCGCCGAGTGGGCGCCCAGGCTCTGCTCCACTCGGGGCAGCGCAGCGCAGTCCATGGCCTCGCCGTCGGCATTGGTCTGGACGTCGCGGATCAGCTCGAGATCGGCCGAGCCGCCGTCGGGGTTGCAATAGGGCCAGCCGAGTTCGCGTCCGGGCGTCAGCCGGGCGACCGATTCGGGCGGATGGTCGTCGACGTAGCCGGGATCGACCGCACCCGTCCTCGGGTCCGCCACATTGTCGCGATTGTTCACTGCCGTCCACACTGCACCGTCGGGTGCGATGGCCAGGCCCGTGCCGTTGCGGACCCCGGTCGCGAACGGCTCCATCGCACCGCCGTCGGCGGGGACACGCATGATGGTCGCGCGCGGCGGGGTCGCCGTGCGGTCTTCCTCGGAGATGTTGCCGGTGGACCCGATGGAGAAGTACACGTCGCCGTCGGCGCCGACGGCGACGCTCTTCAGGGCGTGCGAGTAGGCGCCCCGCAGCTCGGGGCTGCGGGCATCGGGCAGGCCGTCGGCCACGGTGCGGCGGTCGGTGGCGGCGCCATCACGGTAGGCGTAAACGTCGACCCGGTCGCTCTCGGCGATGTAGAGGGAATCGCCGGCGAAGGTGAGCCCATGCGGCTGGTTGAGACCGTCCAGGAGAACCTCGGTCTGCCCCGCGCGCATCGAGAGCACCTGTCCCGCACTGGGAACCGAGACCAGCATCGCTCCATCGGGTGCCCACGCGGCCAGCCGCGGCTTGGATGTTCTGGCCCATACCTCCAACGACCATCCCGCCGGGACCAGCGCGCGGCGGGGCTCGTCGAACGGGGCCTCGCCCATACCGTCGGGCACGGCCACCGTCACTTCGGTCAGGCCCGCTGCGGTCGGTGCGCTTGACGTGCCCGGCGGTGCGCTGCTCGGGCTGCCGGCGGAGGGCGGCCCGCCCGGCGTGCTGGTCGAGCAGGCGACCAGCATCGCTGCGCCGGCCAGGCCGCCGACGATTCTTCGGCTATCGGCCCAGACCGGCATGCATCTCCCAGAGCAGGATCTCGGATGGCTCGGTGGCGGTGACCCGCTGTCCGCCGGTGGCCGTCAGGCGCGCGGCATCGCCCTCGAGCAGTTCGCCGGCGCCTTCCAGGCTCACCGCCCCGCGCGGTACGAACAGATGCAAGTAGGGCGCCTGGGGCAGGTGCACCGATTCACCGGCCTGCAGCCGCGCACCATGAAGGGCGGCGTACTTGTTGCCGATGGTGATCGCCGACTGGTCGCGGTGCTCGGGCATCCCGGAGGCGATCGTGACCAGTCGGCCGCTCAGCAATTCGTCATCGATCTCCAGCTGCTGGTAACCGGGGTCGCGGCCGGACTCGTCCGGGACGACCCACATCTGCACGAAATGCACGGGCTCACTGTGTGTCTCGCGTCCGGTCAGGGTCCAGGAATCGTTCTTCTCCGAGTGCAGGATGCCGCGCCCGGCCGACATGCGTTGGGCCAGGCCCGGATAGATGACACCGTTGTTGCCGGTGGAGTCCTGATGGACCAGTGAGCCCTGCATCACCCAGGTCAGGATCTCCATATCGCGGTGCGGGTGAGTATCGAAACCGGTACCCGGGGCCACTCGATCGTCGTTGTTGACCAGCAGCAGCCCGTGGTGGGTGTTGTCCGGCTCGTAGTGGCCGCCGAACGAGAACGAGTGCTTGGAATCGAGCCAGGAAATCCTGGTCGCCGCGCGATCCGCCGCGGGCCGGATGTCCACGGATGCGGTTCGGGTCATCGATGCTCCTCTGAGATCAGTGCCCAGCCTAGGCGCGGGGCGATGGACAGCACAACTTAAATGATGTGTCATGTATTCCATGTGGCTGGATGCGCGCGAGCAGGCGCTGTGGCGGAGATACCTGGCGATGACCGGACGGCTTCAGGCCGCGATGAACCGTCAGTTGCAGCAGGAATGCGGATTGTCGCTGGCCGACTATGACGTGCTGGTCGCGCTCGACGAGTCGCCGGGATGCCGGATGACCGATCTGGGGGAGCACCTGGGCTGGGAGCAAAGTCGCGTGTCACACCAACTGCGGCGGATGCGGGACCGCGGCCTGGTGGACAGCCACCACCCCGATGACGATCGGCGCGCGGCGATCGTCGAACTGACGGCGCAGGGTCGCACCGCGCTGGTCACCGCCGCGCCGGCGCACGCCGAACTGGTGCGCGCGGTGGTCTTCGAGGGGATGACGCCCGCTCAATTGCGCGCGGTCGACCAATGGGTGACCGGGGTGCTGGGCCGGCTTCCGACGCGGTAGCGGGTCAGCCGGCCGGGTCCCAGCCGTGCATCGCGGCATGCATCTGATCCCCGTCGAGCGCAGCGGTGCCGAGCGGCTTCTGATCCGGGTGATACCGCATGCCCTCCAGCAGGAGTGCCACGTAGCGGCGCCACAGATCGGGGTCGACGTGGCCCGCCCACTCACTGACGGTGCCCGCCAGCAGGCCGATGATCGGGGTATCGGTGTGCTCGATATCGGCGCGCAGGTGGCCGTCGTGGCGTGCCCTCTCGACCAAGGTGGTTATCAGTGGCACCAGTTCCTCGCGGGCACAATCGACACGATCCCCGCCGTAGGCCTTGCTGTAGATCATCTCGCGCAGCCCCCGATCGGTGGCGGCGAGCTCGCACTGGCGCTCGATGAACCACACCAGTCCGTCCCACGAATTCGGCTGCTGTAGCGCGGTTTCGGCCAGGCAGACGACCTCGGCGATGCCTTCCTCGAAGATGGCCTCGACGAGTTCCTCCTTGGTCGCGAAGCGCCGATACACGGTCCCGACGCCGACGCCGGCGTGGTGAGCGACATCGTTGAGGGTGGCCTCCATGCCCTTGATGGCGAACAGCTCGCGCGCTGCGGTGAGCACGCGCTGTCGGTTGCGCTCGGCATCCTTGCGCAGGCCGCGACATGGTTTGTCAATCACGAAGTCCACTTTAGTGATGTCCCTTACCTAAACGCTATAACCGGATTGACTCTATCCACTTGTGGGTTTAGATTCCAAGATCAGATCGCATGCCGCCGGTGGCTCGCGGCGTCCCTCATTGAAAGGCAGCATCATGCCTGCAGTTTTCGTGCGCGCTCTGACGGCCGCGAAACCGTTGTTCGACAACGGAGTTCGTGCGCGATGACCGTCATCAAACGGGTCTGGTTGCCCGTGCTGGTGGTGTTTGCGATCGCGATCGGCCTGGTGGCCGTCTCGAATCTGCGCTCGGTGTTCGGATCGGACGGTGCCATCGTCACTCCGATCGACGCCGACACCGCCGAGAACTTCAATCCCAAGGTCGTCACCTACGAGATCTTCGGAACTGGCTCCTACGCCAGCATCAACTACGCCGACCTGGACGGAAAACCGCAGCGCACGGGCGAGGTCAGCCTGCCCTGGACGCTGACCCTGGAGACCACGCTGCCGTCCGTCATGCCGAACATCATGGCCCAGGGCGACGGTTCCTCCATCACCTGCCGCGTCACCGTCGATGACGAGGTCAAAGACGAAAGGACGGCTGACGGTATGAACGCCGCCACCTACTGCCTGGTGAAGGCCGCATGACCACCTTCGTGGACGATTCGCCCACCGACGCCATGCCGCCGGCGCGACACGCGGCCCGTCCGAAGTTACCCCGCTTCATCAGAGCCTTCGCCGTGCCGATCGTGCTGGCGTGGGTGGTCATCGTGGCGCTGCTCAACACGGTCGTCCCGCAACTCGAAGAGGTCGGCAAGCTGCGCGCCGTCTCGATGAGTCCCAACGATGCACCCGCGCTGATCGCCACCAAGCACGTCGGGCAGAAGTTCGAGGAGTACGACACCTCCAGCTCGGTGATGATCGTGCTGGAGGGCGATCAGCCGCTGGGTTCGGACGCGCACGAGTTCTACGACGAAGTGGTGCGAAAACTCAACGCGGACCACACCCATGTGCAGCATGTGCAGGACTTCTGGGGTGACACGCTGACCGCTGCCGGTGCGCAGAGCATCGACGGCAAGGCCGCCTATGTGCAGGTGTACATCGCCGGTGACCAGGGTGAGGCGCTGGCCAACGAGTCGGTACAGGCCGTGCGCGACACCGTCGAAGGCACCCAGGCCCCGCCGGGTGTCAAGGCCTACGTCACCGGGCCCGCGGCGCTGACCACCGACCAGAACATCGTCGGTGACGCCAGCATGAAAACCATTGAGGGCGTGACGATCATCATCATCATCGTGATGCTGCTGATCATCTACCGATCAGTCGTCACGATGATCGTCACCATGGCGATGGTGTTCGTCGGGCTGTTGTCGGCCCGCGGCATCGTGTCCTTCCTCGGCTACTACCAGGTGTTCGGACTGACCACCTTTGCCACGAGCATGGTGGTGACGCTGGCGATCGCCGCCGCCACCGACTATGCGATCTTCCTGATCGGGCGATATCAAGAGGCCCGACGATCGGGAATGGACCGGGAATCGGCCTACTACGACATGTTCCACGGCACCGCGCACGTGGTGCTCGCATCCGGCTTGACGATCGCCGGTGCCACCGCGTGCCTGCACTTCACCCGGTTGCCGTACTTCCAGAGCATGGGCTTCCCGCTGGCGATCGGTATGACGATCGTGGTCGCAGCCGCGCTCACGCTGGGTCCCGCACTGATCTCGATCGTGACCCGATTCGGAAAGGTGTTGGAGCCCAAGGGTAATGGACGTGCCCGGGGCTGGCGCCGGCTCGGCGCCGCGACGGTCCGCTGGCCGGGTGCGATCCTGGTCATGGCGATCGTGCTGTGCATGGTGGGTCTGCTGGCCTTGCCCGGCTACCACACCATCTACAACGACCGCATCTATCTGCCCAGCGATGTCCCCGCCAACGTGGGCTACGCCGCATCGGATCGGCATTTCTCCGACGCCAAGATGAATCCCGATCTGGTGATGGTCGAGTCCGATCACGATATGCGCAATCCCGCCGACTTCCTGGTGATCGAGAAGATCGCCAAAGCGCTGGTGCGGGTGCACGGGATCGCCTCGGTCACCACCATCACCCGCCCGGACGGTAAACCGATCAAGCATGCCTCGTTGGCGTACACGGTGAGCCAGAGCGGCAACGGCCAGGTCATGAACAACGATTTCCAACAGACGGTGCTGGACAACACCCTCAAACAAGCCGACGACCTGCAGGCGAGCATCGACGCGATGGAGACGATGCAGCGCGTCACGCTGGAACTGGCCGATGTCACCCGTCGGATGTCGGACAAGATGAACGACACCTCGGACAATCTCAACGATGTGCGCGACCATCTGGCCGATTTCGATGATCAGTTCCGACCGCTACGGAACTACTTCTATTGGGAGCCACACTGTTTCAACATCCCGCTGTGCTGGTCGATGCGGTCGGTGTTCGACAGCCTCGACGGCATCAGCACGATGTCGGACGATTTCACCGAACTGGTCCCCGATATCGAGCGGATGGCCGAACTGACACCGCAGATGGCGGCCGTGATGCCGGCGCAGATCCAGACGCTGAAGAACCAGAAGCAGACATTGCTGAACCAGTACCAGGCGCAGAAGATGCAGCAGGATCAGAACATCGCGATGCAGGAGGACGCCACCGCGATGGGCGAGGCGTACGACACCGCCCGCAATGACGACACGTTCTATCTGCCACCGGAGGCGTTCCAGACCGCCGACTTCCAGCGCGGTATGAAGCTCATGATGTCGCCGGACGGAAAAGCGGTCCGGTTCACCGTGTTCCATCAGGGCGATCCACTGACCGAGGACGGCACCGAGCGCATCGATCCGTTGCGCATCGCCGCCGCCGACGCCATCAAGGGCACCCCGCTGGAGGGCTCGACCGTCTACGTGGGCGGTAGTGCCGCGATGTACAAGGACATGCAGCAGGGCGCGGACTACGACCTGCTGATCGCCGCCGTCGCATCGCTGATCCTGATCTTCCTGATCATGGTGATCCTGACCCGCGCCGTCGCCGCGGCCGCCGTCATCGTCGGCACGGTGGTGCTGAGTCTGGGCACCTCCTTCGGACTGTCGGTGCTCCTGTGGCAGCACATCGTCGGTATCCCGTTGGGCTGGATGGTGCTGCCCATGACGGTCATCGTGCTGCTCGCGGTGGGTGCTGACTACAACCTGTTGCTGGTGTCGCGCATGAAGGAGGAGATAGGGGCCGGCATCAACACCGGGATCATCCGCTCCATGGCCGGTACCGGATCTGTGGTCACCGCAGCGGGATTCGTGTTCGCCTTCACCATGATCGGCATGCTCGTCAGCGACATGATCGTGATCGGGCAGGTGGGCTCGACCATCGGTCTGGGCCTGCTGTTCGACACCTTGGTGGTGCGGTCGCTGATGACGCCGTCGATCGCCGCGCTGATGGGCCGGTGGTTCTGGTGGCCGCTGCACGTACGTCCCCGGCCGAAACCTCAGGCCTGGCCCAAGGTCACCCAGGAGGTGAACGCGTGAGGCGGCGGATGATCGCCGGGCTGGTGTCGGCGTTGATCGCGCTGCCGATCGGTGTGGCGCCCGCGGCGTCGGCGGACCGGGATACCGACTTCGCCACCGAACTGCACGGTTTCGGGATCTACGGCCAGCGCGACTACAACGCGTGGCTGGCGAAGATCACCTGCAAACGCCTGACCACCGGGGTGGACGCCGACGCCGCCGAATCGGCGGTCTTCCTGTCCGGCAACCTCGCGCGGACGGCCAGCACCGAACAGGTGTGGCAGTTCCTGGGCAGTGGGCTGCGGCTGTACTGCCCCGAACATCTCGGGAAACTCACCGCGATGTCCAACGATCCTTCGGAGGCGCCATGACCCTGCACAGCCTTCGGTGGACGATGCGGGCGCTCCTGCTGATCGTCACGGCATCGGCCGCGGCGGCACTGCTCGCGTCGCCACGGGCATTCGCCGATGCCACCGACGAATATCCGATCCCCAGCAAGCAGATCGAAACAACATGCGACGCCGAGCAGTACCTGGCGGCGGCTCGCGACACCAGTCCGGTCTACTTCGAGCGGTACATGCTGGACAAGAGCAACCGGCCGCTGGACGTTCAGCAGATGGCGGAAGACCGCATCCACTGGTTCTACTCGCTGGATGCCGCCGGGCGGCGCCAGTACTCCGAGGACACCGCCACCAACATCTACTACGAGCAGGTCGCCACCCGCTGGGGCAATTGGGCGAAGGTCTTCTTCAACAACAAGGGCGTGGTGGCCAAGGCGGCCGCGGTCTGCATGAACTATCCGCGTGGTGACCTGTCGGTGTGGGACTGGCCGGTGGCCCGCTGACAGACCGCCTACCATTGCGACGCATGGGAGAGCCGTACCCGGACGAGTACGACTACGACGACTTCGCCGATGACGACGAGATACCGCCGCGTCCCAGCAACCGCGGTGCCGTCGGTGTCTTCCTGCTCGGGTGGCTCTTCCTGCCGACGGCCGGCATCCTGCTCAGCGAGTTGCAGAGCCCCTGGTTCGAGGTCGGCGCGGTCGTGACGCTGGCGTTCATCGCCGTGTTCGTGGTGGCGGTGGTGCGTGTGGTGAGGAACTTCTGAACGCTCAACCGACCGGTGGGCCGGGGCCGGTCAGCAGGCCTTAGTCTGTCGACGTGGATATCAATGGAGCTAGCGCAATCGTCACCGGTGGCGCGTCCGGCATCGGCGCGGCCTCGGCCCGTCAGCTGGCCGCCAAGGGCGCCAGGGTCGTCGTCGCCGACCTCAACGCCGAACGCGGGCAGGAACTCGCGCACGAGATCGGCGGTGTGTTCGTCACCGTCGATGTCACCAACACCGACCAGATCCTGGACGCGGTCAACACCGCCGTCGACCTCGGCCCGCTGCGTGCCCTGGTCAACTCGGCCGGCATCGGCTGGGCGCAGCGGACCATCGGTAAGGACGGTCAATTCGACTCGGCGCACAACCTGGACGCCTACAAGAAGGTGCTGGCCATCAACCTGGTCGGCACCTTCGACTGCATCCGGCTGGCCGCCACCGCGATGAGCCGCAACGAGTTCACCGAGACCGGTGAGCGTGGGGCGATCGTCAACCTGACCAGCGTCGCGGCCTTCGACGGTCAGATCGGGCAGGCGGCCTACTCGTCCTCCAAGGGCGGCGTCGTGGGCCTCACCCTGCCGGTCGCGCGTGATCTGTCCGCATCGGGCATCCGCGTCAACACCGTCGCCCCCGGCCTCATCGACACCCCGATCTACGGGGAGGGTGAGGCCTCTGAGGCGTTCAAGGCGAAGCTGGGTGAGTCGGTGCTCTTCCCGCATCGTCTCGGCAAGCCCGAGGAGCTGGCCTCGATGGTCATCGAACTGCTCACCAACTCGTACATGAACGCCGAGGTTGTCCGCGTCGACGGCGGCATCCGGATGCCCCCGAAGTAGGTTCCGCACTCACGCAGCCCCCTCGCCCGCCCGGGCGAGGGGGCTTTTTACTGTGCCAACGCCCGGCCATCGTGGCGAAACTGCCGGAATGCGCAGTTCGTTGCGAAGAAATTTGCCACATATGCAAATTCCGTGGCGATGCACGGCCGGCGGTGGTCGCCGGTGGTGCACGGTCGCCGAACCGCCGCTTTCCGAAAGATCTTGCTATTAACCGCTAAAACGTGTCTACGCCTGGCAAGTCGCGCGTACAGTCTCCGCTACTGTCAGTTCTTCGCACGGTGAGGCCGGGGATCAATGTGAGCAAGAAGCATCGTAAAAATAGTAGCCGAACGGTACGTACAGCGTTGCTGGGTGTCACCACGGCAACGGCGATGGCCGCCACGATCGCGGTTTCGGCGCCGGTGCCGACACCGCCGGCGCTGCTCGCCCAGGAACAACACAGCGTCAGCCTGACCGCGGCCAGCAGGCCCTACCAGCAGGCCCAGAACGTCATCAACACGCTGCTGCCGGCGCTGGTCGATACCTTCGGCGCTCAGCCGAGAGTCACCCTCGACACGCTGCTGGCTCACGTTCCGCAGAGCATGTTGACCGATCTGCTGAATGCCAACGGCAACACCATCAATGTGGCGTCGCTGCTGGCCACGCTCGGCCTCAACGACGCGGGTTCGGATCTGAACACCGCGGTCACCGCGGCGATCAGTTCGGCGCTGACCGACTTTCTGACCTCGGCGACCACCGGCGAGAACGCCACTGCGTTGGAGGCGGAGTTGCGAGCGGCCATCGCCGCGGCGGTGGCGGAGCGGCTCAACGGGGTGAGCGTCACCGTCAACGTCCCGATCCTCGGCAACCGGACGATCACGTTGTCCTCGGTGATCGGCAGTTCCGGCATCAGCGGCATCGCCAACAGCGTTGCCGGGACGGTGGCGGGCGGCATCATGGACAACCTCAGTGACATCTTGCCCACCGCCGACGAACTGACCGCCGAGGTCACTGCGGTCCTTCCGGACCTGCTGACAACACTGTTCAACTCCGCGGACCTGACCGACTCCGAGGGCAACTTCCAGCTGGGCAACCTGTTGGATCTGGTGGGCCTCAACCTCAAGAGTCTTGCCGACAGCGGAGCCCTGTCGATCACCACCGCTGGCCCGCTGTTCACCCTCGCCCGACTGCTCGGCGGTGTCGACCTCGGCTGGACGCCCGGCACGCAGTCGGCGATCGCCGATTCGGTCAATGGCACCGGATACCTCGACCTCGGAACGACGACGCTGAAGACCAACCTGTCCGCCGCTTTGGCCGACGCGCTGGCCGACGGGTCGCTGGCCGCCGATCTGGGCACTGTGCTGACACCCACCCTGAACAATGTCGTCAACCAGATCGTGGACAACGCGACGGCGACCTTGGAGGAGGATCTGCGGGCCAGCCTCAACAGCGCGGTCGGCGGTTTGAATTACACGGTCCGCGTCTTCGGGCAGAACATCACGATCCCGATCGGCAGCGCCCTGCAGAGCGCGATCTCCCCGTTGATCGGAAACCTCGCAGACAGCCTGAACGACGGAATCTCCGGCAACGTCGCCGATCTCGTCGACGGCGTCGTGGAAACCGGCACGGGCAGCATCGGCGATGCGCTCAACGAGGCCGTCACCGGAGCCATCGATGCCATCCCCGACCAGGAGATCGCCTCGGTCCGCATCCCGATCGTGATCGGTAGCGGGATGGGTGCGTTCTCGGCCGGTGCCGCCTACCGGGACGTGCTGGCGCAACTGTCATCTCAGCCCGGCGGGGTGGACTACGCCGGCGACAATCCACTGCTGGGCAGCCTGACGATCCTGCCGGCGATCCTGCTGAACAATGCGGGCCGCGCCAACGGCGGCATCATGGCCAGATTTGCCGATCTGTTCGCGATGTTCGGAATCGACGCCGTGACACCGGATGTCGCGATCACCAGCAGTGGTGGCACACCGATCGGTGACACCGGCCTCGCTCTGGGTGGGGCGAACCTGGTGCCGGTCAAGATCGACGCCACCGTCGAGTATCAGTTGATGTCGGATTTCGCGGCATGGGCCAACCCGGTCACGCTGCTGAACAACGTGGTCGCAGGGCTGCTGCCGACCTACATGCTGCGCGGCGTGGATGTCACCGGTGCGGCCGGACAGCTGACCGCGGAGCTGGAGGAACTGGTCGGCAGCCTGGCCGACCAGAACGCCGCAGACACCAACATCTATCTGACGGTGCGAGCCAACAGTCTTCCGATGCTGGAACCGCTCTACCTGATCGGTGACGTCATGCGGTTGGCGGGCCTGGCGCCGGTGGCGAACCTGGTGAACGGATTGGCCAATGCCCTGTCGCCGGCGTTGCGGAGTCTGACCAACCTGGGCTACTCGGATGCGTTCTGGAACCCCGAGACCGGAGCCTATGAGCGCACGCTCGACTCTGCGGCGACCCGGGTGCAGTTCGGCACGCTGCCGAACGTGAACTGGGGCGAGGTGTTGCCGAATGTGCTCCGGCAGCTCGGCAGCGGATTCCGGACCGCGATGACGACCAACAACAACACCGGTCCGAATGCGCTCTCGTCGGTGGGTGATCTGCTCAACGGCAATATCGGCGATGTGTTGTCCGGGTTGACCGGTGCGGCCGATGATGCGCTGGCCGACGTCGCGATCACCGCGGACGAATCGGGTGGTGCGGCGGCCGACGAAGGGGCGGCGAACCGTTCGGTATCTGCCGATGCCGCGCCGGCAACCACTCCGCCGGCCGGGGAGCCGGTCGAGCAGCCCGCGGAACCGGTCGCCGAAGAACCGGTCGAGGTGGTCGAGCCGGAGGTCAAGCGGTTGCCGAAGACGCCCAAGCGGGTAAGGGAAGCGGCCAGGACCGCCGCCGAACTCACGGCGGCCAAGGGGCCCGCCGCCGACAAGGCGCCAAAGAAGTCGGACAACGACCAGGGCGACAGCGGCGGCCCGGATGCCACGTCCGAACCGAGCGACAGCGCCGGCGGGCAGAACGCCGCCTGAGTGTCCGAAATACAGAACCGCCCAACTCCGAACGGAGTTGGGCGGTTCTGCCGTCTGCGTGGTGTTACCAGTCGGCCTCGTCGAAGCGGACGACGCCACGGATGTTGTTGCCGTCCAGCATGTCCTGGTAGCCCTGGTTGATGTCTTCCAGGCGGTAGGTGCGGGTGATCATGTCATCGATGTTCAGCAGCCCGGACTTGTAGAGCGCGGTCAGTCGCGGCGTCTCCACATGGGAGCTACCCCCACCGAAGATGTTGCCTTTCAACGTCTTCTGCAACATGGTGAACAGGAACAGGTTTAGCTTGACGTCGGCGTCCATCATCGAACCCATCCCGGTCACCACGCAGGTGCCGGTCTTGGCGGTGAGGATCATCGCCTCTTCGATGTACTCGCCCTTCATGGTGCCGACGGCGATGATGACCTTGTCGGCCATCAGCCCGTGGGTGACGTCGATGACCGGCGCTATCGCCTCGGCCATGGTCGGGTACACGTGCGTGGCGCCGAACTTGATGGCCTGCTCACGCTTCCATTCGTTCGTGTCGATCGCGATGACCTGCTTGGCCCCCGAGATCACCGCACCCTGCAACGCGCTCATGCCGATACCGCCGACGCCGACGATGATGACGGTCTCGCCGGGTTTGACGTCGGCGACGTTGGTCGCCGATCCGAAGCCGGTGGGTACCGCGCAGCCCATGATGGCCGCGGTCTCGAAGGGGATGTCATCGTCGATCTTGACCACGGAATCCTTGTGCACCGTCATGTACGGGGCGAAGGTGCCGAGCAGGTTCATCGGCGACACCTCGTGCGATCCGGCATGGATGCGACTGGTGCCGTCGGCGATGGCCTTGCCGCCGAGCAGCACGGCGCCGCGGTCACACAGCGAGCGAAACCCCTTCAGGCATGGCGGGCAGGTACCGCAGGCCGGGATGAACGCCAGGATGACGTGATCACCCTCGGCGATACCGGTGACGTTCTTGCCGACCTTGGTGACTACACCGGCGCCCTCGTGGCCGCCGAGGGCGGGCAGTCCGATCGGGGTCGCGCCGGTGGTGATGTGGTAGTCGGAGTGGCACATGCCGGCGGCGTGCATCTGGATCTGCACCTCGTCGGCCACCGGGTCGCCCAGATCGATCTCGTCAACCTTGAACGGCGAATTGAGCTCCCAGAGCAGGGCACCTTTGGTCTTCATGGAAGCCGATAATAGAACACGTTCCAGATCGGCGCCTTTCCCGACTGTGAACTGCAGGTTTGCCGGCTTTCTCTCGTCATTCCCGTCCGCCCTGCGATGAACCCGGCCGCTCAGGCCGGTCTACCCGTAGGAGTACCGACAACCGGAAGAAAGTGCATACCGATGACTCAGATCAGTGCCCGCATAGTCCCCAACCTGTGGTTCGACCGGCAAGCCCTCGAGGCCGCCGAGCATTACATTGCCGCCTTCGGCGGCAACGGCAGGATCATCGGCACGACGCCCGCACACCCGGGCGCCCCCTCTCCGCAGGATGTGCCGATGGTCGTCGAGTTCGAACTCGACGGTCAACCGTTTGTCGGGATCAACGGCGGTCCGGAGTTCACCTTCAGCGAGGCCGTTTCACTGGAAGTGCGGGTGAAGGATCAAATGGAACTGGACCGGATCTGGGCCGCCCTGGTCGACGGTGGTGAGGAACAGCCCTGCGGATGGCTGAAGGACAAGTACGGCTTGTCCTGGCAGATCACCCCGACGGCGTACTACGACCTGATGACGCGCGGGGACGCGCAGGCCAAAGAGCGGCTGATGAACGCGGTGATGGCCACGTTCGGCAAGTTCGATGTGGCGGCACTTGAGGCGGCTCACCGGTCAGAGGGTGGGCGGTAGACCGAACTTCTCGAACAGCCTGGTGTCCAGGAACGCCACCACATGGGTGATCCCGGCGCCGGTGACGTCCAGGACGTGCAGCTGAAACGCCTCGTGCACACCGGTCTCCGGGTTGCGCAGGTACATTCCCGCGGCGGCCTGGCCGTTGGCGGTGGTCGACACCAGTCGCATGTCGCCCGGGCGTTCGGCCGGGCACTTGTCGCGGGACAGGGCTCCGATGGCTGTGGGCCCCACGTACCAGCTGTCGAACGGGGGCATCTCCCAGATGGCGTCGTCGGTGAACAGCTTCTCCAGCTTGTCGATGTCGTAGGCCTCGAAGGCCGAGATGTAGCGCGTCAACAGCTCCTTCGCCTCGGGGGAGTCCGGAGGGGTCAGCGGCTGATCCTCGCTGGGGCCGATGGCATCGAGTTGGGCGCGGGCCCGCTGCAACAGGCTGTTGACCGCGGCCGTCGACGAGCCGACCGCGTCGGCCACCTCGGCGGCTCGCCACTGCAGCACATCGCGCAATACGAGCACCGCGCGCTGTCGCGGCGAGAGATGTTGCAGGGCAGCCACGAAGGCCAGTCGCACCGATTCGCGAGTGCCGACCACTGCCTGCGGATCGGCCGGATCATCGGCATCGGGCAGCGGTTCCAGCCACGGAACCTCATGCCGCTCATGGATGTCCGCGTGCGGATCGGAACTCGGCGTACCCAGGCCCGAGGGCAGCGGACGGCGTTGTTTACCCTCCAGCGCGGTCAGTGAGGTATTGGTGGCTATGCGGTACAGCCAGGTGCGCACCGAGGATTTGCCTTCGAATCGGTCATAGGACTTCCAGGCGCGCAGGAATGTCTCCTGGACCAGATCCTCGGCGTCGTGCACCGACCCGGTCATCCGGTAGCAGTGCGCCAGCAGCTCGCGCCGATAGCGCTGCGCGTCGGCGAGGAACGCATCTCTGGAGTCGAATTTGTCATCTACTGCTGTGAGGACGCTCACGATGGCGAGCTTACCGACCCCCACCGACAAGCGGGATGCATCGCCGGTTGCAGATAGGCTCGTCGGGTGGCGACAACCCGCAGTGAGCGCAGTTTCGACGGTGTCGGCGGTGTGCCGATCCGCTATGACGTGTGGACGCCCTCGGCGGGCGGGAGCGAAGCGACTGGGGGATCAGGGCAGCCGGCTCCGAAAGGTGTGGTCATCATCTGCCATGGCTACGCCGAGCACGCCCGCCGCTACGACCACGTCGCGCAACGGTTCGGCGAGGCCGGACTGATCACCTACGCGCTGGACCTGCGCGGGCACGGCCGCTCCGGCGGCAAGCGGGTGTACCTCAAGAACATCTCCGAGTACACCGAGGACTTCCACCACCTGGTCGGGCTCGCCACCGCCGCGCACCCCGAACTCAAGCGGGTGGTGCTCGGGCACAGCATGGGCGGCGGGGTCGTCTTCTCCTACGGTGTCGAGCACCCCGACGATTACGCCGCGATGGTGCTGTCGGGCCCGGCCGTCTACGCGCAGGACGGGGTGTCCCCGGTGATGACCGTGGTGGCCAAGGTGCTGGGCGGTCTGGCCCCCGGGCTGCCGGTCGAGGATCTGCCCGCCGATGCCGTCTCCCGTGACCCCGAGGTGGTGGCGGCGTACGAGGCCGACCCGTTGGTGCATCACGGCAAGCTGCCGGCGGGTGTCGCCAAGGCGCTGATCGGTGTCGGGGAGACCATGCCGCAGCGGGCGGCCGCGCTGACCGCGCCGCTGCTGGTGGTGCACGGCGGACAGGACAAGCTGATTCCGGTGGCAGGCAGTGAGCGGCTGGTGGAATGCGTCGGGTCCACAGACGTCGCGCTCAAGGTCTATCCGGAGCTGTATCACGAGGTGTTCAACGAACCCGAACGTGCCGTGGTGCTCGACGATGTCACTTCGTGGATCGAGACCAGACTGTGAAAAGAGCTGCCCGTCAACTGTTTACCCTGCTATTTGCCACCGTGCTGGTCGCCGGGTGTTCCTCCGGAGAACAGCAGTCCACCCAGCAGGGCTGGGTGGAGGACGAGGTGTCCTTCACCGATTCCTCCGGTCTGACCCTGCACGGGACCTACCGGCACCACGGTGACGACTCCGGCCCTGCCGCGCTGCTGATCTCCGAGAGCGGCCAGACCGACCGCAACGGTGACAACGCGGTGGCCGGACCGGTGGGCAACATGCGCCAGCTCGCGGAGTATCTGTCCGAGAAGGGCATCGCCTCACTGCGCTACGACAAGGTCGGTACCGGCAAGACCGGTCTGGGACCGTATGCGCAACGCCCGGCCGATGTCGGCAGCGCCGCCTATTCGGCGGGCGCCCGTGCCGCGGTGCGGTACCTGGCCGGCCGTCCGGGCACCGACGGCGCGCGGATCTCCGTCTACGCTCTCGGCGAGGGCACCATCCACGCGATGACACTGGCCGACGACCTCGAGCCGGACGCTCCGAAGATCCACTCGCTCGGGCTGTTTCAACCGCTGCCTGGCCGCTACCTCGACATCATCACCGACCGGGTGCGGGTTGACGTGGACGCCGCGGTCGAAGCCGGAGCCAAGACACCGGAGCAGGGCAAGACGGTGCTCGAGGCCTGGGCCGGGGCGGTCGACGAGGCGCGCACCCGCGGCACCGCGCCGGCACAACTGCCCGACGGCCTCGGCGCGATTCTCAACGCGGGCAACGTGAAAGCCGTCGTCGAGGCCGACGCCATCGATCCGCTCGCGCTCGCGGCGAAGACACCCACCGGCACACCGGTGCTGTTGACCTGTTCGGATTCCGACGGACAGGCCAACTGTGAGTCCGTCCGTCCGTTGACGGCCGCGCTCAAACACACCGCGCTGACCGTGGTGGACCTCAAGGGTGTCAACCATGTGCTGCGTGACGACCCGTCCGACAACGTCGCGAACTACGCGAAGCCGGGCCCGTTGTCCCCGCAGTTGATCACGGCGCTGGACACCTTCGTCACCAGATAGAGCGCGCCGTCTCAGAGCTGATCGATCTTGATGAGACCGTCCTGTAGTGCACGCGCAACGAGTGCCGCCTTGGTGGGCGCCGGTCTGCCGGCCGCGGCGTACTTCGCACGGACGCGCTGCACCACCGTGCGAACCGTTGCCGCCGAGATGTGCAGGCGAAGCGCCACCGAATCCTTGTTGTCGTCGAGGATCCAGGCGATCAGCACCTGTCGCTCACGCAGCGTGAGGTCCGGGCGGCGCCGCGGTGAATCGGGGGGAACATGCTCTGGTGAGCTCATGTCAGCCGACTCCCCTGCGCCCAGCTGTCGGTTGGCCCCTACGCTGTCTCGGCTCTGGCTTCCTCACGTTGACCCCCATCCCGTGCCGAAACAGTAACGGCACTACGTGTTTGGTGACCGGTTCCAACCCCCCGCAGGCCGCCTACCGCTTCGTCGAGCGTGTGCAGGTCGTGACCGTGTTCCGTTTTGTCCCAGAAGTGACGCATCCGGGGATTCGCAAGTTCGTAACACGCTTTGGCCAGCGACATCACCGTCAGCATGGGCCAGATGCCGGTCAGCACGACCAGCATGTACTTCACAGTACAGAAACCTTCATTTTTCGTCGCAGCAGCCACGTGTTGTAGGAAAAGCGCGAAATTGCCGAAAACCAGCAACAACACACCGAGGTAGAGCAAGGGTCCGGGGAACAGCTCTTCGATCACCGGAGAGCGGGTCGAGAAGTAGGCGATCGTGAGCGTCCAGGACAGTGCGCTCAGCAGAATCGACAGCGGGGTTCCGATCAGGAACAGGACGTAGACGAACCAGCGCAGGGGGCCCATCCGGAGCATGGTCTGGATGGGGTTTCGGGTGAAGATGAGTCCGGTCTGGATGTATCCCTTGAGCCAGCGCGACTTCTGGCCGATGAGTGCGCTCACCCGGGTGGTCGCAACCTCATTGGTGACACTGTCGAGCATCGCGATCTTGTAGCCGTGCAGTGCGAGTGCGCCGGCGAGATCGGCATCCTCGGTGACATTGAACATGTCCCAGATGCCGGCCCACTGCACCCCCGGCGGCTGTTGTCGGGGATCGATGCTGACGCGGGTGAGCAACTCCAGCCTGAAATGGTTCGACGTGCCGCCCAGCGGCGGAATCAGACCCAGCTTGGCCATACCCGGCAGCACCCAACAGAAGTGCACCAGATACTCCACCCACATCAGGCGCGACACCCAGCTGCTGGTCACGTTGGAGAACTCAAGTTGAGCCTGTAGGCACACCACTTGGGAATCAAGCGTGTCGTAGGCCCGAAACATGCCGACGGCCTTGAGCAGCTGGTCCGGCTCGGGGCGATCCTCGGCGTCGTAGATGACGCACAGTCGGCCCGCCCGCTCCTTTCTGGAAAGCGTGCGCGCATCCTCAATCGCCTTGTGCGCGCCGAAGTTCAGCGCGCGTTGCTTGCCGTAGGGCTTGACGTCCGGGATCTCGACGACCTCGAAGAAGTCTGGCAGTTCCAGTGCGTCGGCGGCGGCGCGGGTGCCGGGATCCCGATCGCGGGACTCCACGAGAAGCTTGACCTTGAGCCGGTGCTTCGGATACCGCAGCGCCGACATACCGCGCACCATCGGCTCGACCATGTTCGCTTCCCGGAACATCGGGATGAGGACGAGATAGTGCGGCAGATCGGCGTCGTCGACTTCCGGCACGTGGTAATCGGGGTATTGGTACCGCGTCGAGGCGTACCAGAGTCCCATCTTCAGCAGGATCACGAAGACCGCGAAGAAGATCAGCACCGTCGCCACGATGACCTTGGCGAGGGTGAGCGGATTGAATACGAGCGCCGCCGCCGTGAGCGCCAGCAGGGCCAGTATGCAGGCCAACTGACCGGTGCTGATGACCGTCGCCGCGGTGTGCCGAATCGGGTTGGAGTTCTTCATCTTGAGCATCGGTCAGATTCCGTCCTTGTAGACGACGTACAGGTCATTGCTGAACACCTCGTGGTAACCGTCCAGCTTCGGAGTCCCCGACAGCTCGCGGTAGGTCTCGTCGGCGCCGTTGCCCCCGCGCATGACGATCCACCGGATCCGCTGGCCGGGTGGGTTGCTCAGTGCGGGATCCCACTTTTGATAGCTGCCCTCATAGACGTTGTTGGACAGCCCGATTCGGGCGTGGAACAGTATTGATTCATTGCCGAACGACTCGATGAGGATCACTCCACCGTCATAGTGCTCACGAAGGTAATCGCTGGTGGATACCGCGGTCTCGGGGAAACCGGTGCTGCCTTCCAGCGCGGTCACCACGTGGGTCGGTCCGCCGGGCAGCAGTGGTAGCAGTGTGCAGGCGATCGCCGCGCAGAGTCCGGCGATCGCGGGACGCCCGGGCAGCAGGCTGACCAGATAGGCCAGCAGAATCGCGGCAGGCACCACCATCAGCAGGCCAAAACGCACGTTGTACAGATCCTGGGTGAGCTGCTGGACGTGGAGCGGCCGCTGCCCGACGGTCAACGCGAAGACGAAGAACGGCGCGATGGTCAGCAAGCCCAGCACCGGCAGCACCTGCAGCGACCGGCGTCGCACGACCAGCACGACCACGCCGACGATCGCGGCCAAAACGACGGCGATGCCGAGGTTCTCCACCACTGCGTACCAATAGGTTTGGGCGGCCACCACCGGGCGACCCACCGCGACCTCACCCTCGCCGACCCACAGCGACGGCTTGGCATACTTACCGCTCTGAAAGTTGAGCGGATTACCGAATATCAGCAGATTCCAGCCCATCCAGAGCGCAATGGCCGCTCCGGCCAGAAAAGCGAAACCCAGCGTGATGCCGACGACTGCCTGCCGTCCGTACTGGCGCCACGCCACGAACGCCACGATGGCGCCGATGACGATGGTGAGCGGCCACGCCTCGTAGCGCGTCAGGCATGCCACGAAAGCCGCTATGGCCGTGGCGAACAGATACGGGTACTTGCGGGCGTGATCCTCGGCTTGGATCCACCGCAGCAGATAGTAGGTGGCGGCAGCTATGGCGGCGAAGAGCAGCAGCTCGGTCATCGGCGTCGACTGCATGTAGAGCACATTGGGATTCAGCGCGAACACGGCAAGTCCGGCGAACGCCGGAATTTTGCCTTGTGTCAAAGCGAAACCGGTCTTGTATACATAGACGCATGCGATGACATAGCTGACCATGCTGACCGCCGCGCCCGCGAAACCGCTGTAGTAGAACGGCGTGATCCAAATCAGCGGTAGTGCGAGGATATGTGGGAGCGGCAACCACACCCCGCCCAGCTGCGCGAAACCCGCGGTCGGACTGTTCAACGTGCGGGCCGCGATCTGCAGGTGCGAGATCGAGTCCTTATAGCCCAGCGCCATACCCTTGCTGAAGAAGTAGGCGTAGGCGCCCAACGACATGAGTGCCGCGCCGAGCGCCACCCACCGAACAGTGCGGTCTCGGGGGGCGGTCGGACTGTCGGCCCGGACTGCGGGTGCCTCGGTGCGGTCGGTGATGGTCACGTCGCCTCCGAACCGATCAGCGGGAGAGCGGGTGCCGGTGCGATGGCCTCCGGAACGGCGACACGGTGGGTGGCCAGGTCACGCCGGACGGTGTACAGGTCCATGAACGATCGGACGACGACCTTCGGTTGTAGCCCCGACTGGATGCCGCCGGCCCGCGGATAGTGCGGGACCGGTACCTCGACGAACCGGTGCCCCTGCTGGTGCAGGCGTGCCAACAGTTCGGGCGAGATCGCGGCGAAGTCGCTCTGCAGCTGGTCGGCGACGGCGGCGACGGCGGTCCGGTGCATCAGCTTGAATCCGCAATCCACATCGGCGGCAGTGAATTTGAGCGCCATCCGGCTCACCCCGTGCCAGCCGCGCCCGGCTAGGCGCCGGGCGAGGTTGTCGGCTCGTTTCACCCGGATTCCCAGAGCGACATCGACCTGATGTGAGAACGCGGCGACCATCAGCAGCGCCAGATCCCCTGGATTGAACTGGCCGTCGGAGTCGCAGTAGGCCACCCAGTCGTGGCCGGTGGCCAGTGCCGCGGTGAAACCCGACCTCAAGGCCCTGCCATAGCCGTGGTTGGTCTGGTGCGTCACGACCACCACGGGGTAGCTGCGCTGGATTTCCGCGAGCACCGAGGCGGTGTCATCGGAGGACCCGTCGTCGACGATGATCACCGACCGCTCGGTGATCGCGGCCCGGTCGAAGAAGTCGTAGGCCATGGCCACGACCTGCGGAAGATTGGAGGCCTCGTTGAAAGCGGGCATGAACAGCGCGACACTTGGCGAGGCGCCGGGATTGGCAAGCGGCAAAATGTGCATATCGGTTCTCTCCGGGATTCGAGTTGACTTCCTTTGTTGTTCCTTCTTGAAGACGAACAGGTGGTTCATCAAGAAAGTCCACATGGCGCTGGCGGCATTGGCGCACAGCATCGCCAGCCAGATCTGCAGGCCGGCCTCGGCCAGCAACCAGAACACGCTGGCATTCACCGCGACCACCGACAGCAGTGCGCTGGCGTTGAACTTCAGCCACTGCAGTGCGAGGCGTTCGGATTGGCGGCGATCCGCCCAGGTGAACGCCTGGCTGAGTGCGAAATTCAGCTGTGCCGAGATGATGAAGGCCAGCACGTCGGCGATGTAGAGGTGCAGGATGTTGTCCAGCAGAAGCAGCAGGATCAGCTGCACAAGGAAGCAACTGACCCCGACGATGGCGAACCGCATGATTCTGGACGGCAGGGCAAGACCGTCTGACGTCTTGTCTTTCATGGTCATTCGATTTCCCCCCACGCTGTTCCGGATTCAGACCAGGGCCGGGATGCCGGCGAGCGAGGTCACGGTGACGTTGTCGAACGTCGAGGTACTGAGTGCAGATCCGTTGTGTGAGGTCACGAAGAGGCCGACCTCACTGGTTGCTCCGAGCGCGACCGTCGTCGAACCGATCGAGGTCCAGTTGACGCCGTCGACGGACACCTGGCCGGTCACGACGTTGCCGGACCGGGTCAGCTTCAGCCAGGCATCGGGCACTGCGTAGGCCGCGGTACCGGTGTCCCCGGTGAAGTTGTGCTGGAACGTGATTCCGTGCTCGGGGGTCACCGCCAGGAGTGCGTAGTCGCTCCCCTGTGCCGTCGAGTGCTTGACCATCACGCCGGACTTCGCCCAGCCGTTGGTCCCGATCTCCTGAGCGGTGACCCTGGCGATGATCTCGCCGTCACCGGTCAGGGTCTGGTGCACGAAATGGAACTGGTCGGCGGTGCCCCAGATGTCATCGCCGGCACCGTTGAGGGTGAACGTTCCCCCGGCGTAGCTCGAGGACCCGGCTAGTTTGGGGGCGCCGATGTCACCGGCTGTCCAGGGCGCCGGCAGGCCCGCCGGTGCATTGACTGACTTGGTGAGGCTCACGTTGTCGAAAGTCGCAGTGCTCAGCTGGGAACCGTCATGGGCGGAGACGAACAATCCGACCAGCGCGGCACCGTCGAGATCGACCGTCGTGGAGCCAATCTCGGTCCAGACGACACCGTCGACAGAGGTGTATCCGGTGAGCGTGTCCCCGAGTCGCTGCAGCTTGAGCCAGTTGGCGCCCGATGCCGTGGCCGGCTCGGCGATACTGGTGTCGAAATCGGCCTGCAGGTTGATGCCGTTTGCGGGAGTCACCGCCAGCAGCGCGTACGCCGAGCCCGCCGTTGCCGACTGCTTGATGATCAACCCCGCCTTCGCCCAGCCGTCGGAGGTGCCGGTGAACGACGTCACCCGCGCGATGATCTCGCCGTCGCCGGGCAGCGTCTGGTAGCTGAAGTGGAACTGGTCGGCGGTGCCCCAGATGTCGTCGCCGCCGCCCGTGAGGGTGTGGGTACTCCCCACGATCGTGGTGCTGCCCGCACGTACCGGTCCGCCGACGTCCTGGCTCGTCCACTGCTTGTCCGACAGCACGCTGACCTGGTCGAAGGTGGTGGTGTTCAACGTGTCGAAGCTGTGCGACACCACCGCCAGACCCGCCGTGACTGAACTGTTCATGACCAGTGTCGTCTCTCCGACCTTGGTCCAGACGATGCCGTCGGCCGAGGTGTACCCCCTGAAGACGTCACCGACCCGCTCGAGTTTCAGCCAGGCGTTCGGGAACGTGTACGGCGCCGAGCCCGCGTCGCCCGCGAAGTTGCACTGAAAGCTGATCCCGTTCTCCGGGGTGACTGCCAGCAGCACGTACTTCGCCCCGGCTGCGGCGGACTCCTTGATCATGATGCCCGACTTCGCCCAGTCGTCGGTGTCGGTCTGCGAGGTCACCCGCGCGATAACCGTGCCGTCTCCGCTGAGTGTCTGATGGACATAGTGGAACTCGTCGGTGGGACCCCAGATGTCACCGCCTGCAGCGCGAATCGTGAAGACACCGTTGACGTAGGACGAATAACCCGCGACTGATGGATGGCCGATGTCGACGCCCTGCCACGGTGCAGGCGCGGTGGTGAACGTGTCGTAGTTGATCGTGTACGTGGCGGCAGCGCCGGGGGTGACGATGGTGTGGCTCTGTCCCAAACCGTCGGACCAGCCGTTGAAGACGAACTGCCCGCCCGGCACGTACTGGGGCGAGACCGCCGCGATGACCCGCTCGACTCCGACGACGGCCTGCTCGGTGTGTGAACCCTTGTAAGGGATTCCATCGATGGTGAACACCGCATCGGGATCGTTGGCCCTGATGGTCAACGCCACCAGGTTGGGCGTGATCTCGACCGAGCGTGAGGTCGACAGGCCGGTGCTGTCGGTGACCGTCAAGGTCAGGACGTAGGACGTGGTGTCGATGTTGTCGGCGCCGCGCGGGATGGTGATGCTGCCGGTCTTGCCCACGAGGTCGTCACGGAAGGGGTGCACATGGTCGGCGTGCTTGAAGACCACCGACCACGAGTAGGCACTGTCCGGCAACGTCCCGTCCTCGGCGTCGGTACCGATGCCGCTGAAGGTGATCACATCGCCCGCGTCGTACTTGGTGACGCTTGTGGGGGTGAGGATCTGGGCTGTCGGCGTAGTGCTTCCGACAACGATGCGCTGGGTGACCTGGCCGGTCTTGGCGCCGTCGCTGACTGTCAGCGTGACGGTATAGGCGCCGACGACGTTGTATGCCTTGGACGGGTTGGCGACCACGGCGGTGGTGCCGTCGCCGAAGTCCCAGGAGTAGGTCAGGGTGGTTCCGGGGTCGGGATCATTGGAGCGAGCCGAGGAGAAGTCGATGGCCAGCGGTGCAGGGCCGTTGGTCGGGGTGGCGTCGATGACGGCGACCGGTGCCCGGTTGCCGCCGGAGGGTGCGATGACGGACAGCTCGCCGGGGTAGATGTTCAACTGGTAGATGTTGCCGTCGGGACCCTGCGCCAGCTTCACGGCCGTACCGGCCTGATCATCGAACATTCGCTCACTGATGAAGCTGGTGTAGGTCGAGTCGAAGGTGAGTTCCTTGATCCAGCCCAATGTGTAGTCGGCGATGAAGACCTTGTTCTGGTACTCCGCACCGAAGGTGCTACCGGTGTAGGTCATGACGGCGGTGATCGAGCCGGCCTTGGCGGGCGCGGGAGTGTGTGCGTAGGTGTAGATGGGGTTCGCGAATGAGCAACCATCACATTGGCCTTCGGCGAGCGGCCAACCGTAGTTCGCCCCGCCGGTGATGACATTGAGTTCTTCCCACTGGTCGCCGCCGACATCGCCGGCGAGCATTTTGCCGTTCGGCGTGAACGTGAACCGGAAAGGGTTGCGCAGCCCGTAGGCCCAGATCTGCGGAATGGCACCCGGTGTGTTGACGAAGGGGTTATCTGCCGGTGCCGAGCCGTCGGGGTTCAGCCGGAGGATCTTGCCGTGGACATTGGACAGGTTCTGCGAGTTCGGATTGTTGGTGTTCATGCCCATCGCCCAGTACAGCTTGCCGTCCGGTCCGAACTGGACCTCGCCGCCGTGGTGGTAGACGTTGCCGGGCTGGTCGGATTCGATGAGCACCATCTCCGATGCGGGGTCGGCGTAGTGACCGACCACCGTGATGCGGGACAGTCGATCCCGGTTCTGTGCCGTGGTGTAGGAGACGTACAGATAGCCGTTGGTGGCGAAGTTGGGATCGACCGCGATGCCGAGCAGCCCGCGCTCCTCATCGGTGTCGGTCGGCAGCACCGCCAGGGTGATCAAGGGTTCGCCGTGCACGTGGCCGTCATGATAAAGCTTGATGGCGCCGCCCTTTTCGGCGATGAGGATGTCGCCGTTGGGCAGGAACCGGAAGTCGGTCGGCTGATCGAGTCCGGAGACCAGAGTGGTGCGCTCGAACTCGTCAGGCAGTCCGGTGCCATCTCCGGGATCGGCGCCGGGGTGGCCGGCGTTCGGGTTCTCGCCCGCAGGTGCGGCTGCCGGCACGGCGGCAAGTGGCGCCTCGATGCCGAGCATGTCGCTGAGGTTGCGGCGAACCCAGCCCAGCACCGCCCACAACAGGGGCGAGTTAGGAGGCATCGAGGTGTGGTTGGGTCCGATGAGCGGGGTCAGGATTGCGTCGAAAACGTTGAACGCCATCACTGCCACCGCACGGGGGACCGCCATGATCCTGGCGATCGGACTCGGCGTGGCCACCGACGGGGCCGTCGGTTCAGTCGTTGGGACCACAGGCGCAAGGGCCGACGAGCGCGGAGCTGTCGAGAGTGCGGCCTCGGCAGTGCTCGACGACAGTGACGCGGATCGCTGTGCCGTGCGGTTGCTGCTTACCGGCTCAACCGGATCGGGGTCGGATTCCGGTGGCTTGGTCGAATCATCGGCGCTGGTGGGGTGTTCGAGCTCGTCTTCGAGTTCACCGCCGTCCAGCGGCGCTTTGTCGCCGGAGACGTCATCAAGGTCTGTCACATCTGAGTCCGCCCCGCTGATCTCGGCGGAAACGAGGTCGGTATCGGTATCGGCGCCCGGGCCGGCAGACGGTACGGATCCGTCCGAGTCGGTGCCGCCCGATTCTGCTGTTGTGCTCGAAGGATGCTCCGCCTGGTTGGACGTCGAATCCTGGCTCGACGCGGGCGATGACTGCGATGAGTCCGAGGACGGCCCGGAGTCATCGGCGAGGGCCAGTACCGGATTTGTCGCGATCGCCCCGCCGATACCCAGCGCGACAGCCAACGCACCCACCCGGCCGATGGACCGGGGGAATCCGAAAGCCACCGGGTGAAGCATTGGTGACGCCTTTGCCACTTTTGCCTTGCCGGCATGCCGGCTCCCGCCGGGGGCAATCACTCGGCGTTTGCCCATCGGGTCACCGACTGTGGCGCCCGCGTGGGTGCTTGGCGGTGTGGACCGCGTCGAACGCCGGCTCGATGTGTTCGCCATATCTGCATCTCTCTTCGCAGTTCTCGACGATCCGCGGTTAGGTCACCTGATTGAAAAAACTATGACACGGAAGATTCAGCAAAGCTTGATGAAGAGCCCTCGCGGCGAGCAGAAGCTTGCATGTGAGAACACTGCAGATGCCGTTGGCAATCGCCACCCAAAATTTTGATCTTGAGAGAAGCGCTGTTTAACAGTGCATATGTCACACGAATGGATTAGAACTTCCGCTAACGCGCTAGGTGTGGGAAGAAGTGCCAAGTTGGTGTCTGGATGTTGGAGCCGGTTGCGGCAAGCCGAGGCTCCCGCAAACAGCAAATCTCACCGGTTTTTGACGCGGGGGGCAGTTTGAAGGACTTTCGAAGCGCGTCATAAACTGACACTACTTAACTGAATGGCGGTTTCGATGACGTTGTAGGCCGCCGCTTGGCCTTTGGCTACTGCGGGACCAGTCGTCGGTATTGTTCCGGAGTCGTCCGATGCTGGGTCGGTCGAAGGAGCTTGAACGTAGTTGCTGCGGCGGCGGGCGCACGGCGCGATCCGAGAGGTGTCGGGGTGCTCCCTTACTCTTGCGTCGTGGGTGAGGACAAGATGCTGGCCCGGATCGCGGCCCTGCTGCGCCAGGCCGAGGGCACCGACAACGTCCATGAGGCCGAGGCGTTCATGACCGCGGCGCAACGGCTGGCCACCGCGACATCGATCGACCTGGCAGTGGCCCGCGCGCATTCGGCGCAACGCACCGCGGCGCAGGCGCCGGTGCAGCGCACCATCACCATCGGTGAACCCGGCACCCGCGGGCTGCGCACCTACGTGCAACTGTTCGTGGTGATCGCGATGGCCAATGATGTGAAATGCGATGTGGCGTCCAATTCGACGTATGTGTACGCCTATGGCTTCGGCGAGGACATCGACGCCAGCCACGCGCTGTATGCCGGGCTGCTGGTGCAGATGGTGCGGGCATCCGACACCTATATCGCCACCGGGGCGCATCGCCCGACCCCGACGATCACCGCCCGGCTCAACTTTCACCTGGCCTTCGGTGCACGGGTGGGCCAGCGGCTGTCCGAGGCACGTGACGAGGCCCGACGAGCGGCCACCGAGGACACCACGCGCGCGCCGGGAACCGCGCTTGCGTTGCGTAACAAGGATCTCGAACTCACATCGTTCTACCGTCAGTCGTCCGCGGCGCGGGGAACCTGGCGGGCCGCCAGCGCATCGGCCGGATACTCGTCGGCGGCGCGGCGCGCCGGGGACCGGGCCGGCCGGCGCGCCCGGCTGGGTCCGAGCCAGGAGATCTCCGGGGCGCGGGCACCGCTGGAGGGCTAGTGCGCGACAGTCAGCGCGTGAAAGTTTATGCCGCAGAGGAGTTCGTGCGCACCCTGTTCGACCGCGTCGCCCAGCACGGGAACGGTTCGATCGATTTTTTCGGGACCGCGCTGACGCTGCCGCCGGAGGCGCGGTTCGCCTCCGTCGAATCGGTGCGCCGCTACGTCGACGATGTGCTGGCGATGCCCGCGGTGCGTGAACGCTGGCCCGGTGCGGGGCAGCTGGCAGTGCGGGCCCGCCGTGGGCAGACCGCCGCGCACTATGAATCCGGCACGATCGCGGTGCCAGCTGGGGACAGCACCTGGGCGCTTCGGGAGATGGTGGTGCTGCACGAGATTGCCCACCATCTGGCCGGGCCGGGTGCCCCGCACGGCAGGGAGTTCGTGGGCGCGATGACCGAACTGGCAGGCTGGGTGATGGGACCCGAGGTCCAGCACGTGCTACGGGTGATCTATTCGAAAGAGGGGGTGTCCGGATGACCGAGCCTGCCGCGGTGGACGAGTTGTTCGACGAGCTGCTGCACACCGAGGACGACGCACTGCGTGCGGCGCGGCTCTCGACCGGGCCGGCGGGGATGCCCGCCATCGAGGTATCCGCGCAGCACGGTCACCTGCTGACGCTGTACACCAAACTGACGAAGGCTCGCCGGGTGCTCGAAATTGGCACGCTCGCAGGGTATTCCACGATCTGCCTGGCGCGTGGGGTGGGTCCGCAGGGGCAGGTGGTCACCCTCGAGTACGAGCCCCGGCATGCCGAGGTGGCCGCGGCCAACCTGAACAGGGCCGGGGTGGCAGACCGCGTCGAGGTGATCGTCGGGTCCGCGCTGGAGACCCTGCCCACCCTGACCGGTCCGTTCGACCTGTTTTTCATCGATGCCGACAAGGAGAACAACCCGGCCTATGTGGAGGCGGCCATCGGGCTGGCCGCTCCGGGTGCACTCATCGTGGTCGACAACATCGCCCGCGGTGGTCGGGTGCTCGACCCAGCGCCCGAGGATGCGCAGGCCATCGCGGTGCGCGACACGCTGGCGATGATGGGGGAGCATCCGCGCTTGGACGCGGCGGCCATCCAGACCGTCGGTGCCAAGGGCTGGGACGGGTTCGCGGTCGCCATCGTCACCTGAACGATTCGGGATTCCACTCGGTTGCCGTCTGCGCGGCCCGCAGCGCATCGACGATGACGGACTCGCGGTGGACGAACCGCTCGGTGGGCGTGGGCACCGAGATCGCCACGATATGCCCACTCGGCAATCTCCGGGCGATACCGGCGGCGGAGATCCCGCCGGTGTGCTCATCGCGGTCGTAGGCGATGCCGGACTCGCGGATGTCACGGATTTCGGGTAATAGCGAAACGGGGATCTGGTCGTCGTCGAGCAGTGCCAGGGCGGCCTTGCCGTTGGCCGTGTCGTTGAGCGGGAAGCGTTCGCCGATCGCCGACACCGCACGTAACCGTTGCGTGGATTCGATCTGATCGATGAACCACATCTGCCGTCCACGGAGCACCGAGAGGTCCACGGTCTCGCCGGTAGCTGCCGCGACCCGCTCGACGACCGGGCGCAGAGCCGCCGCCAGATTCGCGCCGTCGGCGCTGGTCAGCCCGATGAGCCGGTCGCCGAGACGGTAGTGGCCGCCCTCGTCGACAGTGGCGAACCCGACATCGACGAGGGCGACCAGCAGCCTGCGCGCGGTGGACTTGGCCAGGCCGAGGTTGGCTGCGATATCGACCGGCCGCAGCACGCCCGGCGCAGTGGCGATCTCGTCCAGCGCAGCGGCGGCACGGCGTAGCGCCTGCAGCCCGTCATCGCGTCCGTCAATTTTGGTGTGGGGATGCTCTTCCGCCGGGGCCATGGTGTCACTATATTGATCCGCTATACGAATCACCAAGATTCGCATGACGGATCTCTTCGGGGGTGGAGTAATGACCGGTCGATACATTTTCCGCAACGATGACGGCTATGAGCGGGCCCGCGCACAGACGGTGTGGAACGCGCGCACTCCGCAGCGCTACCCAGAGGTCGTCGTGCAGGCCGCGGACGCCGACGACGTGGTCGAAGCCATTCGTTATGCCACGGAACGCGGGCTGACCATCGGGGTTCGATCGGGTGGGCACAGCTGGGCCGGCAGCCACGTCCGCGACGGGGGGATGCTGCTGGACGTCAAGGGGCTGGACCATTGCGCCATCGACACCGACACCCGCACCGCGGTGGTCGGTCCGGGGATGGGGGGCAGCGTGCTGGCCGAACTGCTGGCCGAGCGGGATCTGTTCTTCCCGGCCGGGCACTGCAAGGGCGTGTGTATCGGCGGGTACCTGTTGCAGGGAGGGTACGGCTGGAACAGCAGGGTGCTCGGTCCGGCCTGCGAGAGCGTGCTAGGCCTTGATGTGGTCACGGCCGACGGCGAGCAGCTGTACATCGACGCGGAACACCATGCCGAACTCTACTGGGCGGCAAGGGGTTCCGGTCCCGGGTTCTTCGCGGTGGTGACCGCATTCCACCTCAAGCTCTACGCCCTCCCCGCAGTCTGCGGTAGCAGTCTGTATGTCTACCCGCTCGACGCGGCGGAGGACATCTATCCCTGGGCGCGTTCGATCAGCAGCGAGGTCGATCGTCGGGTCGAACTGCAAATCGTGGCTTCCCGGTCCGTGCCGGGTGTGGGCCTGGATACCCCTGGGATCGTCATGGCCTCACCAGTTTTCGCCGATACCGAGCAGGAGGCGATCGATGCGCTGTCGCTGCTGGAGACCTGCCCAGCGCGGAGCAGGGCGATCGCCGCGGTGCCCTATGCGCCGACGGACCTGCAGACCTGGTACGCGGGTGTCATGACGAACTACCCCACGGGATACCGCTACAGCGTCGACAACATGTGGACCTCGGCGCCGGCCGAAGACCTGATGACCGGTATCCGGCGCATCCTGGCAACGATGCCACCGCATCCGGCGCACTTTCTCTGGATGAACTGGGGGCCGTCGCCAGAGCGGCAAGATATGGCCTACAGCTTGGAAGACGAGATCTACCTCGCGCTCTACGGGGTATGGGAGGACCCGGCCGACGACGAGAAGTACGGGGATTGGGCGCGTTCCAACATGGTGGCGATGCAGCATCTGCAGACCGGCATCCAGCTGGCCGACGAAAACCTGGGGCAGCGGCCGGCCGCGTTCGCCACCGCCGGGGCGATGAGCACATTGGATCGGGTCCGTGCACAGTACGACCCGAACGGCCGTTTCCACAGTTGGATGGGCCGCGTCTGATGTCGTATCTGGGCTATCGCGGTGGTGATGCGGACACCCCGTTCGGCGATTTCTTCAACCCGCAGATGGCGCCGCTGCCTCGCCACGTCGTCGTGGCTCTGGAACACGGGCGTCAGGCCGAACCAACACTTCCTGCATTCGATGATGTTGCCGCACTGATGGATCCAGGACACCAGCAGACCGAGAACGGCTACGGCACGCTGGCCGATGGCGGTATACAGGTCTCGGTACGCACCGAAATGGCGGATGTGACTCCGCAGATGTGGTCGTGGTGGTTCGGCTGGCACGGATCGGATTCGCGACGCTATAAGCTCTGGCACCCGCGGGCACATGTGTCAGCGAGATGGCTCGATGGTGATACCGATGTACGCTACGTGGGCCGAACCTCGCTGGTGCGTGAGTATCTCGGCTCCTCATACGCCAAGGCGGCGATTCAGTTCGTGGAGCCATCGGTGCTTGGCCTGGTGGTGCCCGACAAAGAATTAGCCGTCTGTGCGCGGCTTGGATCCGTCGACATCCCCGTCGACGTGGGCTGGCTGATTCACCACGTGAGACCTACTGGCGACGGCGCGGAGATGCGGTCCCGGTTCTGGATGGGCGGCAGGCACGTGGCGGTGCGGAACGGCCCCGGTGTCGCCGATCGAATGGTCCGGCCGATCGCCGCCCGTCAGCTTCCCGATCCGCGTGATCTACTGGTGCACTGCGCGCAGGAGATGAACCATCTGGCCGGGTTCCTGCCGGAGTTGTACGCCCGAATGACGCCGATCGAACCACCGCCGAACTGATCGGCTACTTGTCGGACCCCTCTTCTAGAATCAATGGTATGCCGCCGCCGACAACACCTTTCGCCGCACACGCACCTCGGGTGTCGCGGTTGGAGGTGTTGTTCGAGGAGATGGCGGAGTTGACCGGGCAGCGTAATGCGATCGATGGCCGGTTGGTGGAGATCGTCGCCGAGATCGATGGCAGAGGCACAGATGACGGGAACTCGTTGTGGGGTGCGACCGGCTGCCGTTCGATCGAGGCGCTGGTGGCCTGGAAGGCCGGTATCTCTCCTCGCAACGCCGACACTATGGTCGCCGTCGCGCATCGCATCGACGAACTTGCGCGCTGCACCCAAGGCTTGCGGGACGGGCGGGTGTCACTCGATCAGATCGGGGTGATCGCCGAACAGGGTGGCCAGGGCTGCGATGAGCATTACGCGGAGTTGGTGACGGTCGCCAGCGTGAGCCAGTTGCGCACCGCGGTCAAGCAGGAACCACGCCCCCGAGCCTGATCCCAAGCCCGAACCGACACGCAGGATCACCAAGATCGAGGGTGAGGACTCCACGACGTGGCGGATCACCCTGCCCAAGGTGGAGGCCGCGAAGTTCGAGGCCGGCCTGCAATCCCACCGCGACAAGCTGGTCGCGGACTGGAAACGCGACCACGATGCGACCGACAGCATTGATCCCGAGGACGGTAGCGCCCGGGTCTGGGACCAGGAGTCCACGGTTTCTGAGCAGGCGCCGCCGTTCCCGGACGGGGTGGATGCGTTCATGAGCCTGATCGAGGCCGGTTGGGACGCCGACGTGGCGCGGCGCCCGCACGGGCAGCACACCACCGTGGTCATGCACCTCGATATCGAGAAACGGGTCGCGGCCCTGCATCTGGGGCCGGCGCTGTCCGACGACGACCGCCGCTACCTGCTCTGCGATGCGACGTGTGAGGTGTGGTTCGAACGTCACGGCCGCCCCATCGGGGTCGGGCGGGCCACCCGCACCATCGGCCGCCGGTTGCGCCGGGCCCTGGAGCATCGCGACAAGACCTGCGTGGTGCCCGGCTGCGGAGCCACCCGGGGCTTGCATGCCCATCATCTGGTGCACTGGGAGAACGGCGGGCCGACCGAACTGTGGAATCTGGTGCTCGTCTGCCCGTTCCACCACCGCCTGCACCACAAGGGTGTCATCACCCTGACCGGGCCCGCCGAACAACTGAAAGTCACCGACGAAGACGGCGAAATACTCACCGACGCGTCGCTGGCGCGGCCACCCACCACGCCACCACCCGATGTCGAGCCCTGCCCCGGGCCACAAGGCGAACGCGCCCAATGGTGGTGGTACACGCCCTTCGCGTCACCACCGACATCGGCGAATTAGGCGGTTGCCGTTCGACGGACAGTTGCTGCGGGTATGTCTGTCTCATGTGGAAGGCGAGCCGGGACGTAGAGGCGCCCGCAGACAGGGTGTGGCGGATCCTCACCGACCTCGAGGCCTGGCCGCGCTGGGGACTGACGGTTGCCAGGGCCGAACTCGACGGCACGGCGTTCCTGCTGGGAGCGACCGGCCGGGTGTGGACGCCGGTCGGCGTCCCGCTGCCCTTCGTGATCTCCGAGCTCGATCCCGACCGGACGTGGGGATGGGATGTGGCCGGGGTGCCCGCCACCCGGCACGGCGTGCAGCCGACCGACGGCGGCTGCCGGGTCTGGATGAGTGCCCCGTTCTGGGCACCGAGCTATCTGCCGGTGCTCGAGCTTGCCGTGCGCCGGATCGAGAAGATGGCTCAGTAGATCAGCGCACCCGCTGCCGTCCGGGAACAGCGGAGAATCTCAGCTGCACACCGCGCCGACGGCCGCCGATCCGACCAGCTTGGTGTACTTGGCGAGCACACCGGTCTTGTATACCGGGGGCAGCGGCTCGAAACCGGCCTTGCGTGACTCGAACTCGGCCTCGTCGACGAGTAGGTCCAGCGTGCCGTTGGCGACATCGAGACGGATCCGGTCACCGTCGCGCACGAAGGCGATCGGGCCGGCGTCCACCGCTTCGGGCGCGATGTGGCCGACGCACAGGCCGGTGGTGCCCCCGGAGAACCGACCGTCGGTCATCAACAGCACATCCTTGCCGAGTCCGGCGCCCTTGATGGCGCCGGTGATGGCCAGCATCTCGCGCATCCCCGGACCGCCCTTGGGGCCCTCGTACCGGATGACGACGACATCGCCGTGCGTGATGGTGCCGTCCTCCAGCGCATCCAGTGCCGCCCGCTCGCGCTCGAAAACCCTTGCGGTGCCCTCGAACACATCCGAGTCGAAACCCGCCGACTTGACCACGGCGCCCTCCGGCGCCAGCGAGCCGTGCAGGATGGTGATACCGCCGGTGGGGTGGATCGGGTTGTCCATGGCGCGGAGCACCTTGCCGTCGGGGTCCGGCGGTTCGATGTGGGCCAGGTTCTCGGCCATCGTCTTTCCGGTGACGGTCAGGCAATCGCCGTGCAGCAGGCCGGCATCCAGCAGCGCACGCATCACGACCGGCACACCGCCGATCTCATCGACGTGCTTCATCACGTAGGCGCCGAAGGGTTTCACGTCGGCGAGGTGCGGGACCTTCTGCCCTACGCGGGTGAAGTCCGCCAACGTCAGTTCGACGCCCGCCTCCCACGCGATGGCCAGCAGGTGCAGCACCGCGTTGGTGGAACCACCGAACGCCATCACCACGGCGATGGCGTTCTCGAATGCTTCCTTGGTGAGAATGTCGCGGGTGGTGATCCCGCGGCGCAGCAACTCCACGACGGCCTCGCCGGAGCGGCGGGCGTACTCGTCGCGGCGCTTGTCGATGGCGACCGGAGATGCGCTGCCCGGCAACGACATCCCCAGTGCTTCGGCGGCCGAGGCCATGGTGTTGGCGGTGTACATACCGCCGCAGGCGCCCTCACCCGGACAGATGGCGCGCTCGATGATGTCGACGTCCTCGCGGGACATCAACCCGCGCGCACACGCGCCGACCGCCTCGAAGGCGTCGATGATGGTGACTTCCTTCTCGCTGCCGTCGGTCATTTTCGCGACGCCCGGCATGATCGATCCGTTGTAGAGGAAGACGCTGGCCAGGTTCAACCGCGCCGCCGCCATCAGCATGCCGGGGATCGACTTGTCACAACCGGCCAGCAGCACCGAGCCGTCGAGGCGCTCGGCCTGCATGACGGTCTCGACGCTGTCGGCGATCACCTCGCGGGACACCAGCGAGAAGTGCATACCCTCGTGGCCCATCGAGATGCCGTCGGACACCGAGATCGTGCCGAATTCCAGCGGATAGCCGCCGCCGGTGTGCACGCCGGCCTTGACCGCCTGCGCCAGCCGCTGCAGGGACATGTTGCAGGGGGTGATCTCGTTCCACGACGACCCGACGCCGATCTGCGGCTTGGCCCAGTCGTCATCGCCCATGCCGACGGCGCGCAGCATGCCGCGGGCCGCGGTCTTCTCCAGGCCGTCGGTGACATCGCGACTGCGCGGCTTGATGTCGATATCGGCCGTGGTGGGGAGAGAATCTGAGGCTGAGGGCATGAAAATAAGTATGCATTCGGCGTCGTTGCCCGCCCAAACTTATCTTCGATACCCCACTGGGGTACCGGTAGCCTGGGCGCATGAGCCGAACGGGACTACTGGCAGCACTGGCACTCGCTGCGCTGCTCTCGGGCTGCGGTGGCCAGGAATCCCCATCGGCGGGGTCGCCCGCCGCGACGTCGTCGGAGACCGCGGCCCTGACCCCCGGGGTCAACGCCACCGACCGGGCGTTCGCCTACGGGATGCTGGCGCAGCGCCCGCAGGTGGACCAGTTGGTCGCGCTGGCGCGCACCAACTCCGGCAACCCGTCGATGGTTGCCATGGCCGACACGTTGGCCGTCAGCGAGCAGCAGCAGAGCGAGACCATCAACGCGCTGCTGGTGCAGTGGACGGACGGCGAAGAGGGCGGTCAGGGCCCACCGCCCGCCGGGCCGACGCTGTTCGACCGGGGCGCCGTCGAGCGACTCGGGTCGCTGCAGGGCACGGAATTCGACAAACTATGGCTTCAGGTCATGCTCAACCACCACCAGGCGGTGATGACCATGGCTTCCTCCGAGATCAGGGAGGGTGAGGACATCAACGCCAAGACGCTGGCGCAGGCGATCATCACCACCCGCCAGGAAGAGATCGTGCACATGCAGCAGCTGATGGGAGGCATTCCGCGATGAGTGAGGCACCGGAGCACGGCTACTCGCCGCAGAAGGAGAACTACGCCAAACGGCTGCGGCGCATCGAGGGCCAAGTCCGCGGGATCGCCAAGATGATCGACGACGACAAATACTGCATCGACATCCTGACCCAGATCAGCGCGGTCAACAGCGCACTGCAGTCGGTCGCCCTGGGACTGCTCGACGAGCACCTGGGCCACTGCGTCACCCAGGCCGTCGCCGAGGGCGGCACGCAGGCCGACGCCAAGCTCGCCGAGGCGTCGGCCGCCATCGCCCGGCTGGTGCGGTCCTAGCCGACGCTGAGAGAGATCACAGTTGTAACGAACCACGGCCTGACGGCGATGAAAATCCCAGGTCAGTGGTGCAGGTCGGACGGCGACGAGGGGTCCGTCCGGCCTCGCCGGGGGTTGGCTCGCTCCCCTGTTATGACACACTGGTCTGCAGATATGCCTGTGGAGGTGACATATGACGCAGCGGATGAGAACCACACTCGCCAGCGCGTTCCTGGCGGCCGGTTTGGTCGTCGGACTCGGTTTCGGCAGCCCGGCTGCCATGGCGGAACCCCCGGCGCCACCGCCGGCGCCGGCGTTCCCCAACCCGTTCGCACCGCCGCCGGCGGCCGAGCCCGACCCGTTCGCACCGGTCGGGGGCCCGGGTGCGGTGCCCCTGGCGATCCCGGAAGGCACCCCGGCCGGGCAGAACCCGAACCCCTTCATCGGGATGCCGCCGTTCGTCCCGCCGTCCTTCAATCCGGTGAACGGGTCGATCGCGGGCGCGGCGAAGCCGATCTACATCAACTTCCAGCGGCCCATCGCCAACCGGCAGATGGCCCAGGACGCGGTGCACATCACGTCGAACCCGCCGGTGCCCGGGCGGTTCTACTGGGTCACCGACACCCAGCTGCGCTGGCGGCCCCAAGACTTCTGGCCGAAGGGCGCCGTGGTCAGCATCGACGCCGCGGGCACCAAGTCGACGTTCACCGTGCCGGAGCAGCTGGTCGCGACCATCGACGACAGCACCAAGACCATGACCGTGGTGCGCAACGGCGAGGTCGAGAAGGAATTCCCGGTGTCCATGGGCAAGGCCGGCAATGACACCAAGAACGGCACCTATTACGTGCTGGAGAAATTCGCCGACATGGTGATGGACTCCTCGACCTACGGAGTGCCGGTGGATTCCGCCGATGGCTACCGGACCAAGGTCAAGGACGCCGTGCGCATCGACAACAGCGGCATCTTCGTGCACGGCGCGCCGTGGTCGGTTGCCTCGCAGGGCGAAGAGAATGTCAGCCACGGCTGCATCAATCTCAGCCCCGCCGATGCCAAGTGGTTCTTCGACAACTTCGGCAGCGGTGACGCGGTCGTCATCAAGAACACCGACGGCGGGCTCTACGACCAGCCCGACGGTGCGTCCGATTGGCAGATGTTCTAGCCGGACCTCTCATCACGCAGAAATCCCCCGAAGCCTCGCGGTTCGGGGGATTTCTCGTTCGGTGCCTCAGCTCCAGATACGAACCCGGCGCTCCGGCTCCAGGTAGAGGGCATCGTCGGTGCCGACCTCGAACGCATCGTAGAACGCGTCGATATTGCGGATGACGCCATTGCAGCGGAACTCCGGCGGTGAGTGCGGGTCGGTGGCCAGCCGCCGGATCGCTTCGGCATCACGGGATTTCGTGCGCCACACCTGCGCCCAGCCGAACAGCACCCGCTGCACCCCGGTGAGCCCGTCGATCACCGGGGGTTCCTCACCGGCCAGGGAGAGCTCGTAGGCCAGCAGTGCGATGGACAGTCCGCCCAGATCGCCGATGTTCTCCCCGACGGTGAATGCGCCGTTGACGTGATGCGAAGAGTCCAGACTGCGCGGGCTGAAGGTCTCGTACTGATCGATCAACGCTGTTGTGCGCTGCCCGAATTCGGTGCGGTCGGCGTCGGTCCACCAGTCCACCAGATTGCCGTCACCGTCATACTTGGCGCCCTGATCATCGAAGCCGTGCCCGATCTCGTGCCCGATCACCGCACCGATCCCGCCGTAGTTGGCGGCATCGTCGGCTCCCGCATCGAAGAACGGCGGCTGCAGAATCGCTGCCGGGAAGACGATCTCATTCATTCCGGGGTTGTAGTAGGCGTTGACGGTCTGCGGTGTCATGAACCATTCGTCATGGTCGACCGGGCCGCCGAGCTTGGCCAGATCGCGGTCGTACTCGAGGGCGTACCCGCGCTGGTAGTTGCCGTACAGATCGGTGCGGTCGACGACGAGCGCCGAATAGTCGCGCCAGCGTGCGGGATAGCCGATCTTCGGGGTGAACTTGTCGAGCTTGGCCAGCGCGCGTTCCCGGGTCTCGGGGGTCATCCAGGCCAGGTTGGTGATGCTCACCCGGTAGGCCTCACGCAGATTGGCCACCAGCTCGTCCATCCGGGTCTTGGCCTCGGGCGGGAAGTGGCGCTCCACGTAGAGCTTTCCGACGGCGTCACCCATCAGGCTCTCGACCAGGCCCACACCGCGCTTCCAGCGATCGCGGATCGCCTCGGTGCCGCTGAGCGTCTTCCCGTAGAACGCGAAGTTCTCGGCCACCAGTTCGTCGGTGAGCAGTGATGCCCGCGAGCTGACCACCCGCCAGCTCAGCCAGTGCTTCCAGTCCTCCAGCGCCTCGCCGGACCACAGCGCCGCGAACGCGGTCAGATAGTCGGGCTGGCGCACCACCACTTCCTCAGGCGCCGCGCCGAGCGCACCCACCCAGCCGGACCAGTCGAATCCGGGTGCCTCGCCTGCCAATTCGGTGAAGACGCGCAAGTTGTAGGTGAGGTCGGCGTCCCGGCGCTTCACCACATCCCAGTGTGCGGCCGCCAGCTTGGTCTCCAGCGCGACGATCCGGTCGGCGGTGGCGGCATGATCGCCCTCGCCGTGCACCAGCGTGAACATCCGCGCGATGTGCGCGGGGTAGGCCGCCAGGATCTCGGCGTGCGAGGCGTCGCGGTAGTACGACTCGTCGGGCAGCCCGAGCCCGGACTGCGACATGTGCAGCAGGTAGCGGGTGGAGTTCTTGGAGTCGGTGTCGACGTACACGCCGGTGCCGCCGCCGATCCCGGTGCGCTGCAGCCGGCCCAACACGAGGGCAAGCGCCTCCCGGTCGGGGGCGTCCGCGATGGTCGCCAGCTCGGCCAGCAGCGGGGCGACGCCCACCTTGGCGACGGTGTCGGTGTCCATGAAGCTGGCGTACAGGTCACCGATGCGCGCCGCATCAATTGATCCCGAGTTGCGCGCCGCATCGGGCCCGTCGGCCGCAGAGGCCGAGGTGATGATGTCGCGGACCTGCTCCTCGGCGCGATCGGCCAGGGTGCGGAAGGCACCGTCGGTGGCCCGGTCGGCGGGAATGTCGTATTCATCGAGCCAGCGGCCGTTGACATGGCCGAACAGGTCATCCTGGGGACGCACCTCGGAGTCGACGAAACGCAGATCGATACCGGAACGAATATCACTATCCAGAGTCACTCTCACATCCTGCCAGAGCCGGCGATCCCGGCACCGGTAGCCTCACGGCCATGCCTGATGAGCAAACCCGGGGGCTTTCCGCGTACGGCATCGCCGCCATCGTGTTCGGCGTGATCGGAGTGGCCGCCGCGGTCCTGGCAACGATGATCTGGTCCGGACACCGCGGCGAGGTCGCCGAACGGGTACACCAGACCGAGGTGCTGCAGGCGGCCGCGGACTGGACAGGACTGCTGATCAACTTGAACAAGGATTCGGCCGCAGCGAACCTGCAGCAGCTGCGCGACGGCACCGTCGGCCAGCTCAACGTGGAGTTCGACAACACCATGGAGCCGTTCACCAGCCTGGTGACCAAGCTGGATTCCAAGACCGTCGGCCAGGTCGAGTCGGTGTCCATCGAGACGCTGCACCACCAGAGCGGGGACGCACAGGGCCGGCCGCCGGAGGACTCCCAGCCCGAACTGGCGACGGTCGCCTCGCGCACCGACACCGTGCTGGTGGTGGCGACCTCGGTGAACCAGAACGCCGGCGCGGAACCGACAACCGTGCGCTGGCATCTGCGCCTGGATGTCGCCGACGTGGACGGCACGCTGCTGATCTCGCAGCTGGAGACGATCCGATGAGGAACCGGCTGCGCGTACTCGCCGTCGACATCGTGGCCCCGCTGGCCGCGATTGCGGCGCTGGTGTTCATCGGTGCGGCGCTGGACTGGCCGCGCTGGTGGGTGGCGGTGTGCACCGCGCTGGCGTTGTTGATCGTGCAGGGTGTGGTGGTCAACCTGGTGCTCTACCGCCGTGACGGGGTCACCGTCGGCACCGACGACGACGGGCCGGTGCTGCGCTTCGGCGTCGTCACCGCCGCCGCGGTGGCGCTGGCCGTCGGAGTGTTCGTCGGCTACACGCAGTGGACAGTCCCGGACCGCAATCTCAACCGCGACAGCGCCGAGGTCGTGGGCATCGCCAGCAGCGTCTCGGAGGCCTCGGCGACGTTCTCGCCGAGCAGTCCCAATGCGTCGATCGACCGGGCCACCGCCTTGATGTCACCGCGCCGGGCCGAGGCCTATCGCAGCGAATTCGCCGCGGTGGCAAAGGATCTGACCAGCCGCAACATCTCCGGTCAGGCGCAGACCGTGTCGGCCGGGGTGGAGGCCATCGGGCCGGCGGTGGCCAGCGTCGCCGTCGTGATGCGGGGCACCCAGAACGCGCCGGGCAAGCCCGCCGATGTGGCGGTGCTCGCGCTGCGCGTGACGCTGGAAAAGGAAGGCGGCAGGTGGCTGGTGACCGACGTGACGCCGATCAACGCCCGCTGACGGGCAGTGGAACTCAGCCGGAGTTGGCGGCGCGCTGGGCGCGGATCCGGGCAAACCGGTCCGAAAGCCGGCGCATGCGGATCATCATCGAGGCCGACGGTGTGGTGGCCGCATCCATGAAGCCGGTGAATTCGTCGCTGGGAACCCCGATGCGGGAGGCGAACTCCGGGGCGCCGAGACCCGAGCGTTCCAGCAACTGGCGTACGTGGCGGGCCACCTCGTCACGTTCGTTTGCCTCAAGGTGCTCTCGGGCCTTCTCCAGGACCTCGGCCAACGCCGCCGACACGCCATAGGGCTGCTCGGTTTCCAGCACCTCTTCGACCTGACGGGCGGTCCTGCCGAAGGGATCGCGCTTGATGGCGGCGACGATGCGCTGCCACACGCCCAGATCATCGTTGTCGAGGGCGGCCCGGATCGCCGACGTCGGCCAGAATTCGACCGGCCGGTCGTCGGGACGGGCGAATTTCCCGTCGCTGCGCTCGCCCGGACCGAAGTTCGGATCGTCCTGTCGGCTCGGCGAGGGCTTCGCGGCCAAACTCACTTAGCCTCCTCCAGCATCGCTACGGCCACCGACAGGCATCGCTGCCGGACAGTGGCCCAATCGGCATCGGTCGATTCCGGCGCATCCGGATCGTCCGATGGGCGTGGGTCTGCCAGGCGTCGAACCAGTTGCGTGGCCACCCATTGCGCCCGCGGGCGCTGTCCACAGTAATACCGGTCCATTCCGGTGAGGACGCGGGCCGCGGTGTGGGTTTCCATGGAATCCACCAGCCGGGCGAACTCGGTGTAGTCCTTGGTGCTGTTGCGGCACATCAGCAGGTAGCCCTTCAGCCGCAGCGTCTCGGCGCCGGTCGGGATGAGCAGCCGGTCACCGGTGGGCAGCTGGACATTGGTGGCCTCCATCGGGCCGCGCCGCTGGACCGGGAGGCGCTCGGAGTCCGAGGCGGTGGCCAGCGCGTCGAGTGCGACGTTGAGCCGTCCCCGCCACATCGTGATCGGGTGCAGGGGACGGGCCGCGGTGTTCGTCGGGATGCGCCCGCTGAACCGCCGCGCGCCGACGACATCGGGTGCCGGGCCGCAGCCGCTGAACGCCAGCGGATCGGGCACCACCACGGTGTGCGGGGCAAGGCTTTTCAGCTTGGCGGCGGACTTGACCACCATCCGCAGGTCCGCCCCGGGGGCGGCGGCGGCGGTTTCGGGGACCATCACCAGGTCGCTGATGTCGACCTTGGGTAGCGGCTTCTCGAAGTCGACCGACGGCAGGATCCGGTCCAGCCAGCGCGGCAGCCACCAATTCCACTGATCGAACATCGCCATCAACGCCGGCACCAGCACCAGCCGCACGATCGTGGCGTCCACCGCGATGGCCGTCGCGCAGGCCACCCCGATCTGGGCGACCAGGGGCATACCCGCGAACGCGAAACCGATGAACACCGCGATCATGATCAGCGCCGCGCTGGTGATGGTGCGGGCGCTGGTCGACACTCCGTAGGTGACGGCGTCACGGGTGTTGTTGGTGATCAGGTACCGCTCCCGGATCCGGGTCAGCAGGAAGATCTCGTAGTCCATCGACAGACCGAAGGTGATGGCCAGGACCAACGGCGGGACGGTGCTGTCCAGCGACTCGAGCGGGGCGAAGCCGAGATCTTCCAGCCAGCCCCACTGGAACACCACCACCAAGCTGCCATAGGCGGCCCCCACGGACAGCACGGTCATCAGCACGCCCTTGAGGGCGAGGAACACCGACCGGATGGCGATCAGCAGCATCAGGAATGCGATCACCGACACGAAGACGAACACCAACGGCTGGACGGTCGAGACCTGATCGTCGAAGTCCTTGATCAACGCCGTGGGGCCACCCACGTCGATGCGCAGGTTGCTGTCGACACCGGGTAGCTCGGCGCGCAACCAGTCGACGGCCTCGCGGGCCCGGAAGTCTTCGGGGTCCACCGAGAGCACCGCGGACAGCAACGCGCTGTCATTGTCCCTACCGAACGCCGGCGGGGACACCTCCGCGACATTGGGTCCCTGGGCCATCCGCTGCCCGATGGTGTCCAGGGTGCTCCGCGACGCCGGGCTGTCCGCGCCGCCGTCGGGGAAGGTCACCAATACCCGCACCGGACCGAGCGCGCCCGGTCCCAGCGCCTCGGACGCGGCGTTCACGCCGCCGCGGATCTCATGGCTGGGGTCGAACTGGCGCAGCATGCTGTTGCCGAGCGTCATCGCGAACGCCGGGGCGGCCATGATGAGCAGGACGGCGGCCGCCAGCGAAGCCGACAGCCAGGGCCGTCGCATCACGGCACCGATCCAGCGGGTCCAGAAGCGGGACTGGGTGACATCCGGGCGTCGCGACCAGTGCAGCAGCCGCGAGCGTTTGGCCGCGGAGCGTCCGAAGGTGGCCAGCACCGCCGGGGTCAGCGTGGTCGAGGTGAGGACCGCGACGGCGACGGCGAGGATGGCACCGGTCGCCATGGACTGCAGCACCGGGGTGTTGATCAGGTAGATGCCGGTGACCGAGGCGATCACGGTGGCACCGGAGAGCACGACGGCCAGCCCGGAGGTCGCCATCGCCGCGTCGACGGCCTGCGCCGAATCCCGGCCGGCCCGGAGCTCCTCGCGATATCGCATCAGGATGAACAGGGAATAGTCGACCGCCAACGCGATCCCGAACATCGACACCGTCGATGTCGCGAACACGCTCATCGTGGTGACCGAGGACAACAGGAACACCACACCCATCGTCACCACCACGGTGCACATCCCGAGCAGCAACGGCATCGCCGCGGCGGCCAGGGAACCGAACACCGCGAGCAGGATGACTAGGACGATCGGGAGGTTCCACTTCTCGGCCTGCGCGATGTCGTGTTTGGTCGCCTGCTGGGCGGCGGCCCCGAGCGCACCCTGTCCGATGACGTAGAGCCGGACCTTGCCGTTCTCGGACTGTCCCGCGGCCTCACCCTCGATGCCGACCTTGTCGCGCAGCTGATTGGCGATGTCGACGGCACCGCTGTTGTTGAAGTCCATCTGCAGCTGGACCACGTAGGGCCGATCCGGTGCCGGGGGCGGCTGTCGCGGGTTCGGTACTTCGGTGATGCTGGGCACCTCGGTGGCGATGCGTTGCAGCTGTGCGACGGCGGCGTTCATGTCCTCGAACGACGCGTCCGCCCGCGGGACGGCCACCAGGGCCAGCGGTGAGGCGCCCTGGTCCGGGAACTGCTCCTCGATCTGGTGCTGTACGCGCAGCGACTGCGAGCCCGCGACTTCGAAGCCACCGCCAGTGAGCTGGTCGGACTGGTTCATCGCCAGGTACACGGAGGGCACCAGAAGCAGAACCCAGACCACAAACACCGCCCAGCGATATCTGCGCAGGTTGCTGCTCAAGCGCATCATGAACTGCTGGATGGCGCCCTCTGCCTTTCTCCCCGCTGGCTGGTAGCGAGAGCCTACCGCAGCAGTCTGTGAGGTGGCGGGGCGTCGATTCCACTGTGACCAGGCCGGAATGTTCGCGTTTGCCGGCGTCGGCACCGGACACACCCAGGGCGACCAGCAAGTTTGCTGTGCGGATTGGTCGCGGGGTGCCGCGGATGGCATGATGGCCCCTGATCGTTTCTGGGTCGGGGATTCGAGCACCGCCGATCGCGACTGTTCGCGAGCGGTATCACGTGCATCACTCGAAGGAGTTACCCATGACTGTCACCACTGCGCCGCTGCGCCGCGGACTGTTCGCTGCGTTCGCTGGATCCGCGATCGGAGGGGCCGCGCTGCTCGGCATGTCCGCGGTGGGCGCGCCCGCAGCCGGTGCCGCGCCGGATCCGTGCGCCGCCAGCCACATCGCCAAGACCGTCGGCTCGGTCGCCACCTCGATGGGCACCTACCTGGAGGCACACCCGGCGGCCAACCAGTCACTCACCGCCATCGCGGCCCAACCGGCCGGCCCGCAGTCGCTGGTGGCGACGAAGAACTATCTGGATGCCAACCCCGAGACGGCCGCGGATCTGCAGCAGTTGCAGGCTCCGCTGGTGAAACTGTCGACCCAGTGCAAGCTACCGGTGACGTTGCCCCAGCTGCTCGGCCTGGTGCAGGCCGCTCAGGCGCCGGCCACGAACCTGCCGGGTGGTCTGGACGCGCTGGCCAATGTCGGTGCCCAGGGTGCCGCCGAGGTGGTGTCCTCGGGCACCGTGCCCGGCGTCGGTTCATTGACCGGTCCTGCCGCTGCCACACGCTGACACCGCTGATGCGGCCATAATCCAGGAGTGCGCACACACGAGCATTCGCCGTCGGAGAACACCGGCCGCACTGTCCTGATGGTCGACGACGATCCGGATGTGCGTACGTCGGTGGCCCGCGGGCTGCGCCATTCCGGGTTCGACGTCCGGGTCGCCTCCAACGGCAAGGAGGCCCTCCGGATGCTCTCCAACGAGGCGCACGACGCGCTGGTACTGGATGTGCAGATGCCCGAACTGGACGGTGTCGCCGTGGTGACGGCGCTGCGGGCGCTCGGCAACGACATCCCGATTTGCGTGCTGTCGGCGCGCGATACCGTCAACGACCGCATCGCCGGTCTGGAGGCGGGCGCCGACGACTATCTGACGAAACCGTTCGATCTGGGCGAGCTGGTGGCACGGCTGCATGCCCTGCTGCGGCGGGCCAGCCATTCCGAACAGGAATCGGACGTCATGATCGTGGGCCCGCTGACCATCGACACCGCGCGGCGCCTGGTCTACGTGGACGGTGAACGCGCCGATCTGACCAAGCGCGAATTCGATCTGCTGGCGGTGCTGGCCGAGAACGCCGGTGTGGTGCTCACCCGGCAGCGTCTGTTGGAGCTGGTGTGGGGTTACGACTTCGACGTCGACACCAACGTCGCCGACGTCTTCATCTCCTATCTGCGGCGCAAGCTGGAACGTGAGGACCGCCCGCGGGTCATCCACACCGTGCGCGGCATCGGGTACGTGCTGCGGGAGGAGGCGTAATGAGAAGGGGCCGCCGATGCGCTTATCTCTGCCCCTGATCGGCCGGTCGGCCTCCCTGCGAACCCGGGTCGCCGTCGCCTCCGCGATCGCGGCCTCCGCGGTGGTCGCCGCTTTCACGGTGCTGACCACCGTCGTGCTGGTCAACAACGATGCGGCACAACTCGATCGGCGCCTGGACTCGATCGTCGAGGCCAGCATGTTCCCCGAGCAGCTGTCCGATCCGCGCCGCGGGGTGCTCACCACCGGCCGGTCACGGTCCAGCGGCCAGGTGATGTTCCAGCGCGGATTCCAGCTACCTGCGTTGCCGCCGGGCACCGAGACCGTCGAGGTCAACGGCGTGGAGTACCGGGTCCGCACCATCCCGATGGACCAGCAGGGTGGCGGTGTGCTGCTGTCGATCGGCATCCGCGCCGACAGTATCCTCTTGAGCCAGGCCAGAATTCCGATCTACATCGCCGTCGGTGTGCTGACCGTGCTGGTGGCGGCCGGATTCGGCTGGCTGCTGGCCGGGCCCGCCGTCCGGCCGCTGCGCAGGCTCACCGAACAGACCAAGCTGCTCGGCAACGGCGCCAAACCGGGTGCGCAGATGCCGGCCGTCACCGGCGCCCGGGAAGCCGAGGAATTGTCCGATGCGATGGCGGGCATGCTCAGCAGGCTGGTGGCCGCCCAGCAGGCGACGACCCGGTCTCTGCAGGCCGCACAGGATTTCGCGGCCAACGCCGCGCACGAACTGCGTACCCCGCTGACCGCGATGCGCGCGGACCTGGACACCCTGCGCATCCACGATCTGCCGACCGAGGAGCGCGAGGAGGTGGTGGCCGACCTGCTGCGCGCACAGCGCAGAGTCGAAGCGATCATCACCGCGCTGGGTCAACTGGCGTCGGGTCAATTGGCGCAGGCCGAGGACCGCGAACTGATCGACATCACCGATCTGCTGGACCGGGTGGCGCGCGAGAACGCGCGCACCGATGCGCCGGTGGAGATCACGGTGGAGGCCGGCGACGATCTCGGCATGGTGTGGGGATGGCCCGGTGGTCTGCGCCTGGCGGTCGACAATCTGGTGCGCAACGCCGTCGCACACGGAGCGGCGCAGCGGATCGTGCTGTCCGGGATCCGCGGCGCGGACCGGCAGTTGCGCATCGTGGTCGACGATGACGGGCGCGGACTGCCCGCCGAGGAGCGCACGGCGGTGCTCGGCCGGTTCGCGCGGGGGAGCACCGCCGCGCCCGGCGGTTCGGGTCTGGGACTGGCGCTGGTCACCCAGCAGGCGGCACTGCACGGTGGCCGGCTGGAACTCTCGGACAGCCCACTGGGCGGGCTGCGGGCGACGCTGACGATCTCCGACCGTGCCCCGGATCAGATCGAAGACAGCGAGCAGCCCTCGGCGGTCAGCGCCGCGCCAGAACCGTCGCGATGGCGCGCCAGCCGAGCAGCAGGACGGCGGTCGTGATCGAGGCCACCACGATGAAGCTGCCTGCCGTGCCCGCGGAGGTGGCTTTGCGCAACAACATTCCGACGACCACGGTGAACACCCAGATGATCAGCCCGGTCGGATAGAGGCTTGCGGGCCGCTGCCAGGCCCGCGCGGCCAGCCAGCCTGCCAGCGTTCCGGTCAGAAACGGCCACGCCGTCTCGGCGATACCGGCGACGGTGAGCCCCTCGGCGTGGCTACGCCTGCCGATGGTGCAGAAGACCACGACGCACACCAGGTCGGTCAGCAGCGCCACCAGCGGGCGCGGGCGTTCATTCATCGGCGTAGTCCATCACATCGGAAACCAGTGGGGCGCGCCCGGTTTCATCCCGCGCAGTCACACCGGGCTGCAGGGGCGCGGGCTTGCCTGCCAACACGGTGTCGACGGCGTCGCCGTCTGGGCCGACACCCCCCGAGGTCCGTGCGGTGAGCCGGAACGCGTCGATGACAAACGGCAGCCCGTCGGCCTTGAGCGGGTCCGGCCCGTCCATCACGTGGAAGTGCAGGTGTGGTGCGTCGGTGTTCCCGCTGTTGCCCAGCTGCCCGAGCACCTGCCCGGTGCTCAGCCGGTCGCCGGGTTTCACCGCGACCGAACCGGTCTTCAGGTGCGCATAGAACGCGTAGTTACCGCCACCGATGTCCTGCACCACATGATTACCGCCGTACTCGTCCAGCCGCAGCCCGGTGGGGTTGACGCCGGGCACCTGCTCGGGCAGCCCGTCGAGGACGGCCACCACCGGGCCGTCGGCGACGGCGTGGACATCGGCGCCGAAATACGGATAGCCCGACACGTCGTCGACCTTGCCGTCGAACAGCCGGCCGTCGGGCATCAGCTGCACGTAGTCGATGGCGAAACGCTCGGCACCCCAGAGTTCGCCGTCGATCGGGTTGATCGCCATCCGGTGCGGGGTCATCCCGCAGCAGCCGTTGGCATCCCACCACTGCGGTCCGCGCAGCGGTGCGGCGATGCTCACCGGTTCCCGTGTCTGCACGGTCACCGGCGCGACGGTCTCGGTCACCTCGGCGGGCAGCAGCGGTGGCATCGGCTGGGTCAACGTCACCTTGACCTGGTGATCGAGTTCGGTTGGTGTCTGACCGTTCTCGGTGATGACGTCCAGCCAGACCAGCGCGGACTGCGAGGGCCCGAGTTCGGCGGTCGGGACTGTGGTGCCGAGCACCCGCGTACGGTCGGCGAGCTCGGCGCCGGCCAGTGTCAGCAGCGGATCGCCATCGCCCGGACGTACCACCACCGAGTCCACGGTGATGTCCTGATTCATCGAATTCGTCAGCAGCAGTTCGTAGACCAGGTGGGTGCGGCCATCGGTGGCGGGCACCGGTACCGGTGCGGCCAACACCCGGGCCAGCAGTGGGGTGGCGACCGGAGCGGCTGCGGGTGCCGCGGGCGTGCTCGGCGTCGGCGTGGGGGCGGGAGCGGGAGCCGGCGTGGTCGCCGACGTCTCGGTGCTCGCCTGCTCGGTGCTGGGCGCACAGCCGACCAGCACCACCAAGGCGGTGAGAGTCACTGCGGTGAAAGGGGTTCGGCGCTTCACGGGTCTCCTGCTTGCTGCGGTCGGTCATCCGGTGCGTCGGGGTCGATGTCCATCTCGGTGCGGAACATGAAGAAGAAGACCACCCAGCCGATCGCCGAGATGAAGATCCAGCTGACGAGTCGGTAGATGAGCATGGCCGAGATCGCCGCGGCGAGTGTCATCCCGCTGGACACCAGGCCAGGCACCAGCACCGCCTCCACCACCAGCAGCCCACCCGGCATCAGCGGGATGGATCCGACCGCGCGTGCGGCGGCGTAGGCCACCGTCAGCGCCGCCAGCGACGGGTGCCCGCCCGCGGCGTACGCGGCGAAGGCCAGGCAGGCGACATCGGCGATCCAGTTGAACAACGACCACCCGAAGGCGTTGCCGAGCGCACGACGGCTCAGCTGCACCGATTCCAGCTGGCGCAGCAGCTCGCGCCATTTGTCCAGCCAGGTGTCCGTCGGTTTGCCACGCAGCGAGTTGAACCAGGACAACAGCCGGACGCCGATGCCGTCGAGCTGCTGGGGGTTCGACGCCACCGATTGGGCGAGCACGAGCAGCAGGAAGAACCCGCCGAGGGTGAAGATCAGCGAGAGCGGGTTCTTGCTGGCGCCCAGCAGGAAAGCCCCGCCGAGGCCCAGCAATGCCAGGCCGACCGCCTGTAGCACCCCCGACATCACCAGCTGCCAGGACGCCACCACGGGGGAGGCGCCCCAGATGCGCTGCTGGCGGTAGACGAAGGTGGCCGAGAGCACCGGTCCGCCGGGCAGCGTGGTGGACAACGCGTTCCCGGCGTAGAACGCCGCCTCGGACCGCCACTGCCGCACCGTGACACCCGCCGAGCGCAGCAGGGTGCGCTGGATCTGCGCGAAGCTGTGCATGGACGCCATCGCCGCGACGACCGCGGCCAGTACCCACCACCAGTTCGCCGACAGCAGACTGACCCAGGCCTTGGCCAGCTGATCCCACACCAGCACCAGTTCGACGGTCAGCACCAGCACGGCGACGGCGAGGACGGCCCACCGCACCCACCAGTACCTGCCCCGGGGACGCGCGTCCTGGCCAGGGGCGTCGCTCATCGGCGCGTCGTGCGACACGCTCTACAGGGTAACGGCGCGTGGACCGGGTACCCGCCGGTTCTCCGCGGCGCGCCGTGCACCGGGGCCGAGAGTCAGCAGGTCGCCGCCGAGCTTGCGCCCGACGACCCTACAGACGACCCTCCCGGCGCAACAGATCCGCCGCGCTGACACCGCCGCCGCGGCGGGGCGGCGTCTCACCGGTCTCGCGGGTGTCGATCTTCTCAGTCGACTCCGGATCCTGTTGGGCGGGAATGGCAGTCGTCGGTTCGCTACCGCCGGCGTCGGGGATGGCCCGGGTCTGGTCCGTGGACGGGCGGGGCGCAGGAGTCGCGCTCGGGATGGCGGTCGTCGGCGTGTTGGTGCCACGCAACTCGCCCAGCCACGACTCGATCTCGCGGCGTTCGCGACCGGGTGCCGGATCGGCCCGCGGGACGCGCTCCGTCGGGGGTGCGTTCACCGCGTTGATCGCCGAGGTCGCAGCCGAATCCGGTTGCACAGCAAAGCGAGTCGTGGGTGGTTCCGGTGCGGGTCCGGGTGGCGGGGTCGGTATCCGGGTGGTCCCCGCGGCCGACGGGCCCGACGGGCGGACCGGCGGCAACGCACCGCGCGGGCTCGGCGCCGGCGGGATCACCGGATGACCCGGATCGTGTTGGGCCGGGTGCGCCGGTGCGCCGGCGCCGACGAGGGCGGCCTGGTCGGCGACCTCGCCCTCGGGCTCACGCACGACGGGGCGCTTGCGCTCATCGGGAAGCTCGACCTCACCGAGCCCGATACGTTCCTGCACCCGTTTCATCCACTGTGGCGCCCACCAGCAGTCGTCGCCGAGTAGTTTCATGATGGCCGGCACCAGGAACATCCGGACGACGGTGGCATCGAGCAACAGGGCGATCAGCAGGCCGAAGGCCAGGTACTTCATCATCACCAGATCGGAGAATGCGAAGGCACCGACCACCACTGCCAGCACCAGTGCTGCACCGGTGATGAGGCGTCCGGTGGTGGCGGTACCGATGCGGATGGCCTCGGCGGTCGACAGCCCCCGCGCGCGGGCCTCGACCATGCGGGACACCAGGAACACCTCATAGTCGGTGGACAGACCCCAGATCACCGCGATGATGAGGCCGATCATCGGAGCCATCAGCGGTTGCGGCGTGTAGTTCAGGAGTCCGGATCCGTGCCCGTCCTCGACGAACATCCAGGTCAGGATGCCCATCGTGGAACCCAGGGTGAGCGCGCTCATCAACGCCGCCTTGATCGGCAGCACCAGCGATCCAAAGGCCAGGAACATCAACACCGTCGTGGTCAGCACCAGGAGCACGACTAGCAGCGGCAGGTTGTCGTAGAGGCTCTGAATGCTGTCCTGTGCCAACGCCTGAGTGCCGCCGACCAACACCGTTGTACCGCGGGGCGGCGACAGCGCCCGTAGCTCCTCGATCTTGTCAGGCGCATCGGCGCTGGTGACCAGCCCGTTCTGCAGCACCCGCACCGACGGATCTTTGGAGCCGCCCTCCTGGACCGCGCGTTCCTGCCACATGGTCGACGGATCGTCGGCGCCGATGAAGCCTGGCACCGTTCGCGCCTCGGACCGCAGCTCAGCCAGTTGCTGATCGGTGATCGGGTCGCCGTTGTCGCTGCGGATCACCAGAGTGAGTGGCTCGGTGCGGAAGCTGGGGAAACTCTCGTCGAAGTTCTGCTGCGCCATGCGCACCGCGTTGTCCGGCGGCAGATATTTCTCGCTGTACCCGCCGAGCGCCAGCTGTCCCAATGGGATGACCAGCAGCGTCATGATGATCAGAATCGGCGCGGCGAAGCCGATCGGGCGCTTCATGACCTGGTTGACCAGCTTGCCCCAGAAACCCTTCTCGACCTCTTCCCGGGTCATGGTCTTCTGGGTCTTCTCGATGAACCAGTCGATGATCTTGCGCGAGAACGGCCAGTTGGCCAGGAACGGCACCCGAAGCAGAGTGCGCACCCCGAGCGCGTCGACGTTCGGTCCGAGAATGGCCAGTACCGCGGGCAGCACCGTGATCGACAGGAACGCCGCGAGCAGCACCGACGCGATGATGGCGTAGGTGATCGATTTCAGGAAGCCCAGCGGGATCAGCAGCAGCGGCAGCGAGGAGGCCACGATGATCACCGCGGAGAACGCCACGGTCCGACCGGAGGTCATCACGGAGCGCCGGACGGCGGCCTCGACGTCGTAACCCTCGGCGAGTTCCTCCCGGAATCGGCTCACGATGAACAGGCCGTAGTCGATGGCGATACCGAAGCCCATCATGGTGACCACGGGCTGCGCGAAGAAGTGCACGTCCATGAAATTCGCGGTGAACCGCAGGATGCCCAGCGCGCCGGCGATCGTCAGGCCACCGATGATGGCGGGCAGCGCCGCCGCGACGGCGCCGCCGAACACGAAGAACAGCACCACGGCGACGAGCGGCACAATCGCCAGCTCGGCGCGCTTCTGATCGGTGGCGATGGTGCCGGTCAGCTCGCTGGCGATCGGGTTGAGCCCCGCGAGTTGGATGGCACCGTCGTTGATCGCCCGCATTTCCGGCTCGACGGTCTGGTAGTTCTTCAGGATCGAGTCGTCATCGTCACCCTTGAGCGGGATGCTGACGAAAGTGCTCCGCAGATCGTCGGTCTTCATCGCGGCGACCGCGGGGGCGTCGGGCGCCTTCAGCCAGCCCACCCAGCTGACCACCTGGTCGGGGTGATCGGCGACCAGGGCGTCGAGCTCGCCGGACACCTTCTCCTGCCAAGCCCGGTCGGTGACCAACTTGTCATCGGGAGGGGTCAGGATCGCCACCACGTGGCTGCCGCGGTCGCGGCCGTAGACCTCGTCGCCCAGCAGCGATGCCTGCACGGACTGGCTGCCCTCATCAAAGAAACCACTCTGGGTGACGTGGGATCCCAAACTGGCCCCGTAAACGCCGCCACCAAGGCACAGTGCGACCATGACCCCGATCACTATGTATCGGAATTGGTACACCGTTCGACCCCACCAGGCGAACACGTCAGCTCCTTATTTGTTCTTGTCGATCTGAATCACGCTCCGCGCGCATTGTCACTTCAGTTCTTCACACGCGCGAGGTCAGCAACGCAGACAACGGCCGGAACGGCTGCAGCCAAGCGCCCTGCTCGGGCAGCGAATCAAGGCCGATTCGCGGTAGCGGCTCCCGGAAGACACCAGGGATGTCCTCCAGGTCGACGAACTCCAAGCTATCCGACGCTAACGCCCAACTGGCATGTTCGCGAAATCCGAGCACCTGCACCGGAACGCCCTCGTGGGCGATCTCTTCCAGCGGTATCCGGAACGCCTGACCGTCCGCGGATGCCACCACGACACCGGCCAGCCCCTCGCTGCGGCGCAGCGCGATGTGCTCCAGCATGTCGCTGTCCACGTCGCTGTCGTCGTCGATCTTGGGTTTGGCGAAGACAGCGAAGCCCACGTTACGCAACGCTTCCACCCAGGGCCGGACGACATCGGCGCTACCAGGGGCGATGTTGGTGAAAACCGTCGCCTCAGGTTCGAGGTGAGCCTCCAGCGTGGCCACCGCTCCGGTCTCGGCGTCGCGGCGGCTGGACAGTTCGGCGGTGCGGCTCAGCAGCCAGCGGCCCAATGCGTCGAAACGCGGCCGGTGCGCGGCGGTCGGCCGGCCGCCCAGGATGGATCCGAGGCCCATGTCGAGATTGGGCGCATCCCAGACCAGCAGCACACGCTGGGTGGGCGGCATCTCGGGAGCCGTCGGTGGGATCTCGGGGATGGTGGGGTCGGTCGTCATCGTCACATGCGCTCCCAGAGCAGTTCGGTCACGACCGGACCCGCCAGGGCTTTGCGCTCGTACTTGGTCTCGGGCCTGGCGACCGACATCGGCAAGGCGTCGGAACCGTCGAATCTGGGCCTGACCCGGCGTAGCCGCGGTTCGGCGTCCCCGACCTCGGCGATGTGCTCGGCGTAGCCCTGGTGGTCGGTCGCCGCGTGCAGGATCCCGCCGGGCTTGAGCCGGTCGGCGATCAAGGCCATCGTCTCGGGCTGCAGCAGTCGCCGCTTGTGATGCCGGGCCTTGGGCCACGGGTCCGGGAAGAAGACCCGCACCCCGGTCAGCGATGCCGTGCTCAGCGAGTGTTCGAGCACGTCGACGCCGTCACCGCGGACCAGCCGGATGTTGGGGATGCCGTCGCGGTCGATCGCGCCGAGCAACTGGCCCAGCCCTTTCTTGTAAACCTCCACCGCAATGACGTCGAGGTCGGGTTCCTGCTGGGCCATCGCCGCCGTCGAGGTGCCGGTTCCGCAGCCGATCTCCAGGATCAGCGGGGCGTGGCGGCCGAACCACTGTGCGGTGTCGAGCACCGTCGGCCGGGCGTCAGCGTCGCGGGCCTCGGTACCGATCCGCGGCCACAGCCGTTCCCAGGTTTCCTGCTGTCCGCCGGACAGGGTGGAACGCCGCGACCGGAAGCTGGTGACGCGGCGCATGTGATGGGGCGGGGAGGCATCCGCACCGGTGGCCTCCCCGGCCTCCTCGCGCTGGGCATACATCGGTCCATCGTCGCTCATCCAGACAGGTGTACCCGCATCGTGGTGAAGATTGATACCCAACAGTTGTCTTTGCGCCGATATGTCCGGAAAACACTGCTCACCGGGGTGCCGTGGCGATGACACCATGTGATGTGTGGCTGTGCTGTGGGCCGTGGTGACAGTGCAACAGATGTGACAGGAGCGGTGATGTCTGTCGACGAATTCGTCTCGGAATTGTCCGCGCTTGCGGAGGCCGCCGGCCCGCGCGAGCTCCGTCCGGTCATCGACGCGCTGTCCCGCCCGATCCGGTGCCGGACGGTGGGCCGCCCCGGGGTGGGCCTGCGCACGCTCGCGACGGGGCTGCGTGCGGCCGGGGTGACGGTGGTGGACACCGGAGCCGATGTCGAGGTGCTGGTGATCGCCGAGACCGCGAAACCGGAGGACTGCCGGATCGCCGTCGCGGCGGACGGTCCGGTCGTGGTCGCGCTGAACAAGGCCGATCTGCTCGGTGCCGCGGTGCCCGGCCACGTCGAGCTGGTCCGCCGGATCACCGGTGCCCCGGTCATACCGGTGTCGGGTCTGCTGGCGATCGCGACGCTGGACGACGAACTGGTCGCTGCCATCGGGGCGCTGGCCACCGAACCGGCGGATCTCAGCTCCACCGATGCGTTCTGCGCCGCGGCGCACTCCGTGGCTGCCGCCACCCGCGCACGGCTGCTCGAGGTGGCCGATCTGGCCGGGACCGCGAGGGCGATCACGGCCGTCCGTGCGGGTGCGGACGGCCGCGCGCTGACCGCATTGCTGCGCCGGGCGAGCAATATCGACGCGCTGTCCGCCGCTGTGCGTGGCGCGGCCGCGCCGCTGCGGTATCGGAGACTGTGTGAGGCGATGACCCGGCTGCGGGCGCTGGCGGCCGGGACCGCCGACCCACGGTTGGACGCGATGCTCGCCGGGGACACCGCCGTGCGGGCCGCGATGGTCGCGGCCGCCGAGGTGCTGGGCGCGGACGGCATGGACACCGGCCCGGATGATCCGCTGCGCCGGGCGGTGCGCTGGCAGAGCTACAGCCGGGGCCCGGTCAACGCCCTGCACCGCCGTTGCGGCGCCGATATCGCGCGGGGAGCGTTGCGCTCGGGGGTGTGGTGACCGAAGAACTGCTCCGCGAAGACCCCCGCGACCTGGACGCCAGGGTGTCCGCCATGGTGCCCGGGCTGACACCGCCGCGACCGGTCCCCGGTGCGGCCGTGCTGGTCATCGGCCCCTGGCTTGCCGGAGTGTCCAGCCTGACCGCGGCACTGCGGCGGCACATGCCCGAGCAGATGTTCGTCGAGCCCGAGGAACTCGCACCCGATATCGCGCCCATCGCGGTCGTCTTCGCGGTGTCCGCCGTGGCCCCGCTCGCCGAATCGGACTGCGCGGCACTGGATGGCGCCGCGCGGCACACCGACCTCGTGCTCGGTGCGGTGACCAAGATCGACGTCCACCGGGACTGGCGGGCGGTGCGCAGTGCCGACGCCGACGCCGTCGGTGCGCACGTGCCGCGGCTGCGTGACATGCCGTGGGTGGGCGTGGCCGCCGCGCCCCGCGAGGGCAGACCGCACCTCGACGGTCTGGTCGCGATGCTGCGGGAAAAGTTGTCCGATGACACGCTCGCACAACGAAACAGATTGCGGGCGTGGGAAAATCACCTCGCCGAGCAGATCGCCGCAGCATCTGCGGCGGCGGACGCCGAATCGGCGGCATTGCACCGTCAGCGCGCGGACATCCTGCGAGAGGCGAGGTTGTCCCGCTCGCAGCGTTCCATCGCCTTGCGCAGCCGCATCCAGCAGGCCCGCGTGCAGCTGGGCTACTTCGCCCGAAATCGGTGCGCGTCGGTGCGCACCGAGCTCTCCGAGGACGCTGCGTCCTGGGGCGGATTGCCCTGGGTGACGCGGCGCCGCGCCGACAATTTCTCCAGCTATGTGGCCGGCCGGGTGGCCGAGGTCGCCGCGGAGGTGGATTCCGGTGTCACCGAACAGTTCCTGGATATCGCCGCGGAGCTGGCGTTGTCCGCACCGCCGGTGCCGCCGGCGCCGCCCGCCCCGGAGGTGGGCGGGCCCGGGCTGACATCCCGGCGTCTGGAGATGCAACTGATGATGCTGCTGGGCGCGGGCTTCGGGCTGGGTGTCGCGCTGGCGGCCAGCCGGCTGTTCACCGGGCTGGCGCCGGGTCTGACCGCTGTCGGTGCGGTCGCCGGTGGCCTGCTCGGGTTGCTGCTCACGGTGTGGGTGGTGGGCATCCGGGGCCTGCTGCACGACCGGGCGCTGCTGGATCGATGGGTCGGCCGCGTCACCGCGACGCTGCGCGAGGACGCCGAGGCGCTGGTCGCCACCCGAGTGCTGGCCGCCGAGGTCGACTTCACCGGTCAGGCGGCGGCCGCCGACGAGCGAGCGGCCATGGAGACGGCCCGCCGGCTGGATGCCCTCGATGCCCGGCTGCGGGAGCGTGCGGTGGCCGCGGCGCGTGCCGCGTCGGCGGCCGAGCACCGTTTACCGGCGCTGCGCGCGGCATTGGCGGCCATCCGCGCCGATTTAATAATCAGATGAATTCGGTTACCGCCCAGTAGGACTTTTCTGGATATCTTTCTGAATCGTTCCTGTGAGTGATCGGACATTGTCCCGATTCCTCAGACCAAAGTCACCCGCGTTAACCTCTTATTAGGGACGATCGTGACCAGTCGGTTATCGGCATGTTCACGGAAACTACGCAGGAGACTTTGATGACCTCAGCGACCATTCCCGGTCTGGACACCGCACCGACGACGCATCAGGGGCTGCTGGCCTGGGTCCGCGAGGTCGCGGAGCTGACACAGCCCGACCGCGTCGCGTGGGCCGACGGCTCACAGGAGGAGTACGAGCGCCTGGCCACTCAGCTGGTCGAGGCCGGCACCTTCCAGAAATTGAACGACGAGAAGCAGCCGAACTCCTACCTGGCGCTCTCCGATCCGTCCGACGTGGCGCGCGTCGAATCGCGCACCTACATCTGTTCCGAACGCGAGGTCGACGCCGGCCCCACGAACAATTGGATGGACCCGGCCGAGATGCGGCCCTTGATGACCGAGCTGTACCGGGGCTCGATGCGCGGTCGCACCCTGTGGGTGGTGCCGTTCTGCATGGGCCCGCTGGACGCCGAGGACCCGAAGCTGGGCGTGGAGCTCACCGACTCGGAGTACGTGGTCGTCTCGATGCGCACCATGACCCGGATGGGCCAGGCGGCGTTGGACAAGATCGGCGAGGACGGCTTCTTCGTCAAGGCGCTGCACTCGCTCGGCGCCCCGCTCGAGGACGGCCAGCAGGACGTTCCGTGGCCGTGCAACGACACCAAATACATCACCCACTTCCCCGAGACCCGCGAGATCTGGAGCTACGGCTCCGGGTACGGCGGCAACGCGCTGCTGGGCAAGAAGTGCTACTCGCTGCGCATCGCCTCGGCGATGGCCCACGACGAGGGCTGGCTCGCCGAGCACATGCTGATCGTCAAGCTCATCTCGCCGGAGAACAAGTCCTACTTCATCGCCGCGGCGTTCCCGTCGGCCTGCGGCAAGACCAACCTCGCGATGCTGCAGCCCACCATCGAAGGCTGGCGCGCCGAGACCGTCGGCGACGACATCGCCTGGATGCGCTTCGGCAAGGACGGCCAGCTCTACGCCGTGAACCCCGAATTCGGCTTCTTCGGTGTCGCGCCGGGCACCAACTGGGACTCCAATCCCAACGCGATGAAGACGATCGCCGGTGGCAACACAGTCTTCACCAATGTCGCCAAGACCGATGACGGCGACGTCTGGTGGGAGGGCCTGGAGGGCGAGCCCGATCACCTGATCGACTGGAAGGGCGAGGACTGGGTTCTCCGCGAGACGGAAACCAAGGCCGCCCATCCCAATTCGCGGTACTGCACCCCGATTTCGCAGTGCCCGACGCTGGCGCCCGAATGGGACGATCCGCAGGGTGTGCCGATCTCGGCGATCCTGTTCGGCGGCCGCCGCAAGACGACGGTGCCGCTGATCACCGAGGCCCGCGACTGGCAGCACGGCGTCTTCATCGGTGCCACCCTGGGCTCCGAGCAGACTGCCGCCGCCGAGGGCAAGGTCGGCACCGTGCGGCGCGACCCGATGGCCATGCTGCCCTTCCTGGGCTACAACGTCGGCGACTACTTCCAGCACTGGATCAACATCGGCAAGCAGGCCGACGAGTCCAAGCTGCCGAAGGTGTTCTTCGTCAACTGGTTCCGCCGTGGCGCCGACGGCCGCTTCCTGTGGCCCGGATTCGGCGAGAACAGCCGCGTGCTGAAGTGGGCCATCGAGCGCATCGAGCACCAGGCCGAGGGCAAGAGCACCCCGATCGGCATCGTCCCGACCGCAGCCGATCTCGATCTCTCGGGACTGGACGTGGACCCGGCCGATGTCGATGAGGCGCTGGCCGTGAACGCCGATGAGTGGCGTGCCGAGCTGCCGCTGATCGAGGAGTGGTTCGAGTTCGTCGGCGAGAAGCTGCCGACCGGTATCAAGGACGAGTTCGACGCCCTGAAGACGCGTCTGGCCGAATCTGACTGATACCCGCGAAGAGTCCCAAATGGCCCCGAAATCACCTGATTTCGGGGCCATTTGCGACTGCCCGGCACCCATTGCGTCCGCGGCACCAACCGGACGCCCGTCGGCTCCGAATACCAGGTGATCGGTTGACGGGAGTTTCGAAGGACATGTTGCGCACGGTTCTGGACGGAGTGCTCGACCGGACGGTTGTGCCCGGATACACCCGCCTCGGGTTGGCGGTGCGTGAGCGGTTCTGGTCACCGCTGGATCCCGACGCCCTGGCCGGGTCCACCATCCTGGTGACCGGGGCGAATTCCGGCATCGGCAAGGCCATCGCCGCCGGGGTGGCCGGGCTGGGCGGCACCGTGCTGTTGACGGTGCGCGACCGGGCCCGCGGTGAATCGGCCCGCAAGGACATCCTCGACGCCACTCCCGGCGCGGATGTGCAGATCGAACGGTGCGATGTGTCCGATCTGGCGGGGGTGCGGGCCTTCGCCGCCGACCTGGTGTCCCGGGTGCCCAGGCTCGATGCGGTGATCCACAACGCCGGGGCGATGCCCCCGGAGCGGTCCCGGACCGACGAGGGCCATGAGCTTTCGCTCGCCACCCACGTGCTCGGACCGCTGTTGCTCACCGAACTGCTGCTGCCGGTGCTGGTGGAATCGCCGGACCCGAGGGTGGTGCTGATGTCCTCCGGTGGCATGTACACCCAGCGCCTGCCCGCCGATGACATCGAATACACCGCGGGCCACTACCGCGGGGCGGTCGCCTACGCGCGCAGCAAGCGGATCCAGGTGGCGTTGACACCGCTGTTGGCGAACCGGTGGGCCGCCCAGTCGGTCATGGTCGCCGCCATGCACCCGGGCTGGGCCGATACCCCCGGTGTGGCCACCTCGCTGCCCGCGTTCCGCAAGCTGACCGGCCCGGTGCTGCGCACGGCGGAACAGGCCGCCGACACCGCGGTCTGGTTGACGGCGACCTCACCGACACCGCCGTCCGGCCGGTTCTGGCATGACCGCGCGGTCCGGCCCACCCACTATCTGCCCAGCACCCGCTACAGCGACGCGGAACTGCAGCGGGTGTGGAAGTACTGTCTCGGCGCGGTCGGACTGTCCTGATTCAGAGCGTGGCGAGTTCGCGCCGGAGTCCCTCGACGCCCTTGTCCATGAGACGTGCCACCGGGATGCGTAGCAGCGGCTCACCGAAACGCAGCAAGCCCTGGAACGCGAACTCGATGCGGTAGGTGACCTTCGAGCCACCCTGGTGCGGGCTGACGGTGATCGTGTCATGCGCGATCAGCGAATCATTCTGTCCACGTAGCTGAATGGATCGCCCCGGCGTCACACCGATCACCTCGTACTCGAGGTCGCTCGTGCGGCCCGCAAATCGTGAGGTGTTGGCATACCGGGTACCGACGCCGCCGTCGCCGCTGACGCGGGTGGTGCGTACGGTTCCCGGCTCCCACTGTTCGGTGGTGGTGAAGTCGGACAGGTAGGCGAACACCACCTCCGGAGCGGCGGTGGTGGTGACCTCACGTTGCATCTCGATCATCTGCTCTCCTCTTTGATGAGCGGGTGGGCGTCCTCGCCCGAATCGGCGAAGGCCCTGCCGCGCTCCTCGGCTTCATCGCTCCCCGAGAACAGCCCGGATTCTTCTGTGGCAGTGGTGGTTTGCGGACGCGGACCGGGTGTCACGGTATCCCCCGATGCCGGCTGGAACCTCCAGCGTGGCAGCGCGCCACGCTGGCTGCGCTGTAGCCAGCACACCATGCCCTCACGGACCGCGCACTGCAGGTCCCACAGCGCGCCGGCGTTGGGTGCGCTGACGGTGATCCGGACCCGAACCGTGCCGTTCACCGCGTCGACGACCTGGAGGACTCCGGAACGGCCGTCCCACAGCTCACTTCGGCTCAGCAGTCGGTCCAGCTCGTCGCGCATGGCGTCGAGGGGCACGGTGAAGTCGACGTCGATCATCACGGTGCCGAGTATCTCGGTCGCGCTGCGCGTCCAGTTCTGGAACGGCGTGGTGGTGAAGTAGGTGCACGGCAGCACCAGTCGACGTTCATCCCAGACCTGGACCACCACATAGGTCATGGTGATCTCCTCGATGCGGCCCCATTCCTTCTCCAGCACCACGACATCGCCCACCCGTATCGCGTCGGTGAACGCGATCTGCAGCCCGGCGAACACCGAGCCGAGCGAGGTCTGCGCGGCCAGGCCGGCGACCACCGACAGCACGCCCGCGGAGGCGAACAGCGTCTTGCCGATGTCGGCGAAGGACGGGAAAGTCATCAGTGTTGCGGCCATCCCGAGCAGCACCACGACCGCGACGGCGAGCCTGCGCAGCACCGTCAACTGAGTACGCGCCTTCCGCCGTTGCAGATCGGCGTCGGTGAGTCCGGTGTCGCCGCCGCCGAAACGGGCGATCATCCGGCGTTCCACGACCACGACCAGCTTGGCGATCAGCCAGGTGACGGTGGCGATGGTCAGGATACGCATGCTGTGGTCCACCCAGGGCCGCCAGCTGTCCTGGGGGTGCGACGTTCGTTTCAGCGCCACCGACGCGGCGATGACCATCAGCCCGGTACGTACCGGCTTGCGGGTCAGCACGGCGATATCGGTGAGCCAGTGGCTGCGTCGGCCGGCGCGCAGCACCGCCCAGGACAGCGCGACGCCGAGGAAATACGCGCAGGTGACGGCACCGGTCACCCAGGTCAGGGTCACGGCGAGATTCGTTGCAGAGTCGAACTGGAACTGCTCAGGCATGGCTGCTTTCGGGTCGGGATCTGAGGAGGCCCGTGCGTCCTTGCACGCCTTGTTGGCTACCCGCCCGGCCCGCGGGTCAACCTCGGCAGGCGTTCGCAATCTTGACGGATGTCAAGTTTTTGGTGACTTGGCTGCCGGGGCGCGTTGGCGGCATCGTAAAGTCGGCTCATGCAGATCCGTGAAACGGCCGTCGCCACGCCCGATAAGCCCGCCGTCATCCTGTATCCCACCGGCACGGTGGTGACGTTCGGCGAGATGGAGGCCCGCGCCAATCAGTTGGCGCACTACTTCCGCGAGCACGGACTGGTCGAGGGCGACGCGGTCGCGATCCTCATCGAGAACAACGAGCACATGCACACCGTCATGTGGGCCGCGCGTCGCAGCGGGCTCTACTACGTGCCGATCAACACCCATCTCACCGCGGCCGAGGCGGCCTACATCGTCGACAACAGCGCGGCCAAGGCCATCGTCGGTTCGGAGGCGCTGCGCCCGGTGCTGGAGGGGCTGGCCGAGCACCTGCCCAACGGACTCCCCGCGGTTCTCTTGACCACTGGTGACCTCGACGGCTGGGCGAAGTACCCGGACGCGGTCGCCGACCTGCCGACCACGCCCATCGCCGACGAGTGGGACGGGGACCTGCTGCAGTACTCGTCGGGCACCACGGGGCGCCCCAAGGGCATCAAGCGCGATCTGCCGCACCTGCCGCCCTCGGAGACCCCGGGCATGATGGCCGCGCTGGTGTCGTTCTGGATGAACCCCGAGGCGGTCTACCTGAGCCCGGCGCCGCTCTATCACACCGCCCCGTCGGTATGGTCGATGCAGGCGCAGGCCGGTGGCATCACCACGGTGGTGCTGGAGAAGTTCGACGCCGAAGGCGCCCTGGACGCGATTCAGAAGTATGGCGTGACCCACGGCCAGTTCGTTCCGGTGATGTTCACCCGGATGCTGAAACTGCCTGAGCAGGTGCGTAAGTCGTATGACGTGTCGAGCCTGCAGCGGGTGATGCACGCGGCGGCGCCCTGCCCGGTGGAGATCAAGAAGCAGATGATCGACTGGTGGGGGCCGATCGTCGACGAGTACTACGCGTCCTCCGAGGCCATCGGCGCCACCCTGATCAGCGCCGACGAGTGGCTGGCACACCCCGGCTCCGTCGGCAAGGCGATGACCGGTGTGGTGCACATCCTCGACGAGGACGGCAACGAGGTGCCCGCCGGCCAGCACGGCGAGATCTTCTTCGAGGGCGGCGCCGACTTCGAGTACCTCAACGACTCGGCGAAGACGGCGTCCTCCCGGGACTCGCACGGCTGGAAGACGGTGGGCGACATCGGGTATCTCGATGAGGACGGCTACCTGTACCTGACCGACCGGCGCCACCACATGATCATCTCCGGCGGGGTGAACATCTACCCGCAGGAAGCCGAGAACATGCTCGTCATCCACCCGAAGGTGATGGACGCCGCGGTGTTCGGCATTTCCGACGAGGAGATGGGCCAGACCGTCAAGGGTGTCGTGCAGACCGTCGATCCTGCCGACGCCACCCCCGAGTTCGCCGAGGAACTGCTGGCCTGGCTGCGCGATCAGCTCTCGCACTACAAGTGCCCGCGTTCGATCTCCTTCGAAGCGCAGTTGCCGCGCACCGATACCGGCAAGCTGTACAAGCAGGAGTTGATCGCGCGGTACTCATGACGACTGCGGCCTCATGACCGTGCTGGAGCTCCCCGCCGGAATCCGCGTCGCCGTCGAGAAGCCGTTCGACGACGCGACTTTCACGCTGAGCGAAGCGGTTTCGGCCGACCGGCGGGTGGTCACGGTCGCATCGGTAGATGATGCCCTGGCCGACCTGACCGAGCGCTGCCGGCGGTGGCCGCAGGCCGCGGCGGTCTGCGATGACGTGCTGCGCGCACATCAGCCGGCCGCCCCCGTGTTCGCCGGCGTCATCACCGAATCGCTGGCCTACTCGACGCTGCAGTCCGGAGCCGAATTCGCCCGCTGGCTCGACGAACGCGGGCCCGTGCAGCTGCCGGCGCTGGCGGATCCGGTGCAGGCCGAACGCCGTGGCGACACCCTGTCGATCCGCTTCAACCGGGCACGGCGGCACAACGCCTTCACCACCGATGCGCGCGCCGCCCTGCTGGAGGTTCTCGGGGTGGCCCGGCTGGACGATTCGGTGACCGAGGTGGTGTTGACCGGCAACGGTCCGTCCTTCTGCAGCGGTGGTGACCTGGCCGAGTTCGGCACATTCGTCGACCCGGCCAGCGCGCACCTGGCGCGCACCCGGCACAGCCCGGCCCTGGTGCTGGCCGAACTGACCGAACGGCTGGGGCCGGCCTGCCGCGCCGAGGTGCACGGCCAGGTGTTGGGCAGTGGCCTGGAGATGGCCGCCTACTGCGGGCACATCCGGTGCCACCCCGACGCCGTGATCGGCCTGCCCGAACTCGCACTGGGGCTGATCCCCGGTGCCGGTGGCACGGTCAGCATCACCCGCCGTATCGGGCGCTGGCGCACCGCGTATCTGGTGCTCTCCGGTGTGACCATCGACGCGGCAACGGCGCTGGCCTGGGGCCTGGTCGACGAGGTCAGCGCTGACGTGCCGGCCGGATCACCAGCTCGTTGACGTCCACCTCTGCGGGTTCGTCGATCGCATAGGCGATGGCCCTGGCGATGGCGTCCGGAGGAATCGAGTCGGCACGGTAGGTCTGCATCGCCGCTGCCGCCGTCGGATCGGTGATCGATTCGGCCAGTTCGGATTCCACCACCCCGGGGGAGACGGTGGTGACCCGGATGGACGGGTCGAGTTCCAGCCGCAGACCCTCGGTGATCGCCCAGGCGGCGTGTTTGGTCGCGCAGTACACCGCCGCGGTGGGCACCACCTCATGTGCGCCGACCGAGGCCACCGTGACGAAATGCCCGTGGCCCTGCCGCTGGAACTGCGGCAGCGCTGCGGCGATCCCGTTGAGCAGACCGCGCACGTTGACGTCGATCATGGCGTCCCATTCGTCGGCCAACAGCGCGTCGAGCCGGGACAACGGCATCACGCCGGCGTTGTTGACGATCACGTCGATGCGGCCGTGGGCGGCGACCGCCCAATCGACGAACGACGCGAAATCGGCGCGGTCGGTGACATCGAGGCGGCGCACCGCAATGTTGTCACCCGCCAGTTCGGCGAGGCGGTCTTCGCGACGGGCGCCGGCGAGCACCCGGTGGCCCTGGGCGGCGAGCCTGCGGGCCACCGCCGCGCCGATGCCGCTGGTGGCTCCGGTGACGAGGACGATCTTGTTATCTGTCATGACCTCAGCGTCGGCCGGAGCCGGACGGTCAGCCAGGACGCGGTGTGCCTGGGTGCAGTGCACCCAGGCGGCGGGGTGTCGATGCGTCCTACTGTGGCGGTATGTCGGATCTGGGGGACTACCTACGCAGCAGGCGTGCACTGGTCAGCCCTGCTGATGTGGGTCTGGTCAGCGTCGGGCACCGCCGGGTGGCGGGGCTGCGACGCGAGGAGGTGGCGCTGCTGGCCGGGGTCAGCGTGGACTACTACATCCGGCTGGAGCAGGGCCGGGAACGGTCCCCGTCGGCGCAGGTGCTCGACGCGCTCGGGGCGGCGCTGCGACTCGACGACGACGGCCGCCAGCACCTCTTCCGGGTCGCCGGGCTGGCTCCGCGTCCCCATACGGTTGTCGTCCCGGATCGCGTCGACCCCGCGCTGATGCGACTGATGGACGCCTGGCCGGACAATCCGGCGCTGGTCTACAACCGGGCCTATGACGTGCTGGCCACCAACGCGATAGCCGATGCGCTGTTCGGGGACTTCGGCGCCCACGGCAACCTGATGACCTTGGTGTTCACCGAGGCGCGGGCCCGGGAGTTCTATGTGGACTGGCCTTCGATCGCGGCGAACTCCGTCGCGGGTTTCCGCCGCAACTACGCCGAAGCACCGGGGGACCCGCGGGTGGCGGCCGTGCTGGCCGAGCTGCTGGCCACGGCCACCGACTTCGCCGACCTGTGGGCCCGACACGATGCCCGCGGAAAACGCTGTCCACCAAAACGTTTCAGCATCCGACGGTGGGGCGGCTGACCTTGCACATGCAGACGTTCGCGGTGCGCTCGGCGCCGGGCCAGGAGCTGGTGGTCTACCAGGCCGAACCGGGGTCCACGAGTGCGGACGCGGTGGCACTGCTCGGCAGTCTGGCGGCCACCGCCGACAGCTGAATCCAACATACATGTGCGCACGTGCGCACATGTATGTCATGCTTGGTGGGTGAGCAGAACCGGCGTCCTCGCAAACCCGGTGTTCCGGCGGCTCTTCGCGGCACAGATCGTGGCGCTCGGCGGGACCGGGCTGCTGACGGTCGCGCTCAGCCTGCTGGCCTACGACCTGGCCGGACCCGCCGCCGGAGCCGTGCTCGGCACCGTGCTGGCGATCAAGATGCTGGCCTATGTCTTCATTGCGCCGGTGATGGCCACCGTGACGAATCGCCTGCCGCGCAGAGCCGTTCTCGTCGGCGCGGACCTGACCCGCGCCGCGGTCGCCCTGCTGCTGCCGTTCGTCGGGCAGGTCTGGCAGATCTTCGTGCTGGTGTTCGTCCTGCAGGCGGCCTCGGCGACCTTCACCCCCGCCTTCCAGGCGGTGATTCCCGCCGTTCTCACCGACGAGCGGGCGTATACCCGGGGACTGTCGCTGTCCCGGTTGGCCTATGACCTGGAGGCGATGGTCAGCCCGATCCTGGCTGCCGCTCTGCTCGTGGTGATGTCCTACAACAGTCTGTTCGCCGGAACGGTTGCCGGGTTCCTGCTCTCGGCCGTGCTGGTGCGGCGCACGGCGGTGCCCGACATCGACCCCGACGGTGCGCCGTGGCGCCGTCGATTGTTCTCGGGTGTGCGAAACATGCTGGGACATCGCGAGTTACGTGCGCTGGTCGCGATGAATATCGCGGTCGCCGCGGCCACCGCACTGGTCATGGTGAACACCGTGGTGTACGTCCGCGACATGCTCGCCGGCAGCGAGGCGCAGGTGGCGATGATGTTCGCCGCCTACGGAACCGGGTCGATGGTGGTGGCGTTGTCGGTGCCCAGGCTGCTCACCGTCGTCACCGACCGCGTGATGATGCTGACGGGGGCGGGCGCCGCCGCGAGCGGTCTGCTGGTGGCCGCGACGGTCGTGGTCGTGACCCCGACGTGGACGCTGCTGGCGTCGACATGGGTGCTGCTGGGCGCCGCGACATCGCTGGTGAACACCCCGGCCGGGCGCCTGCTGCGCCGGGCGAGCACCGAGACGAACCGCACCGCTCTGTTCACCGCCCAATTCTCGCTGTCACATGCCGGGTTCCTGCTGACCTATCCGATCGCCGGCTGGGTGGGCGTGGCCGTCAATCAGGGGCTCGCCGCGGTGATACTCGCTATCCTCGGTTCATTCGCGGCGCTCGCTGCGGCATGGATCATGGCGCACGGGAGGGGTGAGGCCGATGAGCGGGACAGCGCCCGGGAAGCCCCGACCCGAGTCGGCGCCGAGTCTCGTCCATGACGCCTCCCCGGACCGCGACCGCCTCGACGCCGCCAGCGACACCTTCCGGATGCTTGCCGATCCGACCCGCCTGCATCTGCTCTGGCTACTGACTCAGGGTGAGGCCGATGTCAGCGCGCTGGCCGAGGTGACCGGCGGTTCCCGCACGTCCGTCAGCCAGCACCTGGCCAAGCTGCGGTTCGCCCGGCTGGTGGACACCCGCAAGGACGGGCGACGGGTGTTCTACCGGCTGCGCGACGGGCATCTGGGCAGGCTGGTGCAGGAAGGCCTCAATCACGCCGATCACCGGGTGACCGGCGAGCCGCCGCACGCCTGAAACTAGAGTGCCCGCCGTGACTCCGATTGCAGCCGGTGGCCCCTATTTCGACGATTTACAGGTCGGGCAGGTATTCGACACCGCACCGTCGATGACCCTGACCTCCGGTGCGGCCGCCGCGCATCAGAGCATTCTCGGCGACCGGCTGCGACTTGCACTGGATGCCGGCCTTGCCGCGGCGGTCACCGGCGACATCGGACCGCTGGCCCATCCCGCGCTGGTCTGCGACGTGGCGATCGGCCAATCGACCCTGGTGACCCAGCGTGTCAAGGCCAACCTGTTCTATCGCGGGCTGAACTTTCACCGCTTCCCGGTCATCGGTGACACCCTGACCACCCGCACCGAGGTGGTGGCACTGCGGCAGAACTCGGCGAAAGCGGGCCGGGCCGCCACCGGACTCGCCGCGCTACGGATGACCACCGCGGACCAGGCCGGTCGGTCGGTGCTGGACTTCTACCGATGCGCGATGCTGCCGCTGTCCGCCGATGACGTGCAGACCGGGCATGCCGATGACCTGAGTGCCGTCGGCGCCGACCAGCAGACCCCGCCAGATCCGACAGCGGGGTGGAACGCGCAGGCGTTCACCGGCTCCGGTTTCGATCACTCGCTGGTCGGAACCGTCCTGCACAGCACCGCCGATGTCGTGAGCAGTGCACCGGAACTGGCCAGGCTCTCGCTGAACATTGCTGCCACCCATCATGATTGGCGGGCCGGTGGGCAGCGGCTGGTGTACGGCGGGCACACCATCGGACTGGCGCTGGCCCAGGCGAACCGGCTGCTGCCGAACCTGGCGACCGTGTTGGGCTGGGAATCCTGTGATCACACCGGACCCGTGCACGAGAACGACACGCTGCACAGCGAACTGCACATCGAGGCCGCCGAGCCCACCCCGGCGGGAACGCGGCTCCGGCTGCGCTCGCTGGTCCACGCGGTCGGGGAGGGCCGCGGCCCGGTGCTGGACTGGCGCTTCGCCGCTTTGCATTTCTGATATGGGGCAGGTCTGAGACGGGGCAAGATGGCGGTGTGAGCACCGTCGGGGTCCCGGAAGCGCTGAGTGCGCGTGCCCAGGGTGTGGCCGACGCGTTCACCGCGCACACCGGCGTCCGGGTCGACGCCGCCGCGTTGCTCACCGGCAGGGCGGCGCTGCTGGGTTTGACCACCAAGGGCCAGATCTCGGCGGGCGGCGCCACCCGCATCCTGCGCGGCGAGGACACCTGGTGCGCCGTCACGCTCTCCCGCCCCGATGACATCGCGGTGGTACCCGCGTTGGTCGAGACCGACGACCTCGGCGCCGACCCCTGGTCGCCCCTGCAACGCTGGGTGAGCACCCGATCCGCGACGGCCGCCGTGGCGCGGGCCCGGCTGCTGGACCTACCGGCGGCGGTCCTCGGTGAGACTTCACCCGGCCCGCCGGTGACCCGGGCGCACGGCCCAAGAGGCGAGCGGCCGGCCCAGCTGCTGGTCGTCGACATGTCCTCGATGTGGGCGGGTCCGCTGTGCGGGCGGCTACTCGGTGGCGCGGGTGCCACCGTGATCAAGGTGGAAAGCCCAAGGCGTCCCGACGGCACCAGAGCGGGGTCTGTCGCCTTCTACGACTGGATGAATCGCGGGAAGCTCTCCTATGCGGTCGAATTCGACGATCAACCGGCCATGAGACGTCTGCTGGAGGCGGCCGATGTCGTGATCGAGGGATCGCGGCCCGCGGGGCTGAACCGCCGCGGTCTGGGCCCTGCCGATATCGCACCGCGGGCCGGGCGGATCTGGTTGCGTATCAGCGGATACGGCTCCGAGGGTGACGCCGGCACCCGGGTGGCCTTCGGCGACGACGCGGCGGTGGCCGGCAGGTTGGTCCGGTCTGGTCCGGACGGGCCGGAATTCGTGGGTGACGCGATCGCGGATCCGCTGACCGGTCTGCATGCCGCGGCCGCCGTGGTCGAGTCGCTGGCGCGCGGCGGGGGTGAGCTGATCGAGATGTCGATGTCGGCGACCGCCGCCGGCTACGCAGGGTTTGTCGGCGGACCCGTCCGGGAACCCACCGAACCGGAAACGGGCCCGTCGGCATCCGCACTGGGCGCCGACAACGCTGCGGTGCACGCACTGCTGGACGAAAGGCATTCCGTGTCATGTTGATCCAACGGGCAGCGCTGCTCGACGGACGGGTGGTCGACATCCGGGTCGGCGCGCAGATCACCGAGATGGCCCCCCGCCTCACCCCGCACCCCGACGACCGGGTGCTCGACGCCGCCGGTGGCGCGGTCATCCCCGGGTTGCACGATCACCATGTGCACGTGCATTCGGCTGCGGCGGCGGCGGATTCGGTCCGGGTCGGTACCGCGGAGGTGAGCGGTCGCGACGACCTGGCCCGGGTACTGGCCGACGCCGAACCCGGCGAGGACGGCTGGATCCGCGCTGTCGGCTACCACGAGGCGGTGGCCGGTCCGCTGGACCGGGACAGGCTCGATACGCTCGCCCCGCCGGTCCCGGTGCGGATTCAGCATCGCAGCGGCATCCTGTGGACCTTGAACTCGAAGGGCCTGGCCGCGGTGGGCCTGGCCGATCACCCCGATGGCAGGCTGCGCAGCGCCGACCGCACCTGGTCGGATGCATTGCAACGCCGCGATACCGCGATCGATGAGCTGAGCAATCGGCTGTCCGCGTATGGGATCACGGGAATCACCGATGCCACACCGGATCTCGACATCGGCGACATCGTCAAGTTGGACGAGGTGCACCGACACGGCGGAATGCGTCAGCGGCTGCACCATCTGGCACCCGGCAAGCGAATCCTGCATGACGACAGTCTGAACCTCGACGAGCTCACCGACTGGGTGGCCCGGCGCCACCGCGACGGGGCGCCGGTCGCCGTGCACTGTGTGACCGCGGCCCAGCTCGTCGTCACCATTGCCGCGTTGCGCGCCGCCGGCGGCCACCCCGATGACCGCATCGAGCATGCCGCGGTGGTGCCCGACGACTGTCTCAGCGACCTCGCGGATCTGGGCGTCACGGTGGTGACCCAGCCCAACTTCGTGGCCGAACGCGGTGACCAGTACCTGACGGACGTCCCGGCCGACGAGCATCATCAGCTGTGGCGCATCGCGTCACTGCTGCATGCCGGTATTCGGGTGGCTCTGTCGACGGATATGCCGTTCGGTGACGGCGATCCCTGGGCCGCCATGCGTGCCGCGGTACACCGCCGCACGCCGAGCGGGGCGGTGCTGGGCGAGGCCGAACGGATCAGTCCACGCGCCGCGCTCGAGCTGTTCCTGGGCACCGCGGCCGCGCCGACGGCCCCGCGCAGCGTGGCGCCCGGACAGCCGGGTGATCTGTGCGTCCTCGGCGTGCCGCCGGCGGACCTTCTCGAAGACCTGGACGGCGGCGCCGTGGTGGCCACCTTGATCGACGGTGAACTCAGCTATCGCAGGTGAGGTCAGTCCGGTGGTTCGGAGCCGGGTTCGGGCTTGTGCACATCCGGTGTCTGCTCGTCGACATCGGACTCGTCCACCTTCGGCCGGGAGTCGTCACCGGAATCGTCGTCGACGTACATACCTTTACCGCGAGGCATCGGCTCCCTTTCTGACGGTGTGACGAATGCCTGGGCTGGCTACCCACCGGCAGCGCGCCGAAAACTCCGGCGAATGGCGGTCCGGCGGCGCGGCCGGATAACAATCCGGTCACAGTGGGAGATCACGATCAATTAAGTGTTTGCCGGTTGACATAAGAAAATGCCGGCAATCCTGCGAACACAGGTCCGAAACCGGCGTGAATGCGACCGAACTCACGTTCGGATGATGTAACACCGGCTGCCACGGGCCGACGTTTGGCATTCGGCCGCACGGGGCACCAACAAGACACGCGTACCGTTGTTTTCGGGTCTGGGACCGTAAGCCTGGGATGTCTAGAACGAGGCATACAAAAGATCAGAACACGAAGGACACCAATCAATCATGAAGCTGAAGAACACAAGCATGCGCCGGGTCGCCGCGAGCAGTCTGCTGGGTGCGGCCGCTGCCGCACTGATAGCTGCGCCGACCGCTTCGGCCGCCCCGAACTGCAATCCTGACGCCGTGGCCGGCACCGTCAGCTCGGTGACCGGCGCCGCGAGCGCCTACCTGAGTGCCCACCCGGGCGCCAATCAGGTGGTCCAGGCGGCGCGCACGCAGCCGCGTGCCGAGGCATCGGCCAATATCCGGGCGTACTTCACCGCGAACTCGCAGGAGTACTACGAGCTGCGCGGGATCCTGGCGCCGATCGGGGACACCCAGCGGGAGTGCAACGTCGCGTTGCTGTCGCCCGAACTGGCATCGGCCTACTCGGAATTCATGGCCGGCTAGCAGAATCGGAGCTCCCGTCATCCGCCTACGCGGGTGACGGGACCGGTTCGCCGGTGAACGCCCGCCGCAGCGCGGCGCACTGGCTGTCGAAGAAGGCGCGCGACACCGCGGTTTTCGGCGCGACGCCGTCGAATCCGTGAAAAGCCCCCTGGACGACCTCGACATCACACGGCACACCCGCCGCGCGCAACCGCTGGGCGTAGGCGAGGTCCTCGTCGTGAAACAGATCCAGGGTGCCCACGCCGACCCAGGCCGGGGGCAACCCGCTCAGATCGTCGCGACGGGCCGGCACCGCGACCTCAGGGTCGGCCTCGCCCAGATAGGCCGACCAGCCAAAACGATTGCTTTCCTGTGTCCACAACCGATGCCCCGGGTCGTCGAACTGCGGGCCCACCGAGCGGTCATCGAGCATCGGGTAGACGAGCAGCTGCGCCGCCAGCGGCACCTCGCCCCGGTCACGGGCCAGCAGCGCGAGTGCAGCGGCCAGACCGCCGCCGGCGCTGGCGCCCCCGATCGCGACCCGCCCCGTGTCGACTGCGGGCAACCCCGCCAGCCAGGTCAGGGCCGCATAGCAGTCCTCCAGACCGGCCGGATACGGATGCTGGGGGGCCAGCCGGTACTCCACCGAGGCCACCGTCACGCCGAGCGTGGACGCGAAGCGGCGGCACAGCACGTCGTCCTGGGAGGCGCTGCCGATCACATATCCGCCGCCGTGAATCCACAGCAACGCCGGACCGGGAGAACTCACCCCGGTCGGCCGGTACAGCCGTACTCCGACACCCGAGGTCAGGGTGAGCGCCTCGACACCGTGCGGGACGCGACGGTCGGTCAGCGCGGTCATTCGCTGCAGCAGAGCAAGACTCGTCGGAGTGACGATCTTGCGTGGCAGGAAGCGGGCGAAGCGGGCGAGGTCCCGGTGGAAGGCGGCGGTTGTCGACACCTCGACAGTATTGCTTACCGTGCGCCGTCCGGATCGGTATCTCGCGTGCCGGCCACCCGTCGCGCGATCTCCAGTACCTGTTCGACGGTGGCGCCTGGGGCACCGGGGGCCTTGGCTGCGTCGTCGTAGTGCCTCAGCCGCAACGCATCCGGCCACCACGGATGACCGACGAAGGCAGGATCGGCGGCCGCTCCGCCCTGATGCAGCAGCGACTGTTCGGATGTGGCGCTGAGCTGGTAGCCGGGCACCGTGGCCGCCAGATAGCGTTTCGCGGCCACATGGGCGCCGGCCAGCCAGCCCACCCGTTCCCCGTACCGGGGTGTCAGCCATTCCCGCGCCAGCAGGTCATGCGCCGCGCCCGCGGGCAGCAGCGGGCTGTGCGCGATGTCGTGCAGTGCAGCGGCCAGCACCAGCTCGTCGTCGGCCCCGTCATCGATCGCGCGGGCGGCTGACTGCAGCGCATGGTCGAGTTCGTCGACGGCGGCCTCGTCCCATACGCCGCGCAGCGAGAGCAGGATATCGGCCAGATCGGTGTGCTCGGACATGACGTCAGGTATAAGCATGGCCGCGCCGTCCGCGCTCGGGTCGCCATCGAGTGTTCACCGAATGTTGTTCTCCTCGGCGCTATTTGAGCAGCGGATCGCGCGGCAGCCCGAGGATTCGCTCCGCGATGGTGTTGCGGGTGATCTCCGAGGTCCCGCCGGCGATCGTCATGGCGCGGTTGCCCAGGTATGTCCGGGCCAGTGCGTCGTTGCGGCCGGTGACGGCCGACACCCCGGCCAGCGCCATGCCCAGTTCGGTCAGTAGCTGCGACTGCTCGGCCACCAGCAGTTTGGTCACATTGCCCTCCGGGCCCGGTTCGGCTCCCGCGATCGCCCGGCTGACCCGGCGCAGGTTGAGCATCGGCAGCGTCAGGGTCTCGGCGATCACCCGCCCGGCCTCGTGCACATGCGCTGCCGCCACCGCGGGCGGCGCCTGATCCAGCAGTGCGACCACATCGGCGGCAGTGAAGCCGGTCGGGGCGCCCGATCCACCGCCGATCGAGATGCGCTCATTGCCCAGTGTGGCGCGGGCGACCAGCCAGCCCTTGTTCACGTCGCCGACCACATCGGCGTCGGGGACGAAGACGTCATCGAAGAACACCTCGTTGAAATGGGCGTCGCCGGTGATGCCGCGCAGCGGGTTGACCTGCACACCAGGTGCTTTCATATCAATCGCCATCATCGTGACACCGGCATGCTTGGGTGCCTCGGGATCGGTGCGCACGGTCGCCAGGCCCCACTGACAGTGCTGAGCCAGGCTGGTCCACACCTTCTGGCCGGTCACCTTCCAGCCGCCGTCGACACGTTTGGCCGATGTCCGCACCGCGGCCGCATCCGAACCCGCCTCGGGCTCGGAGAACAGCTGACACCACATCGACTGCCCGCGCAGTACCGGCTCCACCCAGCGCTCGCGCTGATCGTCGGTGCCGGCCTGGACGATGGTCAGGGTCACCCATCCGGTGATGCCCATGTCCGGAATGTCTGTATCGCGGAACTCCTCCTCGATGACCAGCTGTTCCAGCACGTCCGCTCCCCGGCCCCACGGCTTCGGCCAATGCGCCACCAGATAGCCGGAGTCGACCAGGAAGTCACGCTGCTCGGCCTCGGGCAGGGTGCGGACCGTGGCGGCGGCCTCCGCGGCGGCCGCACGGTACTGCTCGGCCTCCGCGGGCACGCTGAAGGCCACCCCGTGGGTCTGCCCGGCACGCTGCGCGTCGACGAGATCGGCCAGCGGATCGTTGCCGTCGGCGAGCAGGGCAGACAGCGTGCGCGCTCGGCGCAGGTACAGGTGGGCATCGTGCTCCCAGGTGAATCCGATGCCGCCGTGTAGCTGAATGTTGTTCTGCGCATTGAAGACCTGCGCCCGGATGGCGTGCGCCGCGGCCGTCGCCGCCGGCAGCCACGCCGCGTCGAGGTCGCCGGCGCGGGCGGCCGCCCAGGTCGCCGCGGTGGTCTGTTCGGCGTCGACGAGCATGTTCGCGGCATGGTGCTTGACGGCCTGGAAGGTGCCGATGGTGCGGCCGAACTGTTCACGGACCTTCGCGTACTCGACCGCCATGTCCAGGCTGGCCCAACTGATGCCGACGGATTCCGCCGCGGCCAGGATGCGGAAGACGGTGCGGGCGTGCCGGGCGGCTCCGCGCAGCACCCGGTCGGCGGGAATCGCGGCCCCGCGCATCGACACCGAGCCGATCGACCGGGTGGTGTCCAGGGACGGCAGCGCGGTGACGGTGACGCCGTCGGCAGCCGCGTCCACCACGAGGAGGTCCGCGCCGGCGGCCAGCACCAGCACATCGGCGTCCGGAGCGCCCGGTACCGCCGGCCACTGGGCGATGGCGGTCAGATCGGACTCCATGCACACCAGTCCGTTGAGGCCGAGCGCGGCCACGGTGCTGCCATCGGCAAGGCCCGGAAGCAGTTGGGCCCGAACGGAATCCGGAGCACACCGGTCGATCACCAGGGCCGCTGCCACGGTCGGCAGAAACGGGCCCGGGGTCAGCTCGCGGCCGGTGATCTCGGCGATGATCGCCAGCTCGGGCAAGCCGAAACCCGATCCGCCGAATTTCTCGGCGATCGCCAGCCCATTCCAGCCCAGTTCTGCTCCCGCGGACCAGATTTCGCGCGAATAGCTGCCGGGCTGATCGAGGGTGGCGCGGGCGGCGGCGCGGCTGCCGGACCGCTGGAGTCGCCCGATGGCCGAGGCCGCGAGATCCTGATGTTCTTCGGTGATGGCCAGCGCAGACATGCTCATGATGAGAATGAAGTTACCGGCCGCACCGGCGCGGCCATAAGTGATGCGGGTCACAATTTGACCATCGTGTAGACAGATTGCCGAGAATGTCTGCTTAGGAATGGGCCTGCGCGGGTACGCTCGCGCCATGACGGCCACACCGGACACCCGGTACCCCGGACCGACGTTGATGAGCCGTGCACGATGGTTGCTGAAGGCCAATCATGCCGATCGTATGCTCGCTCTATCGGTTGCCTCGGCTTCGCTGCCGGTGATCGGTAAGCAGCTTGAGCCACTCGGTGGCCTGGCCGCGATGGGGGTGTGGGGTTTCCGTCAGTTCCCCGAGATGATGTCTTCGACGGCCAAGGCCTGGTTCGCGCCCGGCAACGGCGCGGTGCGCAAGGCCGAACGGGATCAGACGGTGACGGTCGCCAAGGACGGGTTACGCAGCGTGGTCACCGCCGCCGACCTGGCCGGGGACTGGCCTGCGCCCGAACAGCTCCCGCCACTGTGGAACACGATGGAATACCGGCGCAACGTGCGCCGCACCTCGGTGCGCTACGGCGACCACCCGATGCAACTGCTGGACGTGTGGCGCCCCGCCGAACTGCCCAGCGAGCCCGCGCCGGTGCTGCTGTTCGTCCCGGGCGGCGCCTGGGTGCACGGCAGCCGGATGCTGCAGGGGTATGCCATGTTGTCGCACCTGGCCGAACAGGGCTGGGTCTGCCTGTCCATCGACTACCGGGTGGCGCCGCACCACCGCTGGCCGCGCCACATGACCGATGTGAAAGCGGCGATCGCGTGGGCCCGGGCCAATGTCGACAAGTTCGGCGGGGACCGCAACTTCGTGGCCGTCGCGGGCTGCTCCGCCGGTGGTCACCTGGCCGCACTGGCCGGGCTGACGCCGAACGATCCCGAACTGCAGGGCGATCTGCCCGATGATGCGGACACCTCGGTGGACGCCGTGGTGGGCATCTACGGTCGTTACGACTGGGAGGACCGCTCCACGGTCGAACGGGACCGCTTCGTGGACTTCCTGGAACGCGTCGTCGTCGGCCGCACGATCACCCGCCATCCGGAGATCTTCCGGAAGGCCTCCCCGATCGCCAGGGTGCACCGCGACGCGCCGCCGTTCCTGGTCATCCACGGGTCCGGGGACACCGTGATCCCGGTCGCCCAGGCGCGGAGTTTCGTCGATCGTCTCGAAACCACCTCGGCCGGGCCGGTCAGCTACGTCGAGTTCCCCGGCGCGGGCCACGGATTCGACATGACCGACGGCGCGCGTACCGGCGCGATGGCGAAGGCAATCGGACTGTTCCTCAACCAGATCCACCGAAACTCGACGGCGCGCAAGGCCAAGGCGGTTATATAGACTCCTCCAGGCAGGGGAGGAATTAGCCGGTGAAAAGGCTCAGCGGTTGGGATGCGTTCCTGCTGTACACGGAAGCGCCCAACGTGCACATGCACACCTTGAAGATCGCGATCATCGACCTGCACGGGCTCGGTGACCGTACCTTCGGCGTGGAGGACTTCCGCAAGGTGCTGCACGGCAGGCTGCACAAGCTGGATCCGTTCCGCTACCAGCTCGTCGACATCCCGTTCAAGTTCCACCACCCGATGTGGCGGGAGAACACCGATGTCGACCTGGAATACCACGTCCGCCCCTGGCGGGTAGCCGCTCCCGGCGGCCGCCGCGAACTCGACGAAGCCATCGGTGAGATCGCCAGCACCCCGCTGGATCGCAGCCGGCCGTTGTGGGAGATGTACTTCGTCGAAGGTCTCGCCGACGACCGGATCGCCGTGGTCGGCAAGATCCACCACGCACTGGCCGACGGTGTGGCATCGGCCAACCTGCTCGCCCGCGGGATGGACCTGCAGGGCGGGCCGCAACGGGAACGCGATTCCTACGCGACCGATCCCGACCCGTCGAAGTCCGAGCTGGTCCGCTCCGCCTTCACCGACCACCTGCGCCAGATCGGCCGGATCCCGGGTCTGGTCAAGTACACCGCGGGCGGTGTCGCCCGGGTGCGTCGCAGCCAGCACAAGTTCGGCCCGGAACTGACCAGACCGTTCACCCCGCCGCCGAGCTTCATGAATCATGTGCTCACCCCCGGACGCCGGTTCGCGACGGCCTCGCTTGCGCTGGCCGATGTGAAGTCGACCGGAAAACAGTTGGGCGCCACCATCAATGACATGGTGCTGGCGATGTCCTCCGGTGCGCTGCGCAAACTGCAACTGCAGTACGAGGGCAAGGCCGACCATCCGCTGCTGGCCTCGGTGCCGATGAGCTTCGACTTCTCACCCGATCGCATCTCGGGCAACCGGTTCACCGGTGTGTTGATGGCGCTGCCGGTCGACGAACCCGACGTCCTGGAGCGGGTCCGTCAGGCCAGTGCGGCGGCATCGCTGGCCAAGGAGAGCAGCCAGCTGATCGGGCCCGAGCTGGTGGCCCGCTGGGCTTCCTATATGCCCCCGGCCGCCGTCGAGGCGCTGTTCCGCCGGTTGTCGGACAAGGACGGGCAGAACAAGGTGCTCAACCTGAACATCTCCAACGTGCCCGGCCCGCGGGAACAGGGCAAGGTCGGCGGTGCCACGGTCACCGAGATCTACTCGGTCGGGCCGCTGACCGCGGCCAGCGGGTTGAACATCACGGTCTGGAGCTATGTGGACCAGCTGAACATCTCGGTCATCTCCGACACCGACACGGTCAAGGACCCGCATGAGGTGACCGAGGCGATGGTCCAGGAGCTGCGCGAGATCCGGCATGCGGCAGGGATTTCCGAGGAGCTGACGGTCATCGAGGCCGCGCTGACGTGACATGCCTGCGCCGCGGCGCCGGGTATGGGCGAGAATGACGGCATGAAAGTCCTGGGTGCTGTGGCCGCGGTCGTCGTGGTGGCCGGCTGCTCCTACGGGCCGGCTCCCCACTCGGCGAACTCGTCGGACCCGGTGAGTTCCAGCGCCGAGCACTCCGAGGTGTCGATTCTTCCCGGTACGGCGCTGTTGGGGGCGCCGCTGACGGCGAAGGGGGCCACCGTCACACCGCGGGCGGACACCATGGCCCTGGTCCGTCAGAACACCGGAGACGAACTGGAGCTCGGCATCGAGGTCTCCTTCGCCGATGTGTCCGCCCCCATCGACGCGACGGGCCCGAACGGCGGCTTCCGGCTGCTGGTCAGCGGCGGAGAACAGGTCCCCCCGTCGAGGCCGGTCGTCCTCGCGTCGCGCCCGTTACCCGCGCGGGTGATCGGCGACGTGACGGGCTGGGTGTTCTTCCACGTCAAGCCCGGTGTCTTGCCGACGCAGTTGCAACTCACCGCCGCTCCCGCGAACTACATGCTGGACCCGCAGCCGATCGCGATCTGGGCGATGTCCGCGCTGCCCTCGGCCACCGGGCCCGCGCCGCCACCGTCCCAGTTGCCTCCGGCCCTGCCCCCGGCACCGGCCGAGCCCGCGCCTGCCCCACCTCCGGTGAGCGGCAATGGCGGGGACGGGGGTCAGCGCGGGCCGCGACTGCCACCGCCGCCCCGGCTGCCACCGCCACCGCAGCTTCCGCGCCCGCAGTTACCGCCGCCGCCGGACGCCGTCTGCCGGCACACGCCGCTGTGCTGACGCCCAGTGGCCAGTTGTGACACGCTGAAGGTGAAAATGCGTGTGACAACTGGCCATTCGGCAGGGTAGGTCAGCCGCGCACCCAGTTCAGGAAGCGCTCCACGGCGGCGGCGGTGTTGTGCCCGTGTGCCGAGCCGAAGAAGTCGAACGCGTGCTGGGCGTGTGGAATCTCGGCGTAGATGACCGGCGCCTTCGAGACGCTCTTGAGCGCATCGACGAACTCGCGGCCCTCGCGCACCGGGATCACCGAATCGTCCTCGCCGTGCAGCACAAAGAACGGCGGCGCGTCGGCGTGCACCAGGGTGATCGGTGAGGCGTCCAGGTACGCCTGCGGGTGGTCGTCGAACGGCAACTTGACGATGAACTTCTCCAGGATCTTGATGAATTCGGGCCTGCCGTTGCCGGTATCGGTGAACCAGTCGTATCGGCCGTAGATCGGCACCGCCGCAGCCACCGAGGTGTCGGCGTCTTCGAAACCGGGCTGCCATTTGGGGTCGTTCGGGGTGAGCGCGGCCAGCGCCGTGAGGTGCCCGCCGGCCGAACCGCCGGTGAGATAGATGTTTTCGGCATCGCCGCCGTAGTCCGCGATGTTCGCCTTCACCCAGGCGATCGCCTGCTTGACGTCCACGATGTGGTCGGGCCAGGTGTATCTCGGACTGATCCGGTACCCGATCGACACACAGATCCAGCCGCGCTCGGCCAGCCGGCTCAGCATCGGGTAGGCCTGCGGGCGGCGCATCCCGATCATCCACGCGCCGCCGGGGATCTGCAGCAGCACCGGGGCTTTCCCGTCCTTGGGCAGATCGGGCCGCATCCAGATGTCCGCGAGATTGGGGCCGTGCGGGCCGTAGCGTGCCGTCTTGTGCACGTAGCGCCGCCGGGACCATCCCGTTCCGAAGACGCCGCGCGGACGCCGTTCGGGTTCCTCGGCCTCCCGGTAGTCCGCACCGAGGGCCGCCTTCAGCGGATCCTCGAAGTACCGCTTCGACTCCACCTCGCGGCGCTGCAACAACGCCAGCAGCCCCCAGGTGAGGACCTTGGGCGCCAGGGAGATCCGGCCGTTGCGGGTGCGGTAGTGCCCCAGCAGCGCCCGCCGGATCACGTCCAGCACCGAGCCGGTGAACAGCAGCGGGGCGTTCTCCGATGTCGGCCAGCCGAACGCGAACGTCGCCACGGTGCTGTAGCCCTTGCGGCCCAACGGGCGCACCGCGTTGGCGGCATTGGCCAGTTCGGCCAGGGCTCCCAGCAGCGGCCTGGGCTTACCCCGTGGTGCGTTGTGCGAGTTCACTGCGCAGGATCTTTCCGGTGCTGTTGCGCGGCAATTCATCCAGAATGGTGATGTCTCGCGGCACCTTGTAGTTGGCCAGATTGTCCCGGACGTACCGCTTCAAAACATCGGCGGTCACAGGTTCTCCCGCGTCGCGCAGCACCACGAAGGCGACGAGTCGCTGACCGAACTGTTCGTCGTCGACCCCGATGACGGCGGCCTCGGCCACCGCATCGTGGGCCACCAGCGTCTTCTCCACCTCGATGGGGTAGACGTTCTCTCCCCCGGAGACGATCATCTCGTCATCGCGGCCCACCACGAACAGCCGGCCGTTGGCGTCCAGGTAGCCGACGTCACCGGAGTTCATGAACCCGTCGTGGAAGTCCTTGGTCCTGCCCGAGGTGTACCCGTCGAACTGGGTCGAGTTGCGCACGTAGATGGTGCCCGTCTCGCCGGGCGGCAGCACCCGCAGCTCGTCGTCCAGGATCCGGATCTCGGTGCCCTCGGCCGGTTTTCCGGCCGTGTCGGGCGCGGCGCGCAGATCGGTCGGCGTCGCGGTGGCGATCATGCCGGCCTCGGTGGCGTTGTAATTGTTGTAGATGACATCGCCGAACTGATCCATGAACTTGATGACGACATCGGGACGCATCCGGGACCCGGACGCCGCGGCGAAGCGCAGGGTGCGCCCGCTGTAGCGGTTGCGGATCTCGTCGGGCAACTCGACGATGCGGTCGAACATCACCGGCACCACACACAATCCGGTGGCCCGGTGGGTGTCCACCAGCGCGAGTGTGGCCTCCGGGTCGAACTTGCGCCGGGTGATGATGGTGCACGCCATCGAGGCGGCGAAGGCCAGTTGGGAGAACCCCCAGGCGTGGAACATCGGCGCGGCGACGACCACCGGCTCCTCGGTGTGCCACGGGGTGCGGTCCAGGATCGCCTTGAGGACCTCAGGTCCACCGCCGGAATGCTTGGCGCCCTTGGGTGTTCCGGTGGTCCCCGAGGTCAGCAGGATGACCTTGGACTTCTCCTTGGCCCGCCGGGGTTGCTGCCCGGCGTGCTCGGTGATCAGGTGCGCGACGGTCGGTCCGGTCGGTGCGGTGTCGGTCCAGGCCACGATGCGGGCCACCCCGGGCGCGTCGGCCAGGGCGCGGTCGAGGGTCGGGGTGAACTCCTCGTCGTAGATGACCGCACCGGTACGTCCGGCCGATTCCCGTTCCCACACCTCGGCCAGTGCCGGCCCGGCGAAGGACGTGTTCAGCAACAGCACGTCGGCACCGATGCGGTTGGCCGCGATCAGCGCCTCGATGAAACCGCGGTGGTTGCGGGCCATGATGCCCACCACCGGCGGAGCCACCCCGGCGGCGACATGAGGGTGGTGCTCGCCGGCCGTCAGTTTTTGCAGCCCGGCGGCCAAAGCGTCGGCGCGCTGGTCGATCTCACGCCACGTCAGTGCCCCGAGCTCGTCGATGAGCCCGATCCGGTCACCGCAGCGCTGGGCGGCGCTGGCGAATCCCGAAGTGATGCCCATGTTTTCGCGGGCCATCGCGGCCCCGATGCGCAGATACTTGTCGGGCCGCAGCGGCGCGATGACACCGGCGCGCACCATGGTTCCGATCAGGCCGGCGGTATCGGTGACCTTGTCGAACAGCCCCATCAGCCGATCACCGGCAGGCGGCGTTCGGCGGCCAATTCGTCGAGAGCGCGCTGCATGACGCGACGGACATGGGCATCGACCTCGTCGATATCGGGTGTCTCACCGAACTGGGCCTCGATGTCGACCGGCGGGAGTACCTGCATGACGATCTTGGCGGGCAGCGGCACGTTCATCGGCACGACGGCCGACAGCCCGAACGGGAAACCGAAGGACAGCGGGACGATCTTGGTGCGGGCCAGCCGGGCGATCGGGCCGAGCCGCTTGGCCAGCCAGGTGCCGCGGGACAGGTAGAGCTGGGTTTCCTGCCCGCCGATGCCGACCATCGGCACGATGGGCACCCCGGCGTTGATGGCCGCGCGCACATAGCCCTGCCGGCCGTCGAAGTCGATCGTGTTGGCCTCGCTGCTGGGACGGTAGACGTCGTAGTCACCGCCGGGGAACACCACCACGACTCCGCCGGAGCGCAGCGCTTCATCGGCGTTCTCGTGGCTGGCCAGGATGAAGCCGGTCTTCTTGAAGAAGTCGCCGGTGGGGCCGATCATCAGCATGGCGTGGCTCAACGTGTACACCGGGCGCCCGTAGCCGAACCGCTCGTAGAAGTCGGCCGCGAAAATGGGCACATCCATGGGGAACAGGCCACCGGAGTGGTTGCACACCACCAGCGCGCCGCCATTGGGGAAGTTCTCCAGGCCGCGGACCTCGGAGCGGTGATACGCCTTCAGGAACGGCCGCAGCAGCCCCATCACCCGCTCGGTGAGGCTGGGGTCGAACTTGGTGATCTCGGTGGGATCGATATCGGGCGAGCTCATGGGGTGCCTCCGATGTTGAAACTAGAACGTGTTCTAGTTTCGCATGGAACCGGTAGGCGGTCAAAGGTCCGTTGACCTGAACCGAGGTTGAGGACCCAGGATGGGGGCATGACACCGGACATCGCGGCCTACCTCGCTCGGATCGGCTATCAGGGGCCGGCTCAGACTATCCCCGGGTCGCTGCGCTCCAGCCCGGCGGAACCGACACTGGACACCCTGCACGCTCTGCACGCCGCGCACAACAGGTCCATCCCGTTCGAGACTCTGGACCCGGTGCTGGGCACGCCCGTCGTCGACCTCGGCGCGACCGCCCTGGTCGACAAACTGGTGCACCGCCGCCGCGGAGGGTACTGCTACGAACAGAACGGGCTGTTCGGCTACGCGCTGGAGGCCCTCGGGTTCGGAGTGGACCGGCTGGCCGGACGAGTCGTGTGGATGGGCGAGTTCGATGCATCGCCGCCGGCGGCGTGGGATGCGCCGATGCCGGCAATGACGCACAACGTGCTGGCGGTCACCGTCCCCGGCGTCGACGGGCGGTTCCTGGCCGATGTCGGATTCGGCGGACAGACGCTGTCCTCGCCGATCCGCCTGGAAGCCGGGCCGGTGCAGCAGACCCGCCATGAGCCCTACCGGATCGTCGACGCCGGTGCGGGCACCTTGCGACTGGAGGCGCAGATCCGCGATCGGTGGGAGCCGCTGTATCTGTTCACCGACGAGCCGAGACGCCTCATCGATCTGGAGGTCGGCAGCTGGTACGTCTCGACCTACCCGAAGTCCGGCTTCGTCGTCGGGCTGTCCGTCGCCCTGGTCACCGACGATGCGCGCTGGAATCTGCGCGGCCGCCACCTCGCCATCCACGCCGCGGGCGGCACCGAGAAGATCCGGCTGAACTCCGCCGCCGACGTGCTCGACCAGCTCACCGGGCGGTTCGGGATCGACCTGGGCGGGCTCGGTGACGTGGAGGCCCGGGTCAGTCAGGTGCTGGATTCGTGACGATCACGGTGAGCTGATCAGCACGTCCCACGGGTCGGCGGCGTCGAGCACCAGCCGGCCCAGGCGCCGGGCGTGGGACGCGGTGCTGCCGAACTCGTCGGACCAGCTGCGTGCCCGCATGGTCGCCGACCACAACTGGTGCTCGATCGTGACGCCGATGGCGCCGTGCAACTGATGGGCGATGGTGGTCACCGGGGTGACGGCGCGGCCGACGGCGATCTTGGCGATCGTCACCGCGTAATCGGACCTGGCGTCGGCGAACCCGTGGTCGGCCACCGCGGCGGTGGCCAGGTCGGTTGCCGCCCTGGCCTGTTCGATCTCGCCCGCCATGGCGGCCAGTGAGTGCTGCACGGCCTGGAACTTGCTCAGTGCCCGGCCGAACTGCACCCGCTCGGACGTATGCGCGACGGTCAGCTCCAGCGCAGAGTCGAAGGCACCGACGATCTGCACGCACCGGGCCCACGCACCGCGGCGCACCAATTCGTCATCGGCGGCCGGATCCAGCCGGGTCAGCCCGTCTGTGCCGTACCGCAGCGTGCCGCGAGGCTCACCGGCCAGGTTGTACCCGAGGGTGACCTCGGGGTCGTCGAGCAGGCCGACGTGCAGTCCGTCGGGTTCCCGGGCGGCCAGGACGACGGCGGCGTCCGACGGCCACGGCACCTCGCGGGCGGCACCTGCCGCGCCGATCGCCACCGTGAGCGGGCCGGCCGGGACGTCCAGCCCCGCCTCGCCGGCCAGCCAGCCTGCCAGCAGATCGGTCTCGGCGACCGGCACGGCGGCACCGTGGCGGGCCAGCCCGGCGAGCACGATGGCGGCCTCACGCGGTCCCGCGCCCTGCTCGGTGGTCAGCCGGGTCAACCCGGACTCGTCGAGAGTGCGCCACAGGTCGGCGTCGAAGACCTCGGGCAGCCGGCGCTTGCCGAACCGGGCGTCATAGGACCGCCGGCCGATGTCAGCGACCAGCTGCTTCAGCTCATCCAACTCGCTCATCGCACTCCCAGGCCGCGGGCGATCACACCGCGCAGCACCTCGTTGGTCCCGCCGCGCAGCGTGAACATCGGCGAATGCCGGCGTGCGGTGTCGAGGATGGCACGCAAGTCCGCGTCGTCATCGACGTAGTCCAGCAGGTCCGCGCACAACTCCACCGACTGCTGCTCGAAACGCGTCCCCAGGTCCTTCACCAGGGCGGCCCGTGTCGCCGCGTCCTGCCCGTCCGACAGTGCCCGGGCCACCGACACCGACAACTGCCGCAGCGCCGTCACCCGGCCCATCAGGTCGCCGACCTCCGCGGCGGTGCGGTCATCGACCTGCTGGGCGCCGAGCGCCCTGATCACCCCGAAGATCAGGATCGCGGTGGACAGGATGCGCTCCGGGCCGCTGCGCTCGAAACCGAGCTCGGCGGTCACCTGATGCCAGCCGTCGCCCACCTCACCCAGCACGTCGGCGTCACCGACCGCGACATCGTCGAAGGTCACCTCGTTGAAGTGGTGGTGACCGTCGAGCGTGATGATCGGGCTGATGGTGATGCCGGGGGAATCCAGCGCGACGATGAACTGGCTGAAGCCGGCGTGCCGGTGTTCGGGATCCAGCGGGCTGGTGCGGGCCAGCACGATCGCGAAATGGGCGCGGTGCCCGCCGCTGGTCCACACCTTGGTGCCGTTGAGCACCCAGCCCCCGTCGGTGCGGGTGGCGCGGGTGGCGGTCGCGGCCAGGTCCGAGCCGGCGCCGTGTTCGCTCATCCCGATCGCCGAGTACAGGCTGCCGGTGGCGATCCCGGGCAGCAGCCGCTTGCGCTGCTCTTCGCTGCCGTAGCTCAGCAGTGACGGCGCGACCTGACGGTCGGCGAACCAGTGTGCGGCCACCGGGGCACCCGCCCCGAGCAGTTCCTCTGTCACGACGTAACGGTGCAGGAAGCCCAGCCCGTGACCGCCGTACTCGGTGGGGATGGTCAGCCCGACGAAACCGGCATCGGCCAGCCGTTCGCTGAAACCGGCGTCCCAGCTGGTCAGCCAGGAGTCGATCTCGGGCTGCCAGCCGAAGCTCTCCCGGTCGGCGTGCACGAACCGCCGAACCTCCAGGCGTAGGTCGGCCAGGTCACCGTCGTTGGCGCACAGCGCATCGAATTCACTCACCGGTTCCGGAGTCTAGTTCCCGTGGTCCAGCAGGAAATGTCATGTCGCCGGTCGGGGGTTGCCGCGATACTCGGAAGCTGTGAGTGTTCCGCCGAATGGGCCGCGCCGGGATCGGCTCCGTGAGTTGCTCGACTCGGTGGTGGACAGCGGAAACACCGACGTCGCCGGTATGGCCCGCAGCAGCTTCGCCTCGGAGTTTCACTTCTCCCGGGAGGTCAGCCGGCTCACCGGCGAACCGCCTGCCGCGCTGCGTCGCCGCGTGATGCTGGAGCGGGCGGCGTGGCGGTTGCAGCGCGGGGAAGGGGTGGCCGCGGTCGCCCTCGACGAGGGATGGTCGGCGCCGGAGGTGTTCTCCCGCGCGTTCCGGCGCGCCTTCGGGGTCCCGCCGTCGCAGGCCACCGATGTCGGGTTCCGGCTACCCGCCCCCAACGGGATGCATTTCCATCCACCGGAATCGTTGTGGCTGGACAGCCCCGGGGATGCGCAGCGCCCCGATATCTCGCTGCTGATGATCGCGCACGACATCGCCGATACCGCGGCGCTCATCGGTGCGGCCGCCGGATTGTCGGAAACGCAATGGAACGAACCGGTTTCACCGGGGCAGGTGATCCTGGACTGGGACGGCGAAGAGCCCAGCGTCGCGGCGGTGCTCGGCGCGCTGGTGTGGACCAAGGAGGTCTGGCTGGCCAGCATCGAGGGGCGCGACCAGCCCGTCCGCCCCGGTATCCGCGCGGCCCCGCGGTTGGCCGCCGACCACGACGAGGTGTCGGCGCGCTGGACGGCGATGGTGCGCGACTACGGCGAGCAGGGCCGGCTGACCGACACCGTGATCGACGCGCTGTGTGATCCGCCCGAGTCCTTCCAGCTGTACGGCATCATCGCGCATGTCCTCACCTACTCGGCGCATCGCCGAGAAGTGGTGCGCGCCATGCTGATCCGCCATGGAGTCCAGGTGCACCGTGGCGACCCACTCGAATGGATGCGAAGGGACTGACATGAAGACGATCTACTTCACCGCTTCCACGCTGGACGGATTCATCGTCGATGAGGCGGACAGCCTGGACTGGCTACTGACACGCGATTTCGACCCGAACGGACCGTTCGGTTACGAGGCCTTCGTCGCCGAGGTCGGGGCGCTGGCCATGGGGTCGTCGACCTACGAGTGGATCGTGAAAAACCAACCGGGCCAGTGGATGTACACCCAGCCCAGCTGGGTTCTCACCAGCAGGCCGGGGATCGTGCAGGACGGTCACCCGGTGCAGACGTTCGACGGCGACATCGCCGGCCTGCACGCCGAGTTGCTGGCCGCCGCGGGAGACAGAGATGTCTGGGTGGTCGGCGGCGGTCGGACCGCCGCGCAGTTCGTCGCGGCCGGCCTCGTCGACGAGATGGTGGTCACCTACGCACCCTGCACGCTGGGCGCCGGGGCGCGGCTACTGCCGATACGCTCGGAATGGGTGCTGACAGACGTGGACCGCAACGGTGAATTCGTCTGCGCGCGCTGGCGCAAGGCCGGTTAAGCGGCGCGCGACGACCGGAACTGCCGGTTCAGACGGTTCAGCAGGACGACGGGGAGCGGGCGATCACCCAGCCGTCGGGTGAAGCGACGGCCGGCGACGTTGAGCTCGATGAGCAACATCGGTGCCCCTCCTGTCTGTGGGTTCAAGCATAAGGAATGAACGCCGAGGTCGGCATCCGGTATTCCGGCGTATCCGCAGGTCGTCGGTGAACAACTGATGAACACCCGACGCGGGGCGGCACTCACAGCTATTCGAATCGGTGGAACCTCGGCCGGTTGCGGGATTATTCTCACCCGCATGGGGCACTACATTTCCAACGTCCGCGACGTCGAATTCAACCTGTTCGAGGCGCTGAACATCGACAAAGCGCTGGCAACCGGTGACTTCGGCGAGCTCGATGGTGCCTCGGTGCGCGAGATGCTCAGCGAAGCCGCCCGGCTGGCCGAAGGACCGTTGGCCGAGGCGTTCGCCGAAACCGACCGCAACCCACCCACATTCGATCCGTCGACGCACACCGTCAGCTACCCAGAACCTTTCAAGGCCGCGCTGCGGGCATGGCAGGACGGCGAGTGGTTCCGGGTCGGTCTCGACGAGGCCGTCGGTGGTCTGCCTGCGCCGGCGATGCTCACCTGGGCAATCGCGGAGTTCGCGCTGGGCGCGCAGCCCGCGGCCTACATCTGCCACTCCGGGCCGGTACTCGCCGACATCATCCATGGCCTCGGCAACGCACAGCAGAAGCACTGGGCGTCGCTGATGGCCGAACGCAACTGGGGCGGCACCATGGTGCTGACCGAACCGGATGCCGGCTCCGATGTCGGTGCGGGACGTACCAGGGCCGTCGAGCAACCCGATGGCTCGTGGCACCTCGACGGCGTCAAGCGCTTCATCACCAACGGTGACACCGGCGACGTCTACGAGAACATCGTGCACGCCGTGCTCGCGCGGCCCGCCGGAGCGGGCCCGGGCACCAAGGGATTGTCGCTGTTTTTCGTGCCGAAGTTCCACTTCGATCCGCAGACCGGTGAGATCGGTGAGCGTAACGGGGTTTACGTCACCAACCTGGAACACAAGATGGGGCTCAAGGCGTCTGCCACCTGCGAGCTGACGTTCGGGCAGCACGGCACACCCGCCGTCGGCTGGTTGGTCGGCGATGAGCACAGCGGTATCGCCCAGATGTTCAAGGTCATCGAGTACGCGCGAATGATGGTGGGTACCAAGGCAATCGCGACGCTGTCCACGGGTTACCTGAACGCCCTGGAGTACGCCAAGACCCGCGTACAGGGCGCGGACCTCACTCAGATGACGGACAAGACCGCGCCCCGGGTGACGATCCTGCACCATCCGGACGTGCGCCGTTCGCTGCTGACCCAGAAGGCATACGCCGAGGGCCTGCGCGCGCTCTACCTGTACACCGCGGCTCACCAGGACCCGAGCGTGGCGGCGATCGTGTCCGGGGCGGATGCCCGGATGGCCGAACATGTCAACGATCTGTTGCTGCCGATCGTCAAGGGTTTCGGGTCCGAACGGGCCTACCGTTACCTCACCGATTCGCTGCAGACGTTCGGCGGATCGGGTTACCTGCAGGACTATCCGATCGAGCAGTACATCCGCGACGCCAAGATCGACTCGCTGTATGAGGGCACCACCGCGATCCAGGCGCAGGACTTCTTCTTCCGCAAGATCGCCCGCGACCAGGGCGCGGCGTTGTCACACTTGCTCGGTCAGGTGCAGGCGTTCCTGGACAAGGACTCCGCGCGAACCGAGATCGCGGATGGCAGAGCGGCTTTGGCTGCGGCCGTGGCCGATGCGCAGGGCATGGCCGGTGCGATGATCGGCTACCTTGTCGGTTCCCAGCAGGAGCCTCGCGAGCTGTACCGGGTCGGACTGGCCTCGGTGCCGTTCCTGATGGCGATCGGTGACCTGCTGATCGGCTGGCTGTTGCTCGAGCACGCCGAGATCGCCCTCGATGCGCTCGACGAGGGCGCACCCGATCGCGACCGCGCCTTCTACGAGGGCAAGGTCGGCGCGGCGGAGTTCTTCGCCCGGCACATCCTGCCGCGGCTGTCCTCGGATCGGGCCGTCATCGAATCGATGCGGCTGGGTGCGATGGACCTGCCCGAGGCGGCCTTCTGATCTTCCGGCGAAACTCGCGTACCCGGGGTGATCCGGGCCAGCGGAACCCCGGGTACGCGAGTTTCGCCGAACGGGCCTCAGCGGATCGACACCAGCTGATCGATCGAATCCTGGGGGAGATCGCCGTCGACGACCGCGGTCACCGTCGCGCTGTTGAGGGTGATGGAGCCCTTGTGGTTGTCCAGGAACGCCGTGTCCGCGGCGTCGCGTCCCGTGGCGATCCGCACCATGCTCTGTCGGGGCGCCAGGCAGGTCGCGTCGACCACCCGCCACTGCCCTTCGACGAAGGCCTCGGCGACGGCGTGGAAGTCCATCGGTGAGCACCCGGGCGCGTACACCGCGACCAAGCGCGCCGGCACGTTCACCGCGCGGAGCAACGCCACCACCAGGTGGGCGTAGTCGCGGCACACCCCCGCGCCGGCCAGCAGGGTGTCCGCGGCGCCGTCGATGGGGTCGCTGGAGCCGGGCACGTAACTCAGCCGGGTACCCACCCAGGAGGACACCTTCTCCAGCAAGGTGGCCGAGTCGGCGTACTGCCCGAATTCGGTTGCGGCGAAACCGAAGAATTTGTCCGCTTCGGCGTACCTGCTGGGCCGCAGGTAGGTGGACAGGTCGACATCGGCCACCGGTGCGGGGTCGGCGTGACCGATCACCGTGGCCGAATAATCCACGGTGAGGTTGCCCTCGGGCGCATCGAAGATATGGATCCGGGTGCCATGCGCGCTGGACATCTCGCGGGCTTGGATCTCCTTGCCGTCCAACAGGAACGACAGCGATTCGGTTACCTCGGCACCAGGGTGCGGAGCCACGGCGATCTGGAATTCTAGGGTCGTCGGCGCGGTGATGTCCACGTCGAGTTCGGCTCTCACGTCACGTTTCATTGCTGGTGCTTTCTCTGGTAAGTCTGACGGCCGTGTCTACCCGGCGCGCGCATCGACGAAACTGTGATCCGCAGCGCACCTCCACCCAACGACTCCCGCGAGCAACGTAAATGGCCCCAAAACCAGGTGGTTTTGGGGCCATTTGTGTCTGCTCGCGCAGAAAGGTTGTGGCTACTCCGGGGTGTAGCCGAACGGCAGCAGCACGCTCTTGGATTCGCAGTAGCCCGAGATGCCTTCCGGGCCACACTCACGGCCGATGCCGGAGTTCTTGTACCCACCGAACGGCGCGCCCGCATCGAAGGCATACATGTTGATGCCGTATGTGCCGGTGCGGATCTGCTTGGCGATCTCGATGGCCTTGGCGTAGTCGGTGGTGTACACCGAACCGGCCAGCCCGTACACCGAGTCGTTGGCGATGCGCACCGCGTCGGCCTCGTCATCGAAGGGGATGACCACCAGGACGGGTCCGAAGATCTCCTCCTGGGCGATGGTCATCGAATTGTCCACATCGGCGAACACGGTGGGCTGCACGAACCAGCCGCTGTCCAGGCCCTCGGGCCGCCCGCCGCCGGTGACGATGCGCGCGCCCTCGTCGACGCCCTTCTTGATGTAACCCTCGACGCGCTCACGCTGCTTCTCCGAGATCAGCGGGCCGATCATGGCGGCGGGGTCATCGGGGGTGCCGGCCTGCATCCCGGCTGCCGCGGCGGCGACCTTTTCGACGACCTCGTCGTAGCGTGACCGCGGGGCCAGGATGCGGGTCTGGCCGACACAGGCCTGCCCGGAGTTCATCAGGCCCGAGAAGATCAGCATCGGCAACGTCGAATCCAGGTCGGCATCCTCCAGGATGATCGCCGCGGATTTGCCGCCGAGTTCCAGCGTGCACGGCTTGAGCTTCTCGGCGGCGATCTTGCCGATCTCCTTGCCGACCGCGCTCGACCCGGTGAAGGTGAACTTGTCCAGTGCCGGGTTGTCGGTCAGCGCGCGACCGGTCTCGACACCGCCGGGCACCACGGAGAGCACGCCCTCGGGCAGACCGGCCTCGGCGAACACGTCGGCCATCAGGTTGGTGGTCAGCGGGGTCTCGGCGGCGGGCTTGAGCACCATGGTGCAGCCGGCCAGCAGGGCCGGGCCCAGCTTGTTGGCGGCCAGGAAGAACGGCACGTTCCAGGCCACGACGGCGCCGACCACACCGATGGGCTCCTTGAGCACCAGGGTCTGGCCGTAGAGGCCGTCACGGATGTCCTGCCACGCGAACTTGTCGGCACCGGTGGCGTAGAACTGCAGCGTCGACATGGCCGCGCCGTACTGCATCATGTCGACGATGGTCTGCGGCTGGCCGGTCTCCAGCTTGAGCAGATGCTTGAACTCCTCGGCGCGGGCCTCGATGAGCTCGACGGCCTTGGCGAGGACCGCCTCGCGCTCCTTCGGGGACATCCGCGGCCACGGGCCCTCGTCGAATGCCTTGCGGGCTGCGGCGCACGCGGCGTCCACATCCGCCTTGGCGGCCAGCGGAACCTGGCCGACCTTCTGCTCGGTGGCGGGGGAGAAGACCTCGATGACCTCCGAGGTCGACGGTTCGACCCACTGACCACCGATGAACAGCTTGTCCCACGTTGTTTTGAACGCCGTCTGTGTCATGGACGTCACATTACCCAGAAACCGGGGAAACGAGAACCTGTTGCAGTTCAGGGCTGCAGGACCAGCACCAGATTGCTCACCGTGAATTCCCGCACGCCCGGCACCGACGTCATCCACCAGGCCCATCGAGGGTGGTAGCGGGGAAAAGCGGCGACCAGCGCGCCGGTGCTGGCGGCCCAACGCAACCCGTCGGCCGCCGACACCGCGAACAACGACGATCCGTAGTCGTTCTTGGGCCGGTGCCCGTGTTTGCGGGCGTACCGGTCGGCCGCCCTGGCCCCGCCCAGGTAGTGCGTCAATCCCATCTCGTGCCCGCCGAACGGACCCAACCACACCGTGTAGGACAGCACCGCCAGGCCGCCGGGCCGGGTGACCCGCAGCATCTCGTTGCCCAGCAGCCAGGGGCTGCGCACATGCTCGGCCACATTGGAGGACAGGCAGATGTCCACGCTGTCGTCGGCGAACGGCAGTGCGGTGCCGGATGCCCGGACGAAAGACCCGCCACCCGGTTCGCCGGCGGGACCTGCGTGCATTTCGCCGGGGTCCGGTTCGACGCCGATGTAGTGCATCCCGGCGGCGGTGAACGCGGACGCGAAATAGCCGGGACCGCCGCCGACGTCCAGTGCGGTGCGCCCGGCGGGGGTGGTGGCGTGCAGCCCCGTCCACAGCTTTCCGACCATGTCGACGGTGTCGTCGGCGAGCGCGCCGTAGAACCGGGCGGGGTCGGATTGTTCGTACCGGAACGCGCTGAGCAGGCGGACCGATCGACTCAGGGTGGCTCGGCGGGCGAAGTCACGGGTGGGCCGCACCCGGTCAGCCTAGGCGTTGCGCCGAGGCCTGCCGGCGCGCCCAGGCGTTGCCGGCGGGGCGGTTAGGCTGGGCGACGTTATGCCCCGAGCTTCCCGTGACCCCCAGGTGCAGCGTGTGCTGTTGCTGGGCTGGCGCGACACCGGGCATCCGCAGGGCGGTGGCAGCGAGGCCTACCTGCAGCGCATCGGCGCGCAACTGGCCGCCTCGGGGGTGGCGGTCACCCTGCGTACCGCCCGCTACCCCGGCGCCCCGCGCCGCGACAGCCTCGACGGGGTGACGGTCAGCCGCGCCGGCGGGCCCTACTCGGTGTATGTCTGGGCGGGGCTGGCGATGGTGGCCGCGCGGGTCGGACTGGGTCCGCTGCGACGCGCCCGGCCGGACGTCGTCATCGACACCCAGAACGGAATCCCCTTCCTGGCCCGGCTCGCCTACGGCAGGCGCTCGGTGCTGCTGGTGCACCACTGCCACCGGGAGCAGTGGCCGGTGGCAGGGCGGCGCACCGGCCGGTTCGGCTGGTTCGTCGAATCGCGGCTGTCGCCGGCCATGCACCGGCGCAATCAGTACGTCACCGTGTCGCTGCCCTCGGCGCGCGAGCTCACCGACCTGGGGGTGGCCCCCGGACAGATCGCGGTGGTGCGCAACGGCGTCGACGAGGCGCCGCAGGCATCGCTGACCGCGCGGCGCTCCGCCACCCCGCGGGTGGCGGTGCTCTCCCGACTGGTGCCGCACAAGCAGATCGAGGACGCCCTGGACGCGGTGGCGGTGCTGCGCCGCCGGATCCCGGACCTGCACCTCGACATCGTCGGCGGCGGCTGGTGGGAGCAGCGGCTGGTCGACCACGCCGCGGCGCTCGGGATCGCCGATGCCGTCACCTTCCATGGCCACATCGACGACGAAGTCAAACATCATGTGGTGCAACAGAGTTGGGTGCACCTGATGCCGTCGCGCAAGGAGGGCTGGGGGCTGGCCGTCATCGAGGCCGCCCAGCACGGCGTGCCGACGATCGGCTACCGCAGCTCCGGCGGGTTGACGGACTCTGTCGTCGACGGTGTCACCGGGTTGCTGGTGGACGGCCCCGACGACCTGGTCGACGGTCTGCGCCGGCTGCTCACCGACCGGGTGCTGCGCGACGAACTGGGCGCCAAGGCGCGGACCCGCAGTGCGGAATTCTCTTGGGTGCTCAGCGCGGACGCGATGCGCACCGTGCTGGAATCGGTGCACGCGGGACGGTTCGTCAGCGGCGTCGTCTGACCAACCGGTGCGCCGAAACTGTATTCCAGACGGAGAATTGCGAGCACACGCCTTCAGGAACGCAGTTTCGGCAAGTGCAGTGAACGGCGGCGGGTGATCAGCGCGCCCACCCCGGCGCCGGTCAGGATCACCAGCCACAGCACGTGCGCGGCGATCAACAGGCCCCGCCCCGAGGCCGCCGGTGCCGTGCCGCCGACGTCGTACAACGCGATATCGCCGTCACGGTAAGCCACCGGCAAATCCAATGCGCCCGAACCTGATTCAACGACCACCCAGCCGATCCCGGCATCGGTCAGCTCACGTTGGGACGCCCCCTCGAGCAGCAGCCGGGTCGCCTCGCGGCCGCGCGCACCCTCGCCGGGCACCGTCTGCCCACCGATCACCAGGTCGCCGCTGCCGAGCACCTCCGCGGACACCCAGCGCGGCAGCGGGTCGAGCACCGGAGCGTCACCGGCCCAATCGAATTGGCGCATGCTGTCCGGTGGCAGCACCGCCACCGGTCGGGGGTCCGCATTGATCATCGCGGCAACCGTCGTCCAGCCCGCCGGGTAGGTCACCGAACGCATCTGCCCGCCCACACCCCAGGCCAGATCGGGCAGCACCGCGATCAGGGCCACACAGCCCACCACCGCCGCCGAACGGCCCAGCCGCGCCACCCCCGCGGCGGCCAGCGCATAGCCAGGGACGGCCAACGCCACCCACTTCTGCCCGTCACGGAGCAACCCCAGCCCCGGCACGGCCCGCATCACCGCTTCCAGCGCCGCCATCCCGGGTCCGGTGGCCATCGCCGCGGGCAGCGCCACCGCGAGGACGGCGAGCACCAGCAGTGGGCGGGCCTGCGGGCGGCGGATCGCCGCCGGTAGACCCGCGCACACCACGGCCAGCAGCACCACGGTGGCCAGCAATGCGAAAAGTGTGGTGCGTGAACCGGGTACGGCCTGCGCATTCCACATCCCGCCGAGTCCGGCGAGGCTGCCCAAGGTGCCCAGCCCGGGTTCGGCGCGGGCCGCGAACGCCGCCACCCCGGCCCCGGCCGTCGAGGCGAGCGAGTCCGCCATCACCGCGGCCACCAGCCAGGGCGCTGCCGCGCCGGCCGCCACCGCCGAGGTGATCGCGATATCGCGCCACCCCCGGCAGCACACCAGCGCGACGACCGCGGCCAGCAACAGCCCGGTCGGCGTCAGGCCCGCCAGCGCGATCCAGAACGCGAGCGGCCAGTACCGGCGTTGCAGCATCATCGTGGCCACCCAGGGCAGGCAGCCGTAGCCCACCAGCAGGCTCCAGTGCCCCTGCAGCAGCCGTTCGGCCACATACGGATTCCAGATGGCCACCGTGGCCGCGACGCACTGGCCCGCCACCCCGACGTCGGGCAGCACGTGGGCGACCAGTCGCGCCGCGCCCCAGCCGGCCAGCCACAGCCCGCCGATCAGCAGCAGCTTCACCAGCACGCCGCCGTCGATCACCCGTGAAAGCAGCGCGACCACGAAGTCCTGCGGCAGCGCACGCGGGGCGGCCTGGGTCAGACCGAGCGCGGCGTCGGAGAGATGGGAGCGCGGCGTGGAGACCGCGTCCCGCAACAGCAGATATCCCGGCGCCAGCAGCGGTGCGGTGACGACCAGCGTCAGGACGAGCGAATATGCAGGCCCGATCCACCGCCGGTGGGCGGTGGCCGGTGATGCAGGGGCGGTCAGACCGGTCGGTCCGGCGGCAGGTCGGTGGGCCGTCGGGTGGGGATTTTCTCGGTCTGCGCCTCGGCGGCGGGCATCGGCCCGGATTCGTCGTCGCGCCGGCCGAAGAAGCCGCGGTCCGATCCGTCCAGACCGGGATCGATCAGCGCGGACTCGGCCCGCAGTGCGAACGAGCCCAGCAGCACGCCGCCCACCAGGGTCACCAGACCCAGCGCGGTGAAGGTGATCGGCAGGATCCGGCTCCACAACGCCAGATGGTCCGATTCGTCACGCGCGGCGGCGACCTGTGCCTCGACCGTTTCCTCGGTCGAGGTCACGGTGTAATCGGCGAACGTCACCTCGGGCCTGAGCGCATCCCGCGCGTAGTAGTGGTACCCGTGTTCCTTGGCCCGCACGATGGTGCCGGTGACCGGGTCGACCCAGAAGGTGCGCTGCGCCGCGTAGTACCGCGTCATGGTGACCGGATCTTCGGGATCCTCGGCTTCCACGCCCCACAGCGACGCCCGCGCGGTCACTTCGGCGTCCTCGTCGTTGTCGTACAGCGACGCGTACTTGACCGGCTCGACCAGCTTGCCGTCGGCGTCGTAGCCGACGTTCTGGGTGAACCGGAAGGCGGTCAGCCCGTTGACGTCTTCCTCGCCGTCGTAGTTGGCGTCGAAGGCCTGCTGCGCGATCGGATCGAAGTACGGGTAGGTCTTCTTCTCGGTGTCGAACGGGAAGCGGTAGGACAGCCCCTCGTGCGGCAGCGCGACGTTGGTCGGCGGGTTGTCGTCCTCGATGGAGCGCGGCTTCTGCACCGCACCGCCGGGATTGGTGTCGCTGGACACCGCGAGCGCGCTGGAGCGGTCCAGCGTGACGGTATCGACCAGCGCCAGCAACAAACCCTCGTCCTGCTGTTTGTCGGTGCGTCGCAGCGAGCTACCGACCTGCAGGGTCACCACGTCGGCGTTGGCCGGAGCCTCCACGCTCAGCTGCTGCTGAAGGGCCACCGGGACGTTCTCGTCGATGACGAACGCATCCCCGGAGGACAGTGACGCCGGATCGAGCGCGGTGCCGGTGCCCTCACTCATCAGGTCGGCGTCGAGATCGAGCGGGATCTTGGCGATCTTGCCTTGGGTGTATGTCGAGAGCAGCAGGGCTGCGATCAACAGGGCAGCACCCAGCCCCAGAAGTCCACATGCGGCAATTCGCAGGGCGACGGCGCGGTTCAACCCGTGCTCCCTTCGGTCGCTGACGACCCTAACAGCACACCGTGAGGGCGAGAACTGTGACGATGCAGATCGGGCACACTGGTCGCCATGACGGCGCCCGGCGATCGCACCACCTCGGGTGCCACGCGCAGCTTTCTGCCTGCCGTCGAGGGCATGCGGGCCTGCGCGGCCATCGGGGTCGTCATCACCCACGTGGCGTTCCAGACCGGCAACACCGGTGGGGTCACCGGCAGGCTGCTGGGCCGCTTCGATCTGGCGGTCGCGGTGTTCTTCGCGCTGTCGGGCTTTTTGTTGTGGCGGGGGCACGCCGCCGCCGAACGCGGGCTGCGGCACCGCCCGCCGACCGGGCACTACCTGCGCTCGCGGCTGGTCCGCATCATGCCCGGCTATCTGGTCGCCGTCATCGTCATCCTGACGCTGATGCCCGATGCCGGGGCCGGCTTCACGGTGTGGCTGGCCAATCTGACCCTCACCCAGATCTACGTCCCGCTGACGCTTACCTCGGGGTTGACCCAGATGTGGAGCCTGTCGGTGGAGGTCTGCTTCTACATCGCGCTGCCGGTGCTGGCGCTGCTGGCCCGGCGGCTGCCGGTGGGTGCGCGCATCCCGGCCGTCATCGTCCTGGCAGCGGCGAGCCTGGCGTGGGGCCTGATCCCGTTCGACCCGCCCTATGGGGTCAACCCGCTCAACTGGCCGCCGGCCTTCTTCTCCTGGTTCGCCGCGGGCATCGTGCTGGCCGAGCTGTCGGTCAGCCGGGTCGGCTGGGCGCACCGGCTGGCGCGGCGCCGGCTGCTGATGGCGGCGGTGGCCCTGGCGGCGTTCCTGGTGGCGGCCTCGCCGCTGGCCGGCCCGGAGGGGCTGACGCCCGGGACCGTCGCCCAGTTCGTGGTGAAGACGACGATGGGCGCGATCGTGGCCGGGACACTGCTAGCGCCCCTGGTGCTCGACGCGCCCGATACCGCACACCGCTTCCTGGGCAGCCCGGTGATGGTGACGCTGGGACGCTGGTCCTACGGGCTGTTCATCTGGCACCTGGCCGCCCTGGCGATGGTGTTCCCGATCATGGGGTATTTCCCGTTCAACGGCCATATGCCGGTGGTGCTGGCGCTGACGCTGGTGTTCGGATTCGCGATCGCCGCGGTCAGTTATGCGCTGGTCGAGTCACCGTGCCGGGAGGCGCTGCTGCGCTGGGAGGCCCGGCACCGTCGTGCGGCACCGCGGGACAGCGCGGTGGCTGATCTGGCTCAGTAGCCGCCGCCGTGGGAGAAGATCCGGCGCGGATTGTCCACCAGCATGGTCGTGAGCTGTTCGTCGGTCACCCCGCGCTGTTTCAGCGCCGGGATGACGTCGTTGTGGATGTGCAGGTAATGCCAGTTGGGCATCACCACCGACACCATGTCCTCGGGGAGCGCATCGAAATAGCAGGACGCGTCGTGCGAGAGCACCATCTTCTCGGCATGGCCCCGTTCGCACATCCGGGCCACGGTGTCGACGCGCTGCTCGAAGGGCAGGATCGAGTCGATGCCGAACCGGTCCATGCCCAGGTAGGAGCCGCTCGCGATGAGCTCCTCCAGGTAGTCCAGGTCGGTGCTGTCCCCGGAGTGACCGATGACGACGCGGCTGAGGTCCACGCCCTCTTCGGCGAAGATCCGCTGCTGCTCCAGACCGCGCCGACTGCCGGCGTGGGTGTGGGTCGAGATGGGCACACCGGTCTCCCGGTGTGCGGCCGCCACGGCCCGCAGCACCCGTTCCACGCCGGCCGTGACACCCGGTTCGTCGGTGGCGCACTTCAGGATTGCCGCTTTGATACCGGTGTCGGCGATGCCGTCGGTGATATCGCGGACGAACAACTCGGTCATGATTTCGGGTCCGTCGAGCAGGGTGCCCGGGCCCTGGTAGTGGAACCGGAACGGCACGTCGTTGTAGGTGTAGAGGCCGGTGGCCACCACGATGTTGATCTCGGTGGCGGCCGCGATCTTCGCGATCCGCGGGATGTAGCGGCCCAGCCCGATCACCGTGAGGTCGACGACGGTGTCCACGCCGCGGGATTTGAGTTCGTTGAGACGGGCGATCGCGTCGGTGACGCGGCGATCCTCATCGCCCCAGGCCTCCGGATAGTTCTCGGCGATCTCGGTGGTCATGATGAAGACGTGCTCGTGCATGAGTGTGACGCCGAGGTCAGCGGCGTCGACGGGCCCGCGTGCGGTGTGTGTTTCGGCCACCCCGCCGATGCTAAGAGCGGCCTGCGGCGGCCGGGGCGGTTCGGGCGTATCGACATCTACCCGGTACCAGGGGTACCGTTTCGCGGATGGAGAAGTTGGACACGGACACCCCGGACGGTGCGGCGATCGCGCTGCACGCACGCGCGGTGCAATTCGACCTCACCGACGTGCCCGCTCAGTGTGTGTACAACGATCCGTACGCATCGCACCTGTACAACGGGCTGAGCCTGCTGCTGCCCGCCGGCGAGGAGTGGTTCGTCGAGATCCTCAAAGAGGCGTTGCCACACATCGAGGACGAGAAACTCCGCGAGGACGTCATCGGGTTCATGGGCCAGGAGGCCATGCACGCCAACGCCCACTCCGGCATCAACGAATACCTGCAACGCCACGGTATCGACCCGACCCCGGTGCTCGACCGCGCGCACTGGGTGTTCGGCAGCCTGCTCGGGCCCCGTGACGCCACCGGCGCCAAGGCGCACAACTACCTGGTGGAACGGCTCGCCGTGATGGCCGCGCTGGAGCACATCTTCTCGTTCCTGGGTGACTGGGTGCTCAACGCCAAGCGGCTCAACGGCCAGACGGCGCATCCCACCATCGTCGACCTGCTGCGCTGGCACGGCGCCGAAGAGGTCGAGCACCGGATGGTGTCCCACGATGTGCTGCGCTACTTCGACCACAACTACGCGCGGCGGGCCTGGGCCCAGGTGGTGGCGGGTCCGATGCTGCTGTACTTACTGTGGCAGGCCACCCGCTACCTGATGCGGGTCGACCCGAACCTCACGCTGTCGCGGCGCAAGCGAAAAGCGATCTGGCGCGGCCTGATCCGCTCCGGGCGCCGCGGCGTGGCACCGTCGATCACGCACACCACCTGGCGCGGGCTGCAATACTTCTCGCCGCGGTATCACCCCGGTGATGTCGGTGACACCGCCCAGGCGGTGGCCTACCTCGCCTCCTCGCCCGCTGCGCGGGCCGCTGCTCGGTGAAGCGCACCGCGCCACCGCTGGGCGCACCGCTCGACGATCGGGCAACGAACTTCGTTGTCTCGCTTCTGGACCGGTTCTGGCTGGGGCGTGTCACCCAGGCCGACTACGCCGACGAACGGGCCGTCCGCGGCGCAGATGCCCCGCTGACCCTGCTGGTGGCCGGGCGCACCGTCGTCGCGCAGGACAACGATGTCGTCGCACTGACCTTCGCCGCACCGGACGGCGCGACACTGCCCGCCTGGCAGCCCGGCAGTCACCTCGATCTGCACCTGCCGTCCGGGCGTCGCCGGCAGTACTCGCTGTGCGGTGACCCGCAGGATCGGTCGCAGTACCGGATCGCGGTGCGCCGGATACCCGACGGCGGCGGCGGATCGCTGGAGATGCATGCGCTGTCGGTGGGCGACACGGTCACCGTGCGCAGCCCGCGCAACGGCTTCCCGTTCATCCCGTATGAACGGGCCCTCTACATCGCCGGCGGTATCGGCATCACCCCGGTGCTGCCGATGGTGCTCGCCGCCCAACGGCTGGGCACCGATTGGCATTTCGTGTACTGCGGGCGCAGCGCGTCGACCATCCCGTTCCTCGACGAGATCGCGTCGTGGGACCCGTCCCGGGTGAGCATCCGGTTCGATGACGAGCACGGTCTGCCCACCGTCGACGACCTGCTGGGGCACGCACCGGCCGGCGGCGCGGTCTATGTGTGCGGGCCGCCCCCGATGATCGAGACGGTGCGCCAGAACTTCGACCGATCCGGCGCCGCCGCACTGCATTTCGAGCGGTTCAGTGCTCCGCCGGTGCGGGACGGCACGGCGTTCGAGGTCGAACTGGCGCGCAGCGGTGCGGTACTGCCGGTGGCCGCGGACGAAACGGTGCTCGACGCCCTGGTACGGCACCGGCCCGACACCGCCTACTCGTGCCGCCAAGGGTTCTGCGGAACCTGCCGGGTGGGAGTGCTGGCCGGCACTCCCGAGCACCGGGAGAACAGGCTCACCGCCGAGGAGCGCGAGACGTCGATGCTGCCCTGCGTATCCCGTTCGCTCACGTCGCGTCTGACACTCGACATCTAGCCGCGAGGCGTCCGGGTATGGTGGCCGGCGAACACGTACGGTTGCACAAGGAGTCGCAGTGTCGTTGCCCAGTAGGATCGCGCCCGCCGGTGCTGCCGACTTGGATGCCGCCGCGCAGACCCTGGCCGCCGCCTTCGAATCGTATGCGTGGACGCGCTGGTCCATCCCCGCCGATGACTACCCGGTCCGTCTGCAACGTCTGCAACGGCTCTATCTGGGCCATGCGCTCGAGCACGGCATCGTGCTCGTCGGCGGAATCGGTGCCGGCGATGTGGACGGGGTGATCGCGGTCCTATCGCCCTCTGCGCCTGCACCATCGGATGACCTACAAGCTCAGGTGGCCGAGTTGCACGGGGCCCGGCTGGCTGTCGTCGCCGCCGCCGAAACCCCGCCTCTTCCGGACGCGGTGTGGAACTTGGCCACGCTGGGCGTGCATCCCGAGGCCCAGGGTCATGGGCTGGGGGCCGCGCTGATCGGGGCCGCGCTCGCAGAAGTCGACGCATCGCGGGTGACCGCGGATACGGCGCTGGAAACCTCTGACGACCGCAATGTCCGGTTGTACGAACGAGCGGGATTCACCGTCACCGCCACGACGCAGATCCAGGACGGTCCGACGGTGTATTCGATGCTGCGCCAGGCGGTTTCGGCTCCGCAGTGACCGGCACCGCCGAGCCCGGCCATCGCGCGTCGGTCCGGAAGCGGTGCATGCCGTCATCGACGCCTGTGTAGGTCCAGCCGATCGCCGAGAAGAAGGTGAAGGCGCCCCGATTGTCATCGTCGACGAACGCCGTCCAGCAATGGGTTTCGGGGTGGCCCTGCCAGTGTTGTGCTACGGCCAGCGCGTGTCGGCCGACCCCGCAACCGCGCAGTGCCGGTGCGACCGCCAGGTCGGTGATGACGTGCCCAGAGCCCGAGGGATCCCACACACAGCCCACCAGTGCGACCGGCGTGCCGGTGTCGTCCTCGACCACCAGTTGCGCGCCGCTGTCGTCGGCAAGCACATGCTCCAGCCAGGATTCGTCCATGGGGCCGAGCCGCCGGTCCAGTTCGGGATCGCGGTACCACGACGCAATCCAGTCCCAGTCGGTTCTGCTGACGCGTCGCACCCGATGGGCGGTGTCACGATGCGGGTCGGTCATCTGTCTCCTCGCCACCGGATGGTGTTCGGGTGCCGGGCCGGCGCAGATCCACCGTCGACGCCGCGAGCATCGCCACCGACAGCAGTGCGAGGAACTGCACCCCGGCCGAATGGCCGAGGTAACCGTCCACCGAGCGCCACGGACCGCGGGACAGGACCGCACCGGCGGCGATCAGCCCGCCGGCGACCACCCCGACGGTGATCTTCTCCGACCAGGCCCGCCCCGCCAGCAGGTACCGGACGCCGACCGCCGCCGCCACCACCACGATGCCGGTGACCCCGCTGATCAGCCCGCCCACCGCCAGGACCGCGGCGGCGGTCAGCCACGGTGCGGGCATCCACGGCTGCACCGGCTCACCGGTGTTCCTGCGCCGGATCGGCAGCAGCGCAAGCAGAGCCAGCACCGGCAGCAGCGCGAGCCCGCCGAAGAGCCCGATCCGGTAGGTCAGGTTGGCGGGGAAGGTCAGGGCCAGCGTGCCGCTGGTGCCCGCGGGGACCACCCAACCCTGCTGCCACCCGTTGACGGTGATCGGCCGCAGCGCGGTGCCGTCCTCGCTGTGCGCGACCCACCCGGGATTCACGCTCTCGGGCACCACGATCACCCGGTCGTGGTCGGATGCCGCCACCTCGACCTCGCGGTGATCGGAGGACCACGTCCCGGTGTGCGCGTCGACGGTCGGTGCCGTGCGCAGTTCAGCGGCACGCGGGGTGGCCAGCTGGACACCGTCGACCACGAATGCCTCACCCGGGCTGACCACCAGCTCCTGCTGCCCCTCGGGCAGGGTGACCGGCTTGGACTGGCAGGGCTGCGCGGCGATGGGCTCGTTGTCCAGCAACGCACGGACGGTGGTGGCGACCGAGGTCTGGATGAACTGCCCGGCCACACCGATGATCGGCCCCTTGCCGCACGGCAAAGTGATCGGGCGGTCCCGGTCGGCCGGGTCGGGTGCCGCGATCGGCTTGCCCGCGGTGTCCAGGACGGTCACCTCGGCCAGCCCGGTCGGTTTGAGCTGGTCGAAACCCAGTGCGGTGCGGTCGATCACGTCGGTCCAGTCCAGGATCGACAGCTGCACCGTATCGGTGACCGTGGGGAACAGGTCGAACGTCTGCGGCCCGTCGCCGTCGAGGCGGCGCACCTGCGGTCCGGCGCCCAGGTCGATCGCGACCATCGTCGGATGTGCCGGCAGCACCGTGGAACTGGGCGTCAGGGTCAGGGCGGCGACCTCGGTGCGCTCGGGCAGTGTCACCGTCAACGTCGGCGGCTTTTTGAGTTGCACGTTGTTCTGTGGTGCCGTCCACGCGGTGCGCACGTCGCCGTCGGTGGCGGCGTAGGCCGATCCGAGTACGTCGATCAGGTCGGAATCTCCGGTGGCGCGTGTGGTTCCGGGCGCACTGATCAGATCGGCCAGTCGCGGGCCTTGGCGCGCCCGCACCCACACCGTCGGGGTCACCGCGGTGGCTTCCGGCACCGTCAAGGTGCGGCTCATGTTCACCGCCTCCTCGGGCGCGAGCGCCATGGTGGCCGCGCAGTGGACGCCGTCGGGCGCGTCGGCGCAGCCCGGCCGGCCCAGCAGTTCCGAGCCGAGGTCCCACTGCGCGACCGCGGACCCCGCCGGCGGGCCCGGCACGTCCACGGTTCGCCGCAGCGTGACCGGGTGAGCGAATCCCGATGCGTCGTACTGGGTCACGGACAGATCGGTGATGCCGAACTGCACACCGGGCGAGCCGTCGTCGGTGCCGACGGCGGTGATCCGCATCCACGGCGTCTCACCGAACGGCAGCGCCGCGGACAGCGGTTTGCCGGGCTCGTCGAAACGCAGGGTGGTGGTGCCGTTGATCGTCGCCACCTCGATGCGGCGGACCTGGGCGCCGACGGCGGTGGCACTCGGGGTGATGGTGACCGCGGCATTGGTCACCGGGTGGTCGAAGTCGACCTGCATCCACTGGCCCACGGCGGTCTGCAGCGAGTTGGACACCCAACTGGTCGACGAATCGGCATCGATCGCCGCCGCAGGCCCGGAGGACGGCGAAACATTGGGCAGCGCAGTCGAATCCGACGCTGAACTGGACACGCTGATGTTCCCGCCGGTCCACCGCGCGTACAGCGGGTCGGTGCCCGCCGGATAGTCCATCACCCGGTTGAAGGTCTGTCGGCGCTCGTCGGGGGTCCGCACCGCCGAGGAATGGTTGTCGACGCGGCCGTAGTCGGTTTCGCGGGCCAGTGGGGTGTCGGTCACCGTCACCAGCGGGGCGCCGACACCGGCGCGCTGCGCATCGGCGGTCAGCAGCATCGGGCCCAGCGGCTCCCGGCCCTGAAGCCGGCGTCGTTCAGCAAGGCGCAGCAGGGCTTCCGGGCCGCCGTCGACGCGGGCCATCGCGTCCAGGTCGGTCAGGTACGGCCCTGGGCTTGCGTCATCGACCCGGTAGATTTCCACCGCCGGGTACCGCGGGCGCAGGCCGCTGTCGGTGACGAACCCCTCCAGGGTTCCCGGACCGACGGGTTCGCCGAATTCGGCCACCCTGGTCAGGCCTGGCGACCCGTCGATGGCGCGGTGCACGAGGATGGGGCGGGCCGACCGCGAGGTTTCCGGGTCCAGGTCGTTGCGCACCACGACGAACGAAATGCCTTGCTGGGAAAGCGTATCCGCCAGTCCGGCGGAGGGCTGGCCGGCGGCGAAGAGCCGTTGCACCGCGTCGAGGGCCCGAATGGTCTCCGGTGGTGTCAGCGGGATCGAGTCGCGCACACCCCACGGGCTGTGGCCCAGTACCTGCAGCGGCTCGTCGTGACTGTTGCCCCACACCTGCGTCGCGAACGGGGCCCCCGGAGCGACCAGCACGCGTCCGCGGTCGGTGTTGCGCTCATCGAGCCAGGACGCGGTGTCGTGCCAGTAGCCGGGGATCGCCTCGAAACTGCCCGGCGGTGTCAACCGGCCGGTCCAGGCCAGCGAGGTGCCTGCGGCCAGTGCGGTCAGGATGACCAGGCCGACGGCGACCCGTTTGTCGCGTTCGGGGTAGGCCAACGCTCGCACCCAGGTGGGTCGGGAGACGGTGCCGGGCAAGGGGATCCGCCCCAACAGATGCGCCAGTCCCAACGCCAGCGGCAGCCGGATCAACGGTTCCAGCTTGTGCACATTGCGCAGCGGGGTGCCGTCGGCGTCGAGGAACAACTGCACCTGCGTGGCGACCGGGGACCCCAGCCCGCCCGAGTAGCCGACGGCCAGCAGGGTGACCCCGACGAAGAGGATCGCGATGAGCCGCCCACGGGCCGGCATGGTGCGCATCGCCAGACCGGCCATACCGGCCGCCGCCACCAGGGTGGTGGCCAGCACCGCGACCGAACTGGTGACCAGTGTCGAGCCGGCGGTGGCGGTGGGCGCGACGAACGGCGTCCAGCTGTCGGTGCCGCGCAACACCTCGGTCAGCGACAGCCAGCGGGTGGTGACACCGGAGGACTCGATGTAGTCCAGGAACGGCGGGCTGATGCGGCCCAGCATGACCAACGCCACCGACCACCAGGTGATCGCCAGTGCGGTGCACAGCGCCCACCACGCGGTGAACCGCCACCACTGCCTGTTCGGGCGGTGCGCGGCCCACCAGATGACGGCAGCCAGGCAGCCGGTCAGGGTGGCGACGGCGTTGACCGCGCCCATCAGCGCGACGGCCGCGGCCGAGCGCGCAGCAAGCAGGCGGATGCGGTCGTCACCGCGCATGGCGTGGATGACGGGCAGCAGCACCCAGGGCGCCAGCATCATCGGCAGCGTTTCCGAGGAGATGGCGCCCAGGGTGGTCAGCACCCGTGGGGACAGCGCGAACGCGCATCCGGCGATGACCCGTGAGCTGGTGGTGCCGATGCCGAGCGCCTCGGCCACCCGCAGCAGACCCCAGAACCCGACGGTGAGCAGCAGCGCCCACCACAACCGTTGGGTCACCCAGCCGGGTACGCCCAGCACGTCGCCGGCCAGGAAGAACGCGCCGTGCGGAAACAGGTAGCCGTAGGCCTGGTTCTGGGCCTGGCCGAAGGACAGGTCGCTGTTCCACAGATCGGCGGCGCGGGCCAGGAACCGCAGCGGATTGGCGGTGAGATCGAGTTTGGTGTCAGGAGAGATGCGACCCGGCGACTGGATGAACGCCAGGATCAGAGAAGCGGTGCCGACCAGCCACAGCCAACGCCGCGACAGTTGATTCCGAACTCCGGCTGTCGGCGCGCCCGGGTCAGGCCCGGTCGCCGTATTCAACGCGGTTGAGCACCGAGGACGCGGGGTCGCCCGACTGCACCGGTGGCTTGGTGTCCTGCTGGACCATCAGCGTCACGCCGAAGATCGAGGCCGCGCCCAACAGCAGGCCGACCACGATGCTGGCCGCAGCGGGCACGACGAACCGTTCCATGCCCGCCAACCTAGCACGTCAGAATGCCGGGGTGACTTCGGCGGATCAGGAGGTCCGGCGCTCGGCGGACTGCCCCGGAACGGAACCGCAAGTTACTGTGGGGACCCATGTCGATGTCGCGCGCACTCGGTGCCCTGACCGCGCTGTCCGGTCTCCTGCTGGCCTGCTCGCCCGCCGAACCGCAGGAGGCGGCCGCGCCGCCGGCCCCGGTGAGCAGCGGGCCGGCCGTCCCGACCAACGCCTCGTTCGATCAGCCGCTGCCTGCCGCACCGGCGCCCGGATTCTGCGATATCGCCACCATGTCCACCCGTGACAAGCTCGCCCAGCTGCTGATGGTCGGCGTCAGTGACGCCGCCGACGCCCGCGCGGTGGTCGCCGACCAGCACGTTGGCGGCATCATGATCGGCAGCTGGACCGACAAGTCGATGCTCGGCGCGCCACTGGCCGACATCGCGGCGAACGCGGGGCCGCTGTCGCTGGCGGTCAGCGTCGACGAGGAGGGCGGCCGGGTGTCCCGGCTGGCCGGCGTGATCGGCAGCCAGCCCTCGGCACGGGAGCTGGCCCAGACCAAGACCCCCGACGAGGTGTACGGGATCGCGCTGGAACGCGGCCGGGCGATGCGCGGCCTGGGCATCACCGTCGACTTCGCCCCCGTCGTCGACCTGACCCAGCAGAGCGCGGCGATCGGGGACCGGTCCTTCGGGGACGACCCGGAAACGGTGACCGAGTACGCCGGTGCCTATGCGCGCGGCCTGCGCGACGCCGGGGTGCTGCCGGTGCTCAAGCATTTCCCGGGCCACGGGCGCGCCGCCGGCGATTCGCACACCGGTGCGGTCTCCACCCCGCCACTGGCCGACCTGCAGAACGACGATCTGGTCCCGTACCGCACCCTCACCAAGCAGCCGCCGGTGGCGGTCATGGTGGGCCACATGCAGGTTCCCGGGCTGACGGGCGGCGAGCAGGCCAGCCTGAGTCCCGCGGCCTACAACCTGCTGCGTACCGAGTTCGGTTTCGGCGGACTCGTCTACACCGACGATCTGTCCAGCATGGCCGCGATCAACCAGCAGTACGGGGTCGCGGCGGCGGTGCTGAAGTCCTTGCAGGCCGGGGCCGATGTCGCCCTGTGGATCACCACCGCCGAGGTGCCCGCCGTGCTCGACCGCCTCGAGCAGGCGGTCGCGGCGGGGGAGCTGTCACCGGCCGCGGTGGATGCGTCGGTGCAGCGGGTGGCGGCCGCGAAGGGGCCTAATCCCAACTGCGGCCGCTGATCACCCGTACTCTGAGCCGATGGCCGGTGGAACCAAGCGGTTGCCGCGCGCGGTGCGCGAGCAGCAGATGCTCGATGCTGCCGTGCAGATGTTCTCCATCAACGGCTATCACGAGACCTCGATGGATGCGATCGCCGCCGAGGCGCAGATCTCCAAGCCGATGCTCTACCTCTATTACGGCTCCAAGGAGGAGCTCTTCGGGGCGTGCCTCGATCGCGAGCTGAACCGGTTCGTCGACGAGGTACGCGGCCGGATCGACTTCACCCAGAGCCCAAAGGACATGCTGAGCAACGCCGTTGGTGCGTTCCTCGGCTATATCGACAGCAACCGCGCCTCGTGGATCGTGCTGTACAGCCAGGCCACCAGCTCGCAGGCCTTCGCGCACACCGTGCGTGAGGGCCGCGAACGGATCATCGAGCTGGTCGGCAGGCTGCTGCAGTCCGGCACCCGGAACCCGGAGCCAGACGCCGATTTCAACATGATGGCCGTCGCGCTCGTGGGTGCCGGCGAGGCCATCGCGGACCGGGTCAGCACCGGTGACGCCGGCGTGCACGACGCCACCGAGCTGATGATCAACCTGTTCTGGCGCGGCCTGAAAGGTAAGCCGACCGAGAAGGTTTAGGTCAGCCCGGTCACCGACGCGGTCAGATGCGGGTAGCCCTTCGACAGGTGCCGCAGCGCCAGTTCCCAACCCGTGTCCGTGGCGTCCACGTAGAGCCCGGCGCGCGCCGGCAACAGCACCGGCTTGCCGAACCGCACCGAGTACTTCACGGCGTCGGGTAACTGGCCTTCGATATTGGCCAGCACCGCCGCCGCGCTGAACATTCCGTGCGCGATCGCGGTGGGGAAGCCGAACAGCTTGGCGCCGATCGAACTGGTGTGGATCGGGTTGTGGTCACCGCCGATCGAGGCATAGGACCGGATCTGACCCGCCGAGATGCTGAGCACTGCGTTGGGCGGCGGCAACTTCTGCTGCCGGGGTGGTTCGGGGCGCGGCTCGCCGGACAGGCTGGTGCGCTGCTGGTGCAGGAACGTGGTGGTCTGCTCCCAGGCCAGGTCGTTGCCGATCTTGATGCTGGTCACCAGGTCCACCAGCAGGCCCTTGCGGTGCTCGCGCAGGTTTTCCGCGTGTACCGACACGTCCAGCGCATCGCTGACGGTGATCGGCCGGTACTGGGTGATGTGGTTTTCGGTGTGCACCGAACCCATTGCCGCGAAAGGGAAATCGAACGAGGTGGCCAACGACATCATGGTCGGGAAGGTCAGCGCGAACGGATACGTCAGCGGCACGGCGTTGTCGAAGCGCAACCCGGTGACATTGGCGTATGCGGCGACGTTGGCCGGGTCGATCCGGAGTTCGGGGACATGGATCCGGCGATCGGGCAGGCCGCCGGCACGAGGCACGAACGGCAGCGCCCCAGCGACCGCGCGCGCCATGTTCAGCAAGCTATTGGGTTGTGACATGCCGGTGTCCTCTATTCTTCGCGCAAGCGCTCATCACGCCCCCAGCAGGGCTTGGCCGCAGACCCGAATCGTGTTGCCGGTGACCGCATTCGACGCCGGGCTGGCGAAGTAGGCGATGGTCTCGGCGACGTCGACGGGCTGACCGCCCTGGAACAGCGAGTTCAGCCGGCGGCCCACCTCTCGGGTGGCCAGCGGAATGGCCTCGGTCATCTTGGTCTCGATGAAGCCGGGCGCGACGGCGTTGATGGTGATGCCCTTGTCGGCCAGCGTCGGGCCGAGTGCTTCGACGATGCCGATCATGCCGGCCTTGGTCGCCGCGTAGTTGGTCTGGCCGCGGTTGCCCGCGATGCCGGCCATCGACGACAGGCCGATCACCCGGCCCCCCTCGCCGAGCGCGCCCGCGGCGACCAGTCCTTCGGTGAGGTTCAGCGGCGCAAGGAGATTCACCGCGACGACCGAGTCCCAGCGCGGCTCGTCCATGTTGGCCAGCAGCTTGTCGCGGGTGATGCCGGCGTTGTTGACCAGGACGTCGACCCTGCCCCCGTGGTGTTCGGTGAGGTGCGCGACGATCTGGTCCACTGCGTCGGACGCGGTGACATCGAGTGCCAGTGCCGTCCCGCCCACCTTCTCGGCGGTCTCCTTCAGCGCCTCTTCGGCGGCCGGTACGTCGACCGCGACCACCGCGGCGCCGTCACGGGCGAAGACCTCGGCGATGGTCGCGCCGATACCGCGGGCGGCGCCGGTCACCACGGCGACCTTGCCTGCCAGCGGCTTGTCCCAGTCCGCGGGCGCCTGCGACGCGGCGGCCCCGACCCGGAACACCTGCCCGTCGACGAAGGCGGACTTACCGGACAGGATGAAGCGCAGCGTCGATTCCAGGCCGGAGGCACCCGGGTCGGCGTCGTCGGCCAGGTACACCAGCGACACGGTCGCGCCGCGGCGCAGTTCCTTGCCCAGCGATCGGGTGAAGCCCTCCAGGGCGCGCTGCACGATGTACTCATGTGCGGTGTTGGTGCCGGTCGGAGTTGTGCCGATGACGACGACCCGGCCGGAGGCACCGAGGTTGCGCAGGACCGGGGTGAAGAACTTGTAGAGCTCCTTGAGCCCGGACGGTTCGGTGATGCCGGTCGCGTCGAAGACCAGCCCGCCGAAGGAGTCGGCCCAGCGCCCGCCGATGTTGTTCGAGACGACGTCGTAGTCCTCGGAGAGGGCGGCGCGCAGCGGTTCGACCACCCGGCCCTCCCCGCCGATCAGCAGCGATCCGGCCAGCGCGGGCTGGCCTGCGCGGTAGCGGCGCAGCTCTTCGGGCTGCGGGACGCCCAGTTGTTTGGCCAGGAATGAACCGGGCCCGGAATTGACCACTTGGGAGAACAAGTCGGAAGCCATGGGGACTAACTTACTCCAGAGTAAGGTTAGCGGGTAACCTTGGGGCATGCCTTCAAATACCAATGACCGCCGCGTCGCCGTCCTCGGCGGAAACCGGATCCCGTTCGTCCGCTCCGACGGCGCCTACGCGAACGCCTCCAACCAGGACATGTTCACCGCCGTCCTCGACGGCCTGGCCGAACGGTTCGGCCTGCGCGGCGAGAAGCTCGACGCCGTGATCGGGGGCGCGGTGCTCAAGCACAGCCGCGATTTCAACCTGATGCGCGAGAGCGTGCTGGGTAGCTCACTGTCGCCGTACACCCAGGCCTTCGACCTGCAGCAGGCCTGCGGCACCGGCCTGCAGTCCGCGATCGTCGCCGCCGACGGTATCGCCCGCGGCCGCTATCAGGTGGCTGCCGCCGGTGGCGTGGACACCACCTCGGATGCGCCCATCGCCTTCGGCGATGACCTGCGCGGCGTGTTGCTCAGCGTGCGCCGCGCCAAGTCCAACCTCGACCGCCTCAAGCTGGTCGGCAAGCTGCCCGCCGCCCTCGGGGTGGACATCCCCTCCAACGGCGAACCCCGCACCGGGTTGTCGATGGGTGAGCACGCCGCCATCACCGCCAAGGAGATGGGCGTCAAGCGCGTCGACCAGGACGAGCTGGCCGCGGCCAGCCACCGCAACATGGCCGCCGCTTACGACCGGGGGTTCTTCGACGATCTGGTCACCCCGTTCCTCGGCGTCTACCGCGACAACAACCTGCGCCCCGACTCGTCGGCCGAGAAGCTGGCCAAGCTCAAGCCCGTCTTCGGGGTCCGCAACGGCGACGCGACCATGACCGCGGGTAACTCCACGCCGTTGACCGATGGCGCGTCGGTGGCGCTGCTGTCGACCGAGGAGTGGGCCGCCGAGCGCAACCTGCCGGTGCTGGCCTACTTCGTCGACGGGGAGACCGCCGCGGTCGACTACGTCAACGGTCCGGACGGGCTGCTGATGGCGCCGACCTACGCGGTGCCCCGGCTGCTCGCCCGCAACGGCCTGACGCTGCAGGACTTCGACTTCTACGAGATCCACGAGGCCTTCGCCTCCGTGGTGCTGGCCACCCTGGCGGCCTGGGAGTCACCGGACTACTGCAAGGGCCGGCTCGGCCTGGACGCCCCGCTGGGCGCCATCGACCGCAGCAAGCTCAACGTCAACGGCTCCTCGCTGGCAGCCGGGCACCCGTTCGCCGCGACGGGCGGGCGCATCGTCGCGCAGCTGGCCAAGCAGCTGGCGGAGAAGAAGAAGCAGACCGGGCAGCCGGTGCGCGGCCTGATCTCGGTCTGCGCCGCGGGCGGACAGGGTGTGACGGCCATCCTGGAGGCCTAGCTTCCTCGCCGAAACTGCGTTCCAGACGGCGTCCACTCGCCTTTTCCCTGCTGGAATACAGTTTCGGCCCGGCTCGGGAAGTTGCGAAAAAAGTTTTTCGGATTCGGTGTAACGCTAGCCGGAGCACCGTCGATACATGGGATAGCTCCGTGTTGCCGTCTGACCCCCCGACCCGACGGCAACACGGGGCTTCTCTATTTTTCGCGCACGTCCTTGGACGCGGTGATCGGTCCCGCGCCGGGTGGGGCGAACAGACTGCCGGCCAGGCTGCCGCGCGCGGTCCGGACCGCGACCAGCGCCCACGTGCACAGCAGACCGGCGTAGGCCGCCGAAGCGGCCACCTCGAAAGCCGGCAGTCCGGTATGCACCGCCAACTGTGTGGTGCCGGTGACGAACGTGCCGACCGGAAACGTCAGACTCCACCAGGTCAGCGCGAACGGCATCCCGCGGCGCAGGGTGCGGACGGTCAGCGCGGCGGCCAGCCCGATCCACAGCACGCAGAAACCCCAGACCGGCACCCCGAACAGGATCGCGAAGATCTCGGTGCCGGCCGCGAGTTCCGGCGCGACGGCCAGGTGGGCATGGGTGGCGAGCAGTCCGGCCACCGTGACCGACTGGCCCAGCGGCCCGAGCACGATCCACAGCGTCGGGACCCGCGCGGTGCCGGAGGTGCCGTAGAGCGCGAGCCTGCTCCAGATCATCGTGATGATGATCAGCGCGGCGATCAGGGACAGCCCGAACATCGCGAGGCAGCCGTAGAACATGGTGGTGCGGCCGGTGCCCGCCGCCATGTGCGGGATCAGCATCGCCCCCGACGCGGCGGAGACCATCGGCGGCACGACCGGCATCAACCATCCGCCGAAGGCGGCGTCCGGGCCGACGTTGAGTTGGGTGAACATCAGGTACGGGATGGTCATCGCGGTGAACAGGCCGCCGATGGTGCCCGCCGTCCACAACACCCAGTTGATATCGACGGCCAGGCTCTCGCCGATCAGATCCTTGCCGACCAGCATGGTGCCGGAACCGACCGTCAGCAGCGCCATCGGCGCGGCGCCGTAGAAATGCGCCATCTGCGGATTGCGCGCGTGCCCGCGGGCGACGGTGGGGTGACGGAACCACTGCACGGTGACCGCGATGATGAGCGCCACCAGCAGGACCGCCGCGCACACCCAGACGATCTCGGTGAACACCCGCAGCCCGGGTGGCTGCACCGGCAGCGTGGCGCCGGCGACGACGAGGATCCCGGTACCCATCACCGAGGCGAACCAGTTCGGGCCGAAGTTTCCCAGCCGACTCCCGGTTTCGGTCATCGTGCGGCGGGCATCATGAGGAGCATGCAGATAAGCATCCTCGGGTCACTGTCCGGATCGGGCGCCACATCCCTCGTCGACGGCGTCGTGTCGGAATTCGCCAAGCTGCGTGACGAGGGTTTCCGCCGGATCTGGATGACGCAGATGCCGTACGAGCCGGACCTGCTGACCGTGCTGGCGGTGGCCATGCGCGAGGTCGACACCATCGAGGTCGGCACCGGCGTGGTGCCGATCCAGAATCAGCACCCGATGCAGTTGGCCCAGCGCGCCCTGACGCTCAATCTGATCGCCGGCGGCCGCTTCACCCTCGGCCTCGGCATGACCCACGCCGCGGTCACCGAGGGCATGTGGGGCATTCCGTGGGATCGGTCGGTGCGGCGGCTCAACGAGTATCTGGATGGACTGCTGCCGCTGCTGGCGGGCGAGCCCGCCGACGCGCCCGGGGAGATCTACACGACCCGCGGTGCGCTGCAGATCCCCGGCGCTGCGCAGCCCGATGTGTACATCGCGGCGCTGGGTCCGCAACTGTTGAAGATCGCCGGGCGGCGCACCGCGGGCACCGTGACGTGGATGACCGGGCCGAAAACGTTGGCCGAGCATGTCGGTCCCGCGTTGCGCGCCGCGGCCGTGCCCGAGGGGCGTTCCGTTCGGGTGGTGGCCGCGCTGCCGGTCAGCGTCACCGACGATGTCGACGGCGCGCGGTCGCAGGCCGCCGAGCAGTTCGCGATGTACGGGCACCTGCCGTCCTATCGGGCCATGCTCGACCGGGAGGGCTACGCCGGGCCCGCCGATGCGGTACTGATCGGGGACGAGGCGACGGTGACCGCCCGCATCGACGAGCTGCGCGCCGCCGGCGTGCACGAGTATGTCGGTGTGGTCTACGACCGGTCACCCGAGGTCAGAGACCGAACGAGGGCCCTGCTGCGGGCGCTGGACGTTGATCTGGAGGGCGCCGAAAAACCCCTGGTGTGATTGTCGTCACAGGCGTACAGTCGACCGCACGACGGGTTCGGGAGAGACAGATCCACAGAGCCGGAACGAGGTGAAACTCCGGCCGCGCGAGATACCGAAAGGTATGTGAGGACGCCCTCGAGGTCGCAAGACCGACAAGTCCTCCCGAACCCGCCCTCATGTCTTCTGCCCATGGTGAACAGCACGCCACCGCCCGCCGAATGCGGCCATGATGCTGGCATGGGCGACATCCTTCGCATCCACCCGGACCGCAGGCCGTCGCGCGAGCCCGAACCCCTGTGGCGTGAAGTCCTGGGTCGGCGCCTGCGTGACACCCGCCGACGACGCGGTGCCCGTCTCGTCGACGTCGCCGCTCGCGCGGGGCTGTCACCGCAGTATCTCTCCGAGATCGAGCGGGGCCGCAAGGAGCCGTCGAGCGAGATGATCGCCGCCGTGTGCGGTGCGCTGAACATCGACCTCGTGCGGCTGCTCGGTGGCATCTCGGCGGATCTGACCAGGCGTCCGACTTCCTCGACTTCCCGGGTCGCTACGCTCCCGCCCGCCGGAGGGGCCGGCGGCGCGACCCTGCTGGCCGCTTAGACGCGCTGATCCAGCACCCGATCGGCCAGCCCATAGGCCAACGCGCCCTCGGCATCGAACACCCGGTCCCGGTCGGTGTCGTGCCGCAGCTGTTCCACGCCACGGCCGGTATGGCGGGACAGGATCGATTCCAGCTGGTTGCGCATCCGGACCACCTCATCGGCCTGCAGGATCAGGTCCGGGATGGTGCCGCGGCCCTGGGCGGCCGGCTGGTGCAGCACCACCCTGGTGTGCGGCAGCACCGAACGACGGCCGGGCTGACCGGCGGCCAGCAGCACCGCCCCGGTCGCCACGGCCTGTCCGACGCATGTGGTTGCCACCGGGGCCTTGATGAAGCGCATCGTGTCGTACACGGCGAGCATCGCCGACAGATCACCGCCCTCGGAATTGATGTACAGCCCGATCTCCTGCTCCGGGTTGTCGGCCTCCAGGTGCAGCAGCTGGGCGATGAGGGCATTGGCGACACCGGAATCGATGGCGGTGCCGAGATAGACGATGCGCTCGGTCAGCAGGTGTGAGTAGACGTCCATGATGCGTTCGCCGTTGGCGCTGCGGGCGATGACATTGGGGATGGTGTAGGTGCTCATGCTTGAATTCCGAAGTGCTGCTTGCGGTTCAGGGCGATCTGGGAGAACTCGCCGACGATGTGATCGATGAAGCCGTAGGCGTGTGCCTGCTCGGCGGTGAACCAGCGGTCGTGCAGTGAGTCGGTGAAGATGCGCTCGACGTCCTGGCCGGTGTCGGCGGCGATGATCGCCAGCACGGTGTCGCGGGTGTGCCGCAGATCGTCGGCCTGCACCTCCACCTCGACCGCCGATCCGGCGATGCCCGCCGAGCCTTGGTGCATCAGGATGCGCGCGTGCGGAAGCGCGAAGCGCTTACCCGGCGTCCCGGAGGAGAGCAGGAATTGGCCTGCGCTGCAGGCCAGTCCGAGCGCCAGGGTGGACACGTCGGCGGGGATCAGCCGCATCACGTCGCGGATCGCGAGCATGGCGGGCACCGAACCGCCGGGGGAGTGGATCCACAGGGCGACATCGTCATCGGAATCGGAGCCCAGCGTCAGCAGCTGCGTCATCAGCACGGCGCCGTTGTCATCGTCGAGGGGGCCGTCGAGCACGAGCACCCGCTTGCGGTACAGGTCCTCGCGCAACTGACGGCTGAACGTTGGTGGTTTCTCGGTCATGCCTCGACTGTGCCGGGTGAGCTGCCTTCTGCGCCTGCGGTGCTGCTGTGAGCAGAACGGGTCACGCCGCCCAGCGACCAGATGGTCAGATAGGCCAGCCCGAAGAATGCGGCCACCGCGATCGCCACACCGGTCGACTGGACCTCGGCAAGCGGTGAGCGCACCCACTCCAGGGTCTGCGCCACCACCGCATCAGGGCGCGTCACCAGATCCCAGGAGTTCCACCGCTGGAACCGGCCGATCACCACGCCCACCGCGCACAGGCCGACTGACACCACCACCACGACCCAGCCCGCGAGCGTCCCGAGCTGTCGCTCGATGCGGTTGTGCACCAGGCGAAGTGACACGATGCCCAGTACGGTCCCGGTCCACGCGGCGAACCCGTATTGCAGGATGTGGCGCCACAATTCGACACCGTTGCCCAGGTGCACCAGATCGGTGACGAGGTAGGGCGCGTTGGGTAGGAACGCCAGCCAGACCGCGCCGATCGGCAGCAGCCAGATGGGCCGCCGGACCGCGGCGAATGCCACCGCGGCGAACATCGGGATCCAGGCCAGCCACAGATTCCAGATGAGGAATCGGTACGGGTAGGACAGTGGCGCGGCGGGGTCGGTGACACCGAGCGCGATGGTCAGGGCGGTGGTCGCCGCCAGTGAGCCGATCAGGACGATGCCGTGAGTCGTGGGCACCGCGGCGGGTTGAGGGTTGCGCACGCTTCCAGTGTGCCGAGCCGAGAAAGACAAGGACCCCCGGGATCGCCGGGGGTCCTTGGTCTTCGGGGAACTCGGAGACTCAGAAAGCTGCTTCGTCCAGTTCCATCACTTCGTTGTCGATCGCCTCGAGCACCGTGCGGGTGCTGGTCAGCAGCGGCAGGAAGTTCTTGGCGAAGAACGACGCGGCGCCGATCTTGCCCTCGTAGAACGCCTTGTCCGCGCCGGTGGCACCGGCGTCGAGCTTCTCGATCGCCACGGCGGCCTGCTGCTGCAGGAGCCAGCCGATGACCAGGTCGCCGACGCTCATCAGGAAGCGCACCGAACCCAGGCCCACCTTGTAGATGGCGGCCGGATCCTCCTGCGAGGCCATCAGGTAGCCGGTCAGGGTGGCGGCCATGCCCTGCACGTCCTCCAGGGCGGTCGCCAGCAGTGCACGCTCGGCCTTCAGGCGGCCATTGCCGGTCGCGTTCTTCACGAAGTTGTCGATCTCACCGGACAGGTAGGCCAGCGCCTGGCCCTTGTCGCGGATGATCTTGCGGAAGAAGAAGTCCTGCGCCTGGATGGCGGTGGTGCCCTCGTACAGCGAGTCGATCTTGGCGTCGCGGATGTACTGCTCGACCGGGTAGTCCTGCAGGAAGCCCGATCCGCCGAAGGTCTGCAGGCTCTCGGTGAGCTTGGCGTAGGCGGTCTCCGAGCCGAAGCCCTTGACCACCGGCAGCAGCAGGTCGTTGATGCGGACCGCCATGTCGGCGTCGACACCGTGCAGCGCCTGGGCGACCTCGTCGTCCTGGAAGGTGGCGGTGTACATGTACAGCGCGCGCATGCCCTCGGCGTAGGACTTCTGGGTCATCAGCGAGCGACGCACGTCCGGGTGATGGGTGATGGTCACCCGCGGTGCGGTCTTGTCGGTCATCTGGGTCAGATCGGCACCCTGGACGCGGTCCTTGGCGTACTCGAGCGCGTTCAGGTAGCCGGTCGACAGCGTGGCGATGGCCTTGGTGCCCACCATCATCCGGGCCTGCTCGATGACGTCGAACATCTGGGCGATGCCGTTGTGCACCTCGCCGACGAGCCAGCCGACGGCGGGCTTGTCGTGCTGGCCGAAGGACAGCTCACAGGTGGCCGAAACCTTCAGGCCCATCTTGTGTTCGACGTTGGTGACGTAGACGCCGTTGCGCTCGCCGATCTCACCGGTCTCGAAGTCGAAGTGGAACTTCGGCACGAAGAACAGCGACAGACCCTTGGTGCCCGGGCCTGCGCCCTCGGGGCGGGCCAGCACCAGGTGCGCAATGTTGGGGAAGAGGTCGTCGGCGTCGGCGGAGGTGATGAAGCGCTTCACACCGTCGATGTGCCAGGTACCGTCCTCCTGCTTGACGGCCTTGGTGCGGCCGGCGCCCACATCGGAGCCCGCATCGGGTTCGGTGAGCACCATGGTGGCGCCCCAGTTGTTCTCCGAGGCGATGGCCGCCCACTTCTTCTGCTCTTCGGTGCCGTTGTGCGCGAAGATCTGCGCGAAACCGGCTCCGCCGCCGTACATCCAGACGGCCGGGTTGGCGCCCAGGATGTGCTCGTTGAGCGCCCACAGCAGTGCCTTGGGGGCGGGCATGCCGCCGAGGTCCTCGTCGAGGGCAACCTTGTTCCAGCCGCCGTCGATGGTGGCGTTGACCGACTTCTTGAACGACTCGGGCAGCGTGACGGTGTGCGTCGCGGGATCGAAGACCGGCGGGTTGCGGTCACCGTCGGCGAACGACGCGGCGATCGGGCCCTCGGCCAGACGCGCCATCTCGTTGATCATCTCGCGGGCGGTGTCGGCGTCCAGGTCGGCGAAGCTGCCCGCGCCGAGTGCCTTGTCGAGACCGAGCACATCGAACAAGGCGAATACCTGGTCACGAACGTTGCTCTTGTAGTGACTCACAGTGTCTCCTCAATGAGATTGGGTCTAAGCAGTTGGTACTTGTGGCGGTTGGGTACTTGCGTCTGGACTGCACTAAGTTACCCACCAGTAACTGCTGTGAACTATACCGCCGAGTAACCTCCGCGCAAAGCGGTCGGGAGCAAATTTTCGGCGACCGCCCAACCCGGTGGTTGATCGGGCGTTGTATCGTGCCCGAAAATACCCGCTGATCTGCATATCTCGCTCGAATGTGATGCTGGCCACGATGGCTGCGGCGTGCCATCTAGAGTGAGGCGGATGAGGCGTGTGGTGGTATGGGGAACCGGCAACATGGGTGCGACCGCGATCCGGTCGACGGTGGCCTTTCCCGGGTTGAGCCTGACCGGATTGATCACCTCGTCGGCGGAGAAGACCGGCCGTGACGCCGCCTCCTTCGCAGGTCTGGACGCCGAGACCGGAGTCCGGGCGGTCAGCGATCCCGCCGACGTGGACGCCGCGCTCTCCGACGGAGACGCCGTCGCCTATATGGCCTCCGGTGACATCCGGCCCGACGAGGCCATCGCCGATATCGAACGCGCGCTGCGCGCCGGTGCGCACGTGGTGACCCCGTCGTTGTACTCGCTCTACGACCCGCGCTCGGCACCACCGGAATGGGTGCAGCGCCTCACCGATGCCGCCCACGCCGGCGGCGCGAGTCTGCTGGTGTCCGGCGTCGACCCCGGCTGGGGCAATGACGCCCTGGCGGTGACCGCAGCCAGCCTGTGCACCCGCATCAAGACGATCACCTGTCAGGAGATCTTCGACTACTCCACCTACAACCAGCCGTTCGCGGTCAAAGTGTCGTGCGGGTTCGGGGGTGCCATGGACGAGACACCGATGATGCTGCTGCCGTCCATCCCGACGATGGTGTGGGGTGGCAACGTCCGCCTGATCGGGCGCGGCCTCGGCCTCGAGATCGACGAGATCACCGAGGAGGTCGAGCGGCTACCGCTGGAGCAGACCGTCGACACGGTGATGGGACCGTTCGAGAAGGGCACCCAGGGCGCGTTCTTCCTCAAGGTGATCGGCTGGTCCGCCGGCACACAGCGCGTCATCATCGAGCACATCACCCGCATCCACCCGACCTGCGCCCCGGACTGGCCGCAGCCCGACGAGGGAGTCGGTGATCACCGCGTCATCGTCGACGGCGATCCACAGCTCACCATCACCACCCGCGCCGACGTGCCCGGCGGCACCCGCGCCGACGGCGGGAACACCACCGCCGCCAACCGGCTGCTCGGTGCCATCGAGTGGCTGGCCACCCAGCCCGCCGGGATCTACGACGGGCTGGATGTGCCGCTGCGTTCGGCGCTGCCCACCGAGGTGGAAGCGACGCGCTGGGCCTAGCCTTCGGTCTTCGGCTCCGCGGCCGGCTCGGGCTCAGCCGCCGGTGATTCGGCATCGGGCAGCTGCGAGACCAGGTGCTCGGCGAGTTCGCCGATGGTCGGATAGTCGAACACCGCCGTCGGGCTGATATCGAACTTGCCACCGAACTGGCCGAACAACCTGTTGCGGAGTTCGACAGCCATCAGCGAGTCCGTGCCGAGGTCCAGGAACCGGCTCGTCGCCGCTGGCGGCTGCGCCAGCCGCAGGAAGCCCTGCACCTCGCGCTGCAGGAACTCGGTGATGAAACCGGCCCGCGCCGCCACCGGCAGCTCCTGCAGTTGGCGGAGCAACTCGCTGTCCCCGCCGGATGAAGCGTCCCCGCTGGGCAGCACCTGATCCAGCAGCGGCGGACGGATACCGCCCAGCATCTTGGCGGTCCGCTGCCAGTTGGCCTTGAGCACCGTGGCCTGTGCCGTGCCGTGCCGGACGACCTCGCCGAGCGCGGCCAGCGCCGCCGACGGCTCCAGCGGCATCATGCCCTGGGCGCTGAGGTTGGCCATCGCCGCCTGCGAGCTGGCCATGCCGCCGCTGCCCCACGGACCGAAGTTGACCGCGGTCGCCGGCAACCCCTGCGCCCTGCGTTGCGCGACGAGCCCGTCGAGCAGGGCGTTCGCGGTCGCGTAGTTGGCCTGAGACGGTGAGCCCAACACGGCCGACGCCGACGAGTAGACGATGAAGAAATCCAGCTCGTCGGTTCTGGTCAGCTGATGCAGGTAGTGCGCGCCATAGGCCTTGGGCCCCAACGCCGCCTGGAAACGCTCCAGGCTCTGCTGCGGCAGCAGTGCATCGTCGAGCACGCCCGCCAGATGAACCAGACCCGCCAGCGGCGGCAGCTCGGCCCGGATCTTGTCCAGCAGCGTGGCCACCGCCGCCACCTCGCCGACGTCGGCGGAGAAGACGTGGATCCGGCAGTGGTAGCGCTCGGTGATGGCGTCGATGGCCTGCTGGGCCTCGGCATCGGGAGCGCGACGGCTGGTGAGCACGATGTCGCCGGCGCCGAGCTGAGCCAGGTAGGCCGCCGTGTGCAGACCCAGCGCACCCAGACCACCGGTCACCAGGTAGCTCCGATCACTGTGCGGCTGCAGCGGTTTCGGCATCTGCACCACGATCTTGCCGATATGGCGGGCCTGCTGCATGCGCCTGAACGCGGTCCTGGCCTCGGTCAGCGGATAGACCTCGGCGGGCACCGGTGTCCACTCGCCACTGGCCAGCCCGTCGGACACCTCGGACATCAGGCGCTGGATGTGGTCGGGATCGCTCATCATCGTCACGTCCAGTGCGACGATCTCGTAGTCGATATCGGGACGCACCGCGGCCATCTGCGCGGTGGTCCAGATATCGCGCTTGGCGATCTCGGCGAACCGACCACCCTGCGCTGTCGCCCGCACCGTCGCCTCGATGAAGCCCTCATTGGTCAGGCTGTTGAGCACCACGTCCACACCCGCACCGTCGGTGTCGGCGAGAATCTGATCCGCGAAATCGGTGCTGCGTGAGTCGTATACGTATTCCACGCCCATCGCGCGCAGCGTGGCCCGCTTGTAGGTGCTGGCCGTGGCGAAGACGGTCGCGCCGTGGTGGCGTGCCATCTGCACCGCAGCCAACCCGACACCGCCACTGGCGGCGTGGATGAGCACCTTGTCGCCCGGTCGCAACTTAGCCCAGTCGAAGGCCAGCCGGACCGTCAGCGCCGCCGCGGGGATGGTCGCGGCATCGACCGCGCTGATCCCGTCCGGTACCGCGGCCAGCAACTGCGCGGGCACGTTGAGCCGACTGGCGAAAGCGCCCTGCATGGAACCGAAGACCCGTTGGCCGACCTCGAAGCCGGTGACCTCCGAGCCGATCTCGGTGACGACACCACAGAGGTCGCCGCCGATCGGGCCGGGGTCGCCGGGGTACAGGCCGAGCACGTTGAGCACGTCACGGAAGTTGAGGCCGGCGGCCTCGATCCGCACCTGGACCTCATTGGGCTCCGGTGGGGTCACCTCCGCCTCGGTCAGCCGCAGGTTGTCGATGGCACCACGCTCGGTGGGAGCCAGCGCGTAGTCATCCGACCGGGGCATCGGCAGATGACCGGTACGGGCCCAGTGCAGCAACCGCGACACCAGGAAACGCCCTTGCCGCACCGCCATTTCGGGCTCGGTGACCGGTGTGCCGAGTGCGTCGGGCAGCCAGCTCAGCGGCTCTCCGGGACCCGCCACGTCCAGCAGCCGGCAGCGCAGGGTCGGCTGTTCGGCGATCAGGGTACGCCCGAAACCCCACAGCGCGGCCTGCACCGGGTCGACCGGTTCACCCGGTTCGGTGGCCACCGCACCTTCGGTGATGATCCACAGCCCGCCGGGCAGATTGCTCACCTGGCCGGCCAGCGCGCTCTGGGTGGCGGCGAGCAGGGCCGAGACCTCGGACTCCAACCGCTCCGCGAGGTCGGCGGTGGGCTCATCGGTGATTTTGCCCGTCGCTCCGCTCGCCCCAGCACCGGCGTGCCCCGAACTGCGCCAGACGATCCCGCTGACCGGGGTGCCGCGGTCGGTGGCGGCGGCGAACGCCTGCTTCCAGGCGTCCGGGTCGGCGGGTTGCTCGACGCGCACAGCGTGCGGGACGGCACCGGCCAGGGCGTCGTCACCGGCGATCAGCCAGGTGCCGCTCGCGATCTTGGCGGCCTCGTCTCCGGCCTCGGCGGCGTTGCCCGGCGCGGCACCCTCGTGCCAGCCGACGGTGTACAGCAACCGGGTGGAGTCACCGCCGAGCCCGCGCAGCAACGCCTCCCGCGGCGCGCGCTTCACGGTGAACTCACGGATCCCGCCCAGCACCCGGCCGTCGCGGTGCACGAAATCGAGGTCGAAAACCAGGGTTTCGCTGTTGAGAGGGCCCTCGTGCCAGCGTGCCCGGCAGTAGAACCGGTTCGGCATCTTCTCCAGCAGTTGCACCCGCCCGTACCGCAGCGGCAGGAACAGGTCGTGCATGCCCTGTTCGGCGGCCAGCACCGCCGGGAAGGCCGGGAAGGCCACACCGGTGCACAGATCGAGCAGGACGGGGTGGATCGGTTCGCTGCCCAGATGCTCGGCGAGTTCGGCGCCGACGGACACATCGCCGATCGCCTCACCGTCGCCGACCCACAGCGACTTCAGTGATGTCGACCAGGTGGGTCCCCACGCGAGTTCCAGATCGTTGAAGATCTCGAAGAGCTCCTGCGGACGGGTGCGGTTCATGTGCTCGACCGCTTCGTCCGGGCTGAGGGTCGGGGCGTCCTCGGACGGCGCATCGGTATCGGCACCCGAACCGAGCGTGCCGTCCGCATTCAGCGACCACTCGGCCTCGCGCACCCCGTAGGGCCGGCTGTGCACCTGGAACTTCCAGCCGTCATCCTGCGGGTGCAGCGTCAGCTGCACCTCGCGAGAGGCCTTGTCGGGCAGGATGATCGGCTCGTAGAAGTAGACGTCCTTGACGTGCGCCGGTGCTTCCGCGGCGGCCAGGGCCATCGCGGCGTAGGTCGCACCTGGCACCACCACGGTGCCGTAGATGACGTGATGCGCCAGCCACGGCTGCGTCTTGACCGACAGCACATTGCTGTAGACGGTGTCGCCGGAGGCCAGATCCTTGGCGCTGCCCAGGAGCCCGGATGTCGAGATCCCACCGGAACCCATGCCGACCACGGATGTCTTGGGCCAGTAGCGGCGGCGCTGGAACGGGTAGGTGGGCAGTTCGAGTCGATGCTGCTCGCCGTGATGCTTGGCGGCGAAATCGGGCCGGTGACCGCAGATGTACGCGGTGGCCAGTGCCTCGGTGATCTGGCGCTGCGCGTTGGCGCCCTTGCGTAGCGACACGATGGTCCGCGGCGTGGCCGAGGACTCGGGCCAGCTCTGCAGTGCGGCGGCGGTGAGGATCGGCTGCGGCCCGATCTCCATCAGCACCGAGCACCCCAGCGCCGCCACGGTGCGCACGCTCTCGGTGAACTGCACCGGCTGGCGCGAGTGCCGGCGCCAGTACTGGGCGTTGATCGGCGTCTCGGCCGTCAGCACCGCCCCGGTCCGGTTGCATACCAGCGGCCGGGTCGGCACGGCGTAGTCGAATTGACCCGCGAAGGACTCGAATTCGTCGAGCACCGGATCCAGCAGCTCGGAGTGGAACGCGTGGCTGGTCTCCAGCCAGGTGCAGCGGGCGCCGTCGGCACTGCAGTTGGCGACGATCTGTTCGAGATCTTCGCCGGGGCCGGACAGCACGGTGTTACGGCCGTTGTAGGCGCCGACCGACACCCGGCCGAACGCCTCGGCGGCGCCCTCGACGTACTCGGGGTCGGCGAACACCGCCACCATCCGCCCGCCCGCGGGCAGGCTGCCGAACAGCCGCCCGCGCTCGGCGATCAGCCGTGCGCCGTCCTCCAGGCTGAAGACGCCGGCCACGCAGGCAGCCGCGTACTGGCCGACGCTGTGGCCCAGCACCACGTCGGGCTCGATACCCCAGGACTGCCACAGCCGGGCCAGGCCCATCTCGACGGCGAAGATCGCCGGCTGGGCGAACGAGGTGTGGCGCAGCGTTTCGGTGGCCTCCCGGCCGGTGTCGAAGATCGCGTCCAGCAGCGGACGGGGCAGCATGCCGTCGACGGCCTGCGCGCACTGACGCACGGTATCGGCGAAAACCGGCTCCGAGTCGAACAATTCGCGGGCCATCCCCGGGTACTGGCTGCCCTGTCCGGGGAAGAACCAGGCCGTGGTCGGCGGGTCGGTGCATTCGCCGCGAACCACGCCCGGGCGCAGCCGGTTGGCCACCAGGTCGTCGAGCAGCATCTTGGCTTCCGCAACGGTGTTCGCGACCACTGCCGCGCGGTGCTCGAAGTGCGAGCGCCCCGCTCCGGCGGTGAACGCCACATCGGCGACCGAGGCCTCCGGGTGGGCGTCCAGCCAGCCGGAGTACCGCTGTGCCAGCGCCACCAGTCCCTGCGCCGAACGCGCGGACAGCGGCAGCACGCTCAGCGGTTCCCGCGCGGGCGTGGCGGTGCCGTCCGCGGGCTCGGCCGGTGACTCGTCGGTGGATTGTGCCGAAAGTGCTTCGGGCGCTTCTTCGATCAGAACGTGGGCGTTGGTGCCGGTGAACCCGAAGGCGCTGACACCGGCGCGGCGTGGACGGCCGTCGGCGTGCCACGGGGTGGGCTTGTCCACGACCTGCACCGGCAGGCTGTCCCACGGGATGTGCGGTGACGGGTTGTGGAAGTGCAGGGTCTGCGGCAGCAGGTCGTGCTGCAGCGACAGTACGACCTTGACCAGGCCGGCGACACCGGCAGCCGACTCGAGGTGGCCGACATTGGTTTTCGCCGTACCGATCAGCAGCGGCCGGCTCGGGTCCCGGCCCGCGCCGTACACGGCCGCGGCCGCCTGCACCTCGATCGGATCGCCCAGCGGGGTGCCCGTGCCGTGCGCTTCGAGGTAGTCGACGTCATCGCCGGACAGGCCGGCCCTGGCCAGCGCTGAGCTGATGAGCCGTTGCTGGGCACCACCGTTGGGCACCGTCAGGCCGCTGGAGGCACCGTCCTGGTTGACCGCGCTGCTGCGGATGACCGCGCTGATCCGGTCGCCGTCGCGCTGGGCGTCGGACAGGCGCTTGAGCACCAGCACGCCGCAACCCTCGCTGCGGACGTAGCCGTCGGCGGCGGCGTCGAACGTCTTGCACCGGCCATCCGGGGACAGCATCCGGGCCCGCGAGGCCGCGACCACCGACGCCGGGCTCAGCAGGACGTTCACCCCACCGGCGATGGCCATATCGCAGTCGCCGGAATGCAGGGCCTGGGCGGCCTGGTGCACGGCGACCAGCGAGGAGCTGCACGCGGTGTCGACCGCCATCGCGGGGCCCTCGAGTCCGAGGGTGAAAGAGACCCGGCCGGCAATCGCGTTGAGGGCGTTGCCGGTGATGAAGTGCGGCTGCAGGTTCTCCAGCGAGTCGTTGGACAGCAGGTGTGAGTACTCGTTGGCGCCGACGCCGACGAACACGCCGGTGCGGCTGCCGCGCAGGGACGCAGCGGAGTAGCCGGCCCGCTCCAGGCCCTCCCATGACAGTTCGAGCATGAGGCGCTGCTGCGGGTCGATCCAGACCGCTTCACGCGGGGAGATGCCGAAGAACTCCGGATCGAATCCGTCGACGCTCTCCAGATATCCGCCGCTTCGGGTGTAGATCTTGCCCGGCATCTGCTGATCCGGGTCGTAGAACTCGTCGACGTCGAAGCGGTCCTCGGGGATCTCCCGGATGGCATCCACGCCTCCGGCGAGCAGATCCCAGTAGGCCTCCGGATCGGGAGAGCCCGGGAAACGGCAGGCGACGGCGATGATGGCGATCGGCTCATCGGCCGCGGCGGTGGTCAGCGAGACCGGCTGTGCAGCAGCCCTCTTGGCGCCGCGCTCGTTGAGCTTCAGCACATCGCCGAGCAGGTAGTCCGCCATATCGGTCAGCCGGGGGTGGTCCATCGCCAGGGTCGCGGGCAGTTCGGCACCGACGGACTGCTCCAGCCGCCGTCGTAATTCGACGGCCATCAGCGAATCCAGGCCCAGGTCGAAAAGACCGGTCTCTTCCCGGATCTCGGCGGCGTCGATCTGGGTCACCTCGGCGACCGCGTCGCGCAGTTCCTCCAGCACGAGCTTCTTGCGCTGCTGCACCGGAGCGGAGATGAGGCGTTCGACGAGTCGGGTTGTGCCCGCGGATCCCGCCGGTGCGGAGGCCGATTCGGGAACCTCGCCGGCCACCTCGGCGAGCAGTGCACGCTGCCCGGCCTGCAGATAGATGGGCAGGAAACGGGCCCAGTCGATCCGGGCCACCACACCTTGATTGCCGGAGCCGACCATCACATCGGCCATTCCGGCCAGGGCGTCGGCCGGCGACAACGTGCGGACACCGCGCTTGTCCAACTGGGCGCGGGCTTCGCCGTCGGCCATACCCGCCGACCACGGCCCGAAGTTGACGCTGAATCCGGGTACGCCCTGCTCGCGCAACCGCCAGGTCAACCCGTCGAGGAAGGCGTTGGCCGCGCTGTAGGCGCTCTGGCCGTAGCTGCCCCACACCGAGGAGATCGAGGACGTGGACAGGAAGAAGTCCAATTTCAGATCGGTGATGGCCTCACTGAGATACCAGGCACCCCAGACCTTTCCGGAGAACACCCGATCCAGTTCGGCGGGATCCAGGCTGCTCAACGGGGTGGTGCTGTTCTCACCGGCGGCATGCACGATGCCGGCCAGCGGTGGCAGTTCGGCGGCGATGGTGGCCATCAGATGCGCGATGTCGTGCGGATTGGCGACATCGGAGGCGACGGCCCGAACCTCGCAGCCGTACTGCTGGCGCAGCGCGTCCATGCGTTGCTCCGCGGCGCTGCTGGGGACCCGACGGCTGGTCAGTACCAGGTGGCGGGCGCCGTGCGCGGCCAGGTAGCCCGCGATCTCCAGTCCGAGTGAGCCCAGACCACCGGTGACCAGATACGTGGCGTCGGAGCGTAGTTCGAGGGTCGTGGGATTCGGCTGCCCGGTGCGCCTGCTGAGTCGGGGCACATGGACGACCTGCCCGCGCAGCGCGATCTGGTCCTCACCCGTTGCGGCGCCGACGATCTGGCTGATCAGCCGCGACCACTCCTCGGCGATCCCGGAAACGTCGGCCAGGCCGCCCCATATCTGGGGGTACTCCAGGGCAGCTGCGCGGCAGAAGCCCCACAGGCTGCTCTGCTCAGGTGCCACCGGGTCGGTGTCGAGCACCCGTTGTGCGCCGCGGGTGACGACCCAGATCGGGGCGCGCAGATCGGCCGCCGCGGCGGCGCGGAACAGTCGCTGGGTGCCGTCCAGGACCCGATGCTGCATCCGCAGCAATGAGCGCATCGACGGAGCGGTCTCCTTTTCCAGCGCCGCGGCATGCAGGATGCGCAGGGTGGGTTCGTCTTCCACCGCGGCGCGCAGATCCGCGGACAGGCGTTCCTCGTCGGCATCGGATGCCGGCAGGCGCAACGTCCGGTACCGGTGGCCCTGTGCGGTCAGCGCGTCGAGGACCGGCGCCACGGTGTCGGCATCATCGCCGATGACCAGCCAGGCGCAGCCCTCACCGGTCGGCGCGGCGGATGCCGGTGCGGATACCAGCCAGCGGATCTCGTACCGGGCGTCCGCGATGGACTGGGCGTCGCGCTGCCGATTATGTTGGGCAGCAAGCTTGTTGAGAACATCAGCGGTGGTCAGGCTGGTGCCCGAAGTGTCGAGCAGTGCCGCGAGTTCCTCGATGCGGCCGTCCTGAGAAACCTGACCGTATCGGTGCGGACGGCGTCGTTCTTGGCCGGCTGCGTCTGCTTGTCGCGGAACCAGTACTGCCGGTGCTCGAACGGGTAGGTGGGCAGGTCCAGCTTGCGCGCCGGGCGTGCCAGCAGTGCGGCGAAGTCGGGCAGGTGCCCGGCGACGTAGGTGTTGGCCACCGCCTCGGTGATATGGCGGTGATCAGAACCGTTGCGCCGCATCGAGGCAACGGCGCGCGGAGCGCTGGTCGGATCGGGCCAGGCGCGCATCGCGGCAGCGGTCAGCACCGGCTGCGGGCCGACCTCAAGCAGCATCGCGCAGCCCAGATCGGACAACGTGGCCACACTCTTGGCGAACTCGACGGGCTGGCGGGCGTGGCGGCGCCAGTAGGCGCCGTCCAGTTTGGCGGTGCGGCCCAGGGCAGCCCCGGTCCGATTGCAGACCAGGATCCGTTGCGGAGCCGCGAAGGTGAACGTGTCCGCATAGGTCTCGAACGCATCGAGCGCGGGATCGAGCAGTGCTGAGTGGAAGGCGTGGCTGGTGTCCAGGAAGTCGCAGCGCACACCGTCGGCGGTCAGTCCGGCCACCGCGCGTTCCAGGTCACCGCCGGGGCCCGAGAGCACGGTGTTGGCGCCGTTGTAGGCGGCCACCGACAGGCTGGGGTACTCGTCGGTGAGCCGCTCGACCCGCTCTGGGGCGGCGAAGATCGCGGCCATCCGCCCGCCGGCGGGCAGATCGCCGAAGAGGCGGCCGCGCTCGGCCAGCAACCGGGCGCCGTCCTCGAGGCTGAACACCCCGGCGACACAGGCCGCCGAGTACTGGCCCACGCTGTGACCGAGCACCACATCCGGTTCGTATCCCCACGACTGCCACAGCTGGGCCAGGCCCATTTCGATGGCGTAGATCGCCGGCTGGGTGTGGCGGGTCTGGCGCAGCGCCTCATCCCCGTCGGCCGAGTCGTAGATGACCTCCAGCAACGGCCTTTCCAGCATCCCGGCGACGGCGTCGGCGCATCGCCGCACGGTCTCGGCGAACACCGGCTCGGTCTCGAACAGCTCCCGAGCCATTCCCGCGTACTGGCTGCCCTGCCCGGGGAACAACCATGCGGTCTTGGGTGCGTCGGCGCAATGCCCGCGCACCAGGCCTGGCGCGGGGCGGTCGTCGGCGAGCGCGCCGAGCAGTTCGCGCGCGGACTCGATCGAGTTCACCACCAGCGCGGCACGGTGTTCGAGGTGGGCACGCCCGTCGCCCGCGGTCAGGCACACGTCGGCCAGGTCGGCGTCCGGGTGCTCGGTCAGCCAGCTGCGGTACAGCTCGGCGGTCTGCACCAGGGCGGCCGGGGTGCGCGCGGACAGCGGCAGCACCATGAAACGCCGGGTGTCGGCCGTGTCATCGGAGGCGGCCGGCGCCACGGCCGGTGCTTCTTCGAGGATGACGTGCGCGTTGGTTCCGGAGAATCCGAACGAACTGACACCGGCGACGCGGGGTCGTTCCGTGCGCTCCCAGGCGGTGGATTCCTCCACCACGCGGACCGGGATGCGGTCCCACGGGATGTGCGGTGACGGATTGCGGAAGTTCAGGTGCTTGGGCAGCTCCTGGTGCTCGAGTGCGAGGACGACCTTGAGCACACCGGCGACACCGGCGGCGGCCTCCAGATGGCCGATGTTCGTCTTGGCCGATCCGATGAGCAGCGGCTGATCGGCTGCGCGGCCCTTGCCCAGGACGGCGGCGGCGGCCTGCACCTCGATGGGATCTCCCAGCGAGGTTCCGGTGCCGTGCGCTTCGAGATAGTCGATATCGCCGGCGTTCAGACCGGCGCGTTCCAGCGCCTCGGTGATGACCCGCTGCTGGGCGACACCGTTGGGCACCGTCAGCCCGCCCGAGGCGCCGTCCTGGTTGACCGCGCTGCCGCGGATGACCGCCCGGATACGGTCCCCGTCGCGCACCGCGTCCTCGAGACGCTTGATGACGACGACACCGCAACCCTCGCCGCGGACGTAGCCGTCGGCCGCGGCATCGAAGGTCTTGCACTTGCCGTCCGGGGCGAGCATCCGGGACTGCGAGAACGTGATCATGGTGGCCGGGCTCAGCAGCACGTTCGCGCCACCGGCCAGGGCGAGATCGCATTCCCCGAGTTGCAGGGCCTGGCAGGCCTGGTGGATGGCGACCAGCGAGGAACTGCACGCCGTGTCGACGGTGACCGCGGGCCCGTGCAGCCCCAGCCGGTAGCTGATCCGGCCCGCGCCGGCCGCACCCGAGGTTCCGATGGCCAGGTAGGCCTCGATCTCGGGGTAGGTCAGCTCCGAGGACGCCATGCCCAGGTAGTCATGGGTGGACAAGCCGACGAAGACACCGGTCTGGGTGTTCGCCAAAGCCGTTGGTGCGGTGCCGGAATGCTCCACAGCGCGCCAGGAGGTCTCCAGCAGTAGCCGGTGCTGGGGGTCCATGAGCCTTGCCTCGCGGGCAGACACACCGAAGAACGGCGCGTCGAACCCGGTGGCGTCGTCGACGAAGCCGGCCCGGCGGGTGACGATCTTGCCGGGCGCGGAGGCATCCTGGTTGAAGAACTCCTCGACGTCCCACCGGTCCTGGGGGATCTCCGAGACCGCGTCGCGGCCGTCGTGCAGCACATCCCAGTACTGGTCGGCGTCGGCGGCGCCGGGCAGGCGCGCGGCGTAGCCGATGATGGCGAAACGGGTCGGCTCCTGCCCGGCCTCGCGGCCCGAGCGTTCTACGGACGACCGGGTATGGTCGGTTGCTGCCATCAGGTGTACTCCCCGCGTCGATCCGATGAACTGCCGATGATGAGATTTCGGTGCCATCGGTAAAGGCCGCGCACAGTCTGTTGGACGGCCACGGCCCGCTATCTGCCGACAGCAACGGCCGGTACCTTACTCGCCGGTCAGTATTGCATGTAGGTTGCTACCGCACGCGGTTTCATATCTGCCGCTGAGCCCGATGGTGGCCCGGCGCTCCCCGTGCCGACAGCCGCTATCGTGAAGTCGCCGTCGGTGTTGCCGGACCGCCGCCGCTGGAGACCCGGGAGGGAAAGCTTGCAAATCGGGAAGATCACGATCGGCACGATCGATGACTGGAAGCCGGCCCCCGGTGTGGTGACCTCCTGGCACCCCACGACCGAGTCGATGGACAAGGCCCGGCAGGCCCCGGTCAGTGCCGTCCCGGTCAGCTACATGCAGGGCCAGCACATCCGTGGGGTCTATGAGCAGGACGCCAAAGGTCTGGACTATTCACGGCAGATCATCGCGACCTGTGAAGTGCCTGGCACCTGCGATATCTCGGCGATGAATCACGCGCTCAACCACTATCTGCGCCGGCATGACACCTACCGCAGCTGGTTCGAATACGACGGTTCCGGTGAGATCGTCCGGCGCAGCATCGTCGACCCCGCCGATATCGAATTCGAACCCGTCAACCACGGCGAGATCACCGCCGTGGACGCGCGCAAACACATTGTCGACATACCCACACCGTTGGAGTGGGGCTGTTTCTCCTTCGGAATCGTGCAGAGCGAAGACCATTTCGATTTCTACGCCGCCATCGACCATGTGCACGGCGATGCGGCGCTGATCGGGATCACCATGCTCGAGGCGCACGGTATGTACACGTCGTTGCTTTCCACCGGCCAGCCGATGGCGCTGCCGGACGCCGGTCGATTCGACGATTTCTGCGTTCAGGAACGCGAGAACACGGCAGGACTGACGGTGGATTCCCCGGAGGTCCGGGCCTGGATCGAGTTCGCCGAGAACAACAACGGCAGCATGCCCGAATTTCCGCTGCCGCTGGGCAATCCGCTAGAGCCGACGGTTGCCGACATGGTCGGGGAGTTGCTGCTCGACGCGGACCAGACCGCCAGGTTCGAGGCGGCCTGCACGGCGGCCGGCACCCGTTTCGTCGGCGGCCTTTACGCTTGCACCGCCATGGTCGAGCACGAGTTGACCGGCGCGGCAACCTATTACGGACTCACTCCGCGTGACACCCGGCGCACATCGGACAATTTCATGACCCAGGGCTGGTTCACCGGCCTGGTCCCGATCACCGTGCCGATCGCGGCGACGACCTTCGCCGAGGCCGCATGGTCGGCGCAGACCTCCTTCGATTCGGGCCTGAACCTGGCGAGGGTCCCGTATTACCGGGTGCTGGAATTGGCGCCGTGGCTGGACAAACCGGGACCCAACTTTCCGGTGTCGAACTTCCTGCACGGTGGCGCCGCACCATTGAATGCGGTGCTCGCGGCAGCCGAAATGGGCTATTCGAACAATATCGGTATCTATTCCGACGGCCGGTTCTCCTACCAGCTCACCATTTACGTCTTCCGGTACGAGGCCGGTACGGCAATGGCGGTGATGTTCCCGGACAACGAGGTGGCCCATAAGTCGGTCGCCCGCTATATCGCCACCATGAAATCCGTGATCGAGCAGGTCGCCGACAGCGGGGACTGGGGCCGTTTTGCCTGAGCGGTGGGATCTGCCGGTGAGTAGGTCCGGGTCGGTATCTCCAGGGGGTGTGTGTTGCGACGGCTAGCCGATTTCGTCGTGCGCTGGCCCCTGGCCGTGATCGGGATCTGGATCGCGCTGGCGGTGGCGCTGCCGCTGGCGGTGCCCAGCCTCAACGAGATGGCCCAGAAGCACCCGCTCTCGATGTTGCCGGCGGATGCGCCGTCCAGCGTCGCGGCCCGGCAGATGGAGGAGGCGTTCCAGGAACCGGGCACCGACGACCTGCTGCTGGTCGTACTCACCGACGAGGACGGGCTGGGCCCCGAGCACGAGGCCACCTACGCCAAGCTGGTGGACGCCCTGCGCGACGACCAGCAGAACGTCGTCATGTTGCAGGAGTTCATCGGGACACCCGCCCTGCGTTCCACCGTGACCAGTGCGGACAACAAGTCCTGGGTGCTGCCGGTCGGCCTGGCCGGCGCGCTGGGCACGCCGCAGTCCTACACGTCGTTCAATCAGGTCTCCGAGCTCATCGAGCGGACGACCGCCGGCGGCCCACTGGAGGTCCACCTCGCCGGTCCGGCCGCCACCGTCGCCGACCTCACCGTCGCCGGGGAGAAGGACCGGCTGCCGATCGAGCTCGCGATCGCGGTGCTGGTGCTGCTGGTGTTGCTGGTGGTGTACCGCAACCCGGTGACCATGCTGTTGCCGCTGGCCGGTATCGGGATGTCGCTGGTGATCGCGCAGTCGACGGTCGCCGCGCTGTCCGAGTTCACCGGCCTCGGGGTCTCCAACCAGGCGATGATCCTGCTCAGCGCGATCATCTTCGGCGCGGGAACCGACTATGCCGTCTTCCTGATCAGCCGTTACCACGATTACGTGCGGATGGGCGAGGACAACCACGACGCGGTCCGCAAGGCGCTGGGGTCGGTGGGCAAGGTGATCACCGCCTCGGCGGCCACCGTCGGCGTCACCTTCCTGGGCATCAGTTTCGCCAAGATGGGCGTGTTCTCCACCGTCGGGGTGTCGTCGGCGGTCGGCGTCGGTGTCGCCTACCTGGCCGCGATGACGCTGCTGCCCGCCCTGCTGGCCGTCGTCGGGCCGCGTGGCTGGATCAAACCCCGCAAGGACGTGACCACCCGGCTGTGGCGACGCTCGGGCGTGCGCATCGTCCGCCGGCCGTGGGCGCATCTGGTGGGCAGCCTGCTGGTGCTGTTCCTACTGGCCGGTCTCGCCGGTTTCGCGACGTTCAACTACGACGACCGCAAGGCGGTCGCGGCTTCGGAACCCAGCTCGCTGGGATATGCGGCGCTGGAGAAGCACTTCGACATCAACCAGTCCATCCCGTCCTACGTGCTGATCAGGTCGGCGAAGGATCTACGCAATCCGGAGGCGCTCGCCGACCTGGAGCAGCTGGCCGAGCGGATCACCCAACTGCCCGACATCCAGATGGTCAGCGGAATCACCCGGCCGCTGGGGTCGGTGCCGCCCGAGTTCCGGGCCACCTACCAGGCCGGCATCGTCGGGACCCGGCTGGCCGACGGCGCGAAGATGATCACTGACGGCACCGCCGATATGAACCGGTTGTCCTCGGGTGCCAACACGCTGGCCGGCGGCCTGTCCGATGTGCGCGGCCAGGTCACCGATATCGCCGACAGCCTGCAGCAGATGGTTGACGCGTTCGCCGCGCTGCGCGGCCAGTACGGCGGCGACAAGCTGGTCAAAAACGTCGACGTGGCGGCCAAACTGGTGGCCGCGATCAACCGGCTCGGCAACTCCATGGGCGTGAACCTGATGGCGACCAGGGACATGTTCGCCTGGGTCCCGCCGGTGCTGACGGCCCTGCACGGCAACGTGGTCTGCGATCTGGACCCCTCCTGCAGCCAGACCCGCATCCATCTGTCCCGGCTCGCCGCGGCCCGCAATGACGGCACCCTCGCCGAGATCGAGGATCTGGCCGGGCAGCTGGAGTCGCTGCAGGACCGCCAGTCCCTCAACGCGGCACTGCAGCAGGTCGGCACCGCGTTCACCCGGCTCACCAAGGCGATGCAGGCGATGGGACTGGGCAGCCCGGCCGGCGCCGAGGCGACGCTGGCCCAGCTCCAGCAGGGCGCCGAACGCTCGGCCAGCGGCAGTCGGCAGGTGGCCGACGGGGTGGATCAGATCGTCGAGCAGATCAAGGTGATGCGCACCGGGCTCGACCAGGCCGCGGCCTTCCTGCTGACCATGGCCGAGAACGCCGGCTCGCCGGCCATGGCCGGGTTCAACATCCCGCCCGAGATCCTGCAGTTGGAGGATTTCAAGGCGGCCACCAAGGCCTACGTCTCACCGGACGGGCACTCGGCGCGCTATCTGGTGTTCACCAAACTCGATCCGTTCGGCCCGGCCGCGATGGATCAGGTGGGCGCCATCGAGGACGCCGCGCGCAGCGCCTTGCCGAACACCGAGCTGGCGGATGCCTCGGTGTCGATGGGTGGGTATCCGGTGGCGCTGGCCGACACCCGCGACTACTACGAGAACGACATCCGGTTCATCGTCATCGTGACCATTATCGTGGTCCTGCTGATCTTGATGGCACTGCTGCGGGCGGTCATCGCGCCGCTGTATCTGGTGGGTTCGGTGGTGATCTCGTACTTCGCCGCGCTCGGACTCGGTGTGCTGCTGTTCCAGGTGATCCTCGACCAGCAGTTGCACTGGTCGGTGCCGCCACTGGCGTTCGTGGTGCTCGTCGCCGTCGGTGCGGACTACAACCTGCTGCTCGTCTCGCGGATGCGCGACGAGGCCCCGCTGGGCAGGTTCGGCATCATCCGGACGCTGAGCTCGACCGGCGGTGTCATCACCGCGGCGGGCCTGATCTTCGCCGCCTCCATGTGGGGCCTGCTGTTCTCCAGCATCGGTACTGTGGTGCAGGGCGGGTTCGTCATCGGCATCGGCATCTTGCTGGACACCTTCCTGGTCCGGACCGTCACCGTGCCCGCCATGGCTACGCTGGTCGGAAAGGCGAACTGGTGGCCGTCTCGACCCACAGCGCGAGGGAGCAGCAGAGCATGAGGAAGCTACTCGCGGCGGCCACCGCGCTACTGACCATCGGCGCCTCCGGCCCGTTGGGTGTCGGTATCGCCGCCGCCGACGAACCGCCGCCCGGCCCGGCCGTCCCCGGCCCGGCAGGTCCCGGCGCTGCCCGCATGATCGAGGGCCGCGGCTACGCCCTCGGCGGCGCGCACGTGCTCGGGATCCCGTACGACGAATACATCATGCGCACCGGCGCCGAATGGTTCCCGGACCTGAACCGGCAGATCGTCGACTACCCCGCGGGCCAGGTCCAGGGCCACACGCTGGAGCGGCTGTTCCCGGGTATCGGACGCCTCGACGACAACTTCCCGGGCCTCGGCATCGACGGCCCCAGCTACGGCGAGTCCATCGACGTCGGCGGGCCCAATCTGCTGGCCGCCATCAAGTCCGGCGGCCCGGGTATGGCCATCGGCCTGTCCGAGGGCGCGTCGGTTCTCGATGACGTGAAGGCGCGGCTGGCCAACGATCCGACAGCCCCGCCGCCGGATCAGCTGAGCTTTGCGACCTACGGGAACCCGGTCGGCAAGCACGCCTTCGGTGAGAGCTTTCTGAGCCAGAACTTCCCCGTCGGCAGCGTGGTGCCCTCGCTCGACTACCGGATGCCCGCGCCGGTGGAGAGCCAGTACGACACGCATCTGTTCGTCTCCGCCTACGACAGCATCGCGGACTGGCCGCAGCGTTCGGACAACTGGATCTCGGTCGCCAATGCGATTGTCGGGCTGGCGACCGGCCACACCGCGGTCGCGTTCACCAACCCGAGCATGGTGCCGCCGCAGAACATCCGGACGACGGTCAACTCCCGGGGTGCGCGGACGACGACGTACATGATCCCCGAGGAGCACCTGCCGCTGGTGCTGCCGTTCAAGTACCTCGGGGTGGATCAGAAGACCCTCATCGACCTCGACAACGTGCTCAAACCCTATGTGGACGCCGGTTATACGCGCAACGACGATCCCTTGACGGCGCCCATCACGGTGGACCCGGTGAACGGCTACGACCCCGCCGAGGTCACCGCCCCGGCCACCCAGGCCGCCTTCGGTGGCGGTGCGGATCCGGTGTCGCAGTTGATGGCCGGCCTGCAGTACGTGCTGAACAACCCGCCCACCTAGCGGTTACAACCCGGCGAGCCCCACGGCCAGCAGCACCACGCCGACCACCGCGACCAGCACGGCCATCCCGCGCCGACCCCGGGCGCGCACCCAGTCGTTGAGTGCCGTGAGCCGCGCGCGGGTGCGTTCCGGCGCGACAAGGTAAGCCAGCAGCGGGATCTCGACGAGGGCGAAGGCGACCACGTTGAAGATCAGCAGCGCCGCGAGCCGCGTCGTGGGGCTGATGTCCGCGGTGCCGATGACGGCCAGCGCGGCCAGGTAGTCGACCGAGGGCAGCGCGATTCCGAGCCCGGCCGCCCCGGCAACCCACAGGGATTGACCGTCGAGCAGCCGGCTCAGCCAGGCCGGCGGTGTACGCGGGCGTCCCGTGGTGACGGCCAGGAACACGGCCACCAGCAGGGCCAGCAAGCCGATCCCGATCTGCACCCGGGGAAGAGTGAAATGCGCTGATTCCAAGCGCGTTTCGAGCAGGAATAGCACCACCGCGCCCACGGTCAGGCCCATCAGGAAGCCACCGCACAGGAAGGCGGTGAGTTGCAGCAGGGGCCGCGGCCGGTTGAGCATCAGCACCGACATCCCGATGCGGAACGGTTCGAGGCTGACGGCGACGGCCATGACCAGCAGGGTGATCCACATCGCGGGCGCTGGCTACGCGTCCAGCCGCACGAATTGCCCCTGTCGATACTGCTCGACACATGCCGAGCGACGGATCTTGCCGCTGGTGGTGGTGGGGATCGAGCCGGGCGGCACCAGCACGATATCGGCGACCTGCAGTCCGTGTGCACGCGAGATCGCGGCGGTCACATCGCTTTTCGCCTCGCCCAGCTCCTCGGTGTCATCGCGTTTCTTGAACTCGATGATGGTGACCAGCTTCTCGTCGTGCTCGTCCTGCTCATCGGTCACGGCGATCGCGGCCACCCTGCCCCGGGTGATCCCGCGCACCGTCTCCTCGATGTCCTCGGAGTAGTGATTGCGCCCGCGCACGATCAGCATGTCCTTGATACGCCCGACGATGAACAGGTCGCCCTCGGAGATGAAGCCGCGGTCCCCGGTGCGCAGCCAGTCGGTCGTCGGCAGATCGGCAGGCCCGTCGATGAGTTCGGCACCGAATCCGGTACCCGTCTGATCGGGTTTGCGCCAGTATCCGGCCGACACGTTCTCGCCGTGCGTCCAGATCTCGCCGACGGCGCCATCCGGGCAGGGCCTGCCGGTCTCGGCGTCGACGATCAACAGCAACGGTGACGGAGCCACCCCGTACCGGACCAGCGGAGTGCCGCCGGGCTTGCGCACCGCGGTGCCCTCGGTCAATTCGTCGATGGCGAATTCGACGACCTCGGGAACCCGCCCCTGACCGCCACTGGCCACGAACACCGTCGCCTCGGCCAGACCGTAGGACGGCATGAGTGCCTCGGGCCGGAAACCGAACGGCGCGAACCGATCGAGGAAGCGGGCGACGGTGGGCGGCTGGACTCGTTCGGCGCCACAGATGATGCTCTCGATGACGCTCAGATCGAGACCCGCGACGTCCTCGTCGCTGGTGCGCCGGGCGGCGAGATCCAGGGCGAAGTTGGGTCCGCCGGACACCGTGACCCGGTGCCGGGCCATGGTCTTCAGCCAGCGCGCCGGGTGGGTGAGGAATGCCAGCGGGCTCATCAGGTCGGCCTGCGTTCCGCCCAGGATGGGCGCCGCGACGCCCAGCATCAGGCCCATATCGTGGTAGAACGGCAACCACGAGACCAGCGCGCCGCCTTCGGGGAATCTGCCGCCGTACTGGCGCAGGTAGTCCGGCATCAACTGATCGAAGTTCGCGATGAGGTTGCGGTGGCTGATCATCACGCCGGCCGGAGCCCGCGTCGACCCCGAGGTGTACTGCAGGTACGCGATGTCCGGGCCGTCCGGGGGATCGCCGGCGACCGGTTCGGGAGTGTCCAGGTCCAGGGTGTCCACCGAGATCACCGCGGTCATGGCGGCGCCGTCGTCCACATATTGGGCGGCGATGTCGAACAGGGCGGACGTGGTCAGCACCACCGCCGGTGAGGTGTCGGCGACCACCGCGCCGATGCGCTCGTCGTGGGAGCCGGGCACCGGTGCCGACAGCGGAACGGCGATGAACCCGGCCTGCATGGCGCCCAGGAACGCCACGATGTAGGGCAGTCCCTGCGGCGCGATGATCAGCGCCCGGTCCCCGGGCGACCCGTACTGGCCGGCTTCGGAGGCCATGTTCAGGGTGCGCCGGTACAGCTGTGCCCAGGTCAGGGTTTCGGCGACCCCGCCGGGATCCCGGTCGTAGTCGGTGTAGGTGAACGCGAGCTCGTCGGGTGTATCGCCAGCACGTTCCCGCAGCACGGTGAGGATGGACGCGTTGGGCATGGGGGTCAGGCTACTCAAGGTTGCGTTCAGGCTGAGCGTGACCATGGCAGCCGTGGCCTTCGAGGGGCACGATGGACGGGTGGTTTTCTGTGCGGACGGCGCCGGCGGGGCCGCAATGCGTGGAAGAGTCGGGTATGCGCACACCCCGAGGTCGCCGCTGCGCACCATTACATGTGAAGATGGAAGTGTTATGAGCGACACAGAACTGAGCCCGGCTTCGCTGCGCGAGGCGTTCGGGCATTTCCCGACCGGAGTCATCGCCATCGCCGCCGAGGTCGACGGCGTCCGGGTCGGTCTGGCGGCCAGCACCTTCGTGCCGGTGTCGCTGGATCCCCCGCTGGTGTCGTTCTGCGTGCAGAACTCATCGGAGACCTGGCCAAAGCTCAAGGCCCTGCCCTCACTGGGGATCAGCGTGCTGGGCGAATCGCATGACGCCGCGGCACGCACCCTGGCCGCCAAGACCGGCGACCGTTTCGCCGGCCTGGAGACCCAGTCCCGCGACAGCGGGGCGGTGTTCGTGCACGGCACCAGCGTGTGGCTGGAAAGCACGATCACCCAGGAAGTTCCCGCGGGCGATCACACCATCGTGGTGCTGCAGGTCAGTGAGATCACCGTGCACGACGTGCCGCCGATCGTGTTCCACCGCAGCGCGTTCCGCAAACTGGGTGGCTGAGCTGCACTCGGCGCACTTCTCAGCGCAGCTCGTACCTCGCGCCTAGTTCGGCGTGCGCCTACGGCCGCGATCCCAGGTCATCGCGGTATTTCGCGACCCGCTGCTCCAGTTCGGCGGCATCCGCCGGTCTGCCTTCCTTGCGGGCGAGTTCCGCGCGGGCGGTGAGCTCCCGGATCGCGGTGCGAATATCGTTGACGCTGATCGTTTCTCGTTGTGACATGCTGTGCCTCTTCAGGGTTGATTGGCCGCTGTCACAACCGTACGCGCGATCCCGCGCCACGCACAGGCACTGGCGCTGCGGTCTGGGCGCGAGCTACTCGTAGTTCTGCACCGTGGGCGCAGAGTCGACGCCCTTACCGCCGGAAGAGCTTGTTTCCCAGCCAGACGATCGGGTCGTACTTGCGATCGGCGACGCGTTCCTTCATCGGGATCAGCGCATTGTCGGTGATCTTGATGTGTTCGGGGCACACCTCGGTGCAGCACTTGGTGATGTTGCACAGACCCAGCCCCTGCTCCTCCTGGGCCATGTCCTTGCGGTCCACGGTGTCCAGCGGATGCATGTCCAGCTCGGCGATGCGCATGTGGAATCGCGGACCCGCGAAGCTTTCTTTGTTCTCCTCGTGATCACGCACCACGTGGCAGACGTTCTGGCACAGGAAGCACTCGATGCACTTGCGGAACTCCTGGCTGCGGTTCACGTCCTCCTGCTGCATGCGGTACTCGCCCGGTTGCAGATCCTTGGGAGGGGTGAACGACGGGATCTGGCGCGCCTTCTCGTAGTTGAAGGACACGTCGGTCACCAGGTCGCGCATCACCGGGAAGGTCCGCAACGGGGTGATGGTGACGGTCTCGTTCTCGTCGAACGTGGACATCCGCGTCATGCACAGCAGCCGCGGACGACCGTTGATCTCCGCCGAGCAGGATCCACACTTGCCGGCCTTGCAGTTCCAGCGCACCGCGAGATCGCCGGCCTGGGTGGCCTGCAGCCGATGGACGATGTCGAGCACCACTTCACCGTCGTTGACCTCGACCGTGTAGTCCTGCAGTTCGCCGCCGGACGGGTCGCCGCGCCAGACCCGTAGCTTCGCGTTGTAGGCAGCCATGGTCAGCCCTTCCGCTCGGGGTGTTCGGCCAGTTGGTCTTCGGTGTAGTACTTCTCCAGCTCGGACAGCTCGAAGGTGGCCAGCAGATCCGGCCGCATCACCGGCTGCTGTTCCGCCTCGACGGTGATGTCCGGCACCACCTGGTGGTCGCCCTCCACCGCCCGGCACACCAGCAGCTTGTTGCGCCAGTGCGAGTCCATCTGCGGGAAGTCGTCGCGGGTGTGCCCGCCGCGGCTCTCGGTGCGCTGGAGTGCGGCCTTGGCCACGCACTCGCTGACCAGCAGCATGTTGCGCATGTCGATGGCCAGGTGCCAGCCCGGGTTGAACACACGGCCGCCCTCGACGACGACGTTGGCGTAGCGCGCCTTGAGCTCGTCGATCTTGGCCAGCGCCTCCTGCAGTTCACCCTCCTTGCGGATGATGCCGGCCAGGTCGTTCATCGACTGTTGCAGTTCGGCGTGCAGCGTGTAGGGGTTTTCCGCGTTGGCCTTCGGGGTGAACGGGTCCAGCGCCAGCTGGCTGGCCGCCGTCAGGGCGTCCTCGGTGACCGCGGGCCGGTCGGTCAGCGACCGGACGTAGTCGGAGGCGCCGAGCCCGGCCCGGCGGCCGAACACCAGCAGATCCGACAGCGAGTTGCCGCCGAGCCGGTTGGAGCCGTGCATGCCACCGGAGCACTCGCCCGCGGCGAACAGGCCGGGGGTGGCCGCGCCGCCGCTGTCGGGATCGACCTCGATACCGCCCATCACGTAGTGACAGGTCGGACCGACCTCCATCTCGTCCTTGGTGATGTCGACCTCGGCCAGCTCGATGAACTGGTGATACATCGAGGGCAACCGGCGCTTGATCTCCTCGGCGGGCATCCGGGAGGCGATGTCGAGGTAGACGCCGCCGTGCGGGCTGCCGCGGCCGGCCTTCACCTCTTCGTTGATGGCACGGGCCACCTCGTCGCGGGGCAGCAGATCAGGGGTGCGGCGCGCGGAGTCGTTGTCCTTGAGCCACTGGTCGGCTTCTTCCTCGGTCTCGGCGTACTGGCCCTTGAACACGTCCGGGATGTAGTCGAACATGAAGCGCTTACCCTCGGAGTTCTTCAGGACTCCGCCGTCACCGCGCACACCCTCGGTGACGAGGATGCCCTTCACCGACAGCGGCCAGACCATGCCGGTCGGGTGGAACTGGATGAACTCCATGTTGATCAGGCCCGAACCGGCGCGCAGCGCCAGGGCATGGCCGTCGCCGGTGTACTCCCAGGAATTCGACGACACCTTGAAGGACTTGCCGATTCCGCCGGTGGCCAGCACCACCGCAGGCGCCTCGAACAGGATGAACTCGCCGGTCTCGCGCCAGTATCCGAAGGCTCCCGCGACCCGTTTCTCCCCCGTCGCTCCGCTCGCCCCGGCCCCGTCGTCGAGGATCAGCTCGGTGATCGAGCATTCGTGGAAGACCCTGATGCGGGCTTCGTAGTCCCCGGTTTCCCGGAAGTCCTCCTGCTGCAGGGACACGATCTTCTGCTGCAGGGTGCGGATGATCTCCAGGCCGGTCCGGTCACCGACGTGGGCCAGCCGCGGGTAGGTGTGGCCGCCGAAGTTGCGTTGGCTGATCCGGCCGTCCTTGGTGCGATCGAACAGCGCCCCATAGGTTTCCAGTTCCCAGACCCGGTCCGGGGCTTCCTGGGCGTGCAGTTCGGCCATCCGCCAGTTGTTCAGGAACTTGCCGCCGCGCATGGTGTCACCGAAGTGCACCTGCCAGCTGTCCTTGGTGTTCACATTGCGCATCGCCGCCGCGCAGCCGCCCTCGGCCATCACGGTGTGCGCCTTGCCGAACAGCGATTTGGTCACCACCGCCACCCGCAGGCCGCGCTCGCGGGCCTCGATCACCGCGCGCAGCCCCGCCCCGCCGGCACCGATCACGACGACGTCGTAGGCGTGCCGTTCCAGGTCACCCATTCAAGATCCTCACTACTGTTGATTTGGGTCTGATGGCCTTGTCAGCCAATGAATCTCAGGTCGCTGATGGTTCCGCTGGCGACCAGCATGATGTAGAAGTCGGTGAGCATCAGGGTGCCGAGGGTGATCCACGCGTACAGCTTGTGCCGGGTGTTCAGCTTGCTGATCTGTCCCCACATCCAGTACCGCACCGGGTGCTTGGAGAAGTGTTTGAGCCGGCCCCCGACGACGTGCCGGCAGGAATGACACGACAGCGTGTAGACCCACAGCATCACGACGTTCACGACCAGCACGATGTTGCCCAGCCCGAATCCGAATCCGGTCGGCGAGCGGAACGCCAGGATGGCGTCGTAGGTGTTGATCACCGAGATGATGGCCGCGATGTAGAAGAAGTACCGGTGCGTGTTCTGGATGATCAGCGGCAGGCGGGTCTCACCGGTGTACGTGGCGTGCGGCTCGGCCACCGCGCAGGCGGTCGGCGACTGCCAGACCGACCGGTAGTAGGCGCCGCGGTAGTAGTAACAGGTGAGCCGGAACAGCAGCAGGAACGGCAGCGAGAACGCGGCGTAGGGCAGCCACCACACGTCCGGCAGGATCTGGCCGAAGTGGCTGGCCTCCGGGACACAACCGGACTGGGTCGCCTCGTTCCACTTCACGACGCACGGTGAGTAGAACGGCGTCAGATAGTGGTAGTCGGCGACCCAGTAGTTGTTCTGCAGGAACGCCCGCACCGTCGCGTAGATGACGAACGCGGCGAAGCCGAGATCGGTCAGCAGCGGAGATTTCCACCACGCATCGGTACGCAGTGTGCGCTGCTTGATCTGCGCTCTTGTGGGTGAGAAGACGCCGGTACCTTGAGGTTTCGAGGTCGGTGCGCTCACTGAGTTCCTCTTCTTCTGTTGTGTCGGGGCGGTGAACCCCGGGCGGTCTAGCGGCTGCCGCCGAGACCCTCGTCATCGACTCCCTGCCAGAAGTCTCTGGTGTAGTCGGTGTCGGGGATGGAGACCTTCTCGGTGGGGCGGGAGTGCGCTGGGGCTCCACGCATCTCCAGTTCCGCGGCATCGATGTCCAGCCGGTCGATATCGTTGAGCATGCGTTCGGCGTCGTTGACGATGCGGCGCATCGCCGGGGTGTCGCCGTAGCGGGCTCGCAGCGATGTGACGCAGCGGCGAAGGTTGCCGATCAGTTCGTGAAGTTCGGCAAGTTCGGTCGTGGTGGACAAGGTTGACCTCCTTGGGCTGAAGGGTGTCAGGGATCACATTACGCATTCGATGTTAGCCACATCGCGGACTTGAGAGTGAGACAGATCACGTCTACGTCGAGGAAAAGGATTCAGATGTCCAACGAAGATCTTCAGCAGAAAGCCTCCGCGCTGCTCGCGCTGCACCGTCCCGGGGACCCGGCGATCCTGCCGACGGTGTGGGACGCGTGGTCGGCGAAGACCGTGGTGGATGCCGGTTTCACCGCGCTCACGGTGGGAAGTCACCCGGTGGCCGACTCGGTGGGCAAGCCTGACGGCGAGGGCATGAGCTACGACGATCTGCTGACCCGGGTCACGCAGATCACCGGCGCGGTCGACGTGCCGATCTCGGTGGACATCGAGTCGGGTTACGGCGAGTCGGGGGCCCGGTTGATCGACGGACTGCTGTCGGCCGGCGCGGTCGGCCTCAACATCGAGGACACCGTGCATTCCGACGGCGGCCGGATCCGCTCCGACGAGGATCACGCCGCACTGGTCGGTGAGCTCCGCAGGGCCGCCGACGCCGCCGGCGTACATGTGGTCATCAACGCCCGCACCGATCTCTTCCTGCGGGAGGTCGGCGACGAGTCCGACCGGTTCGAGCGCGCGGTGCGCAAGCTGAAGCTGGCCGCCGACGCGGGCGCGGACAGCCTCTACCCGGTGGGCCGTCACGATGACGACACCTACCGCCGGCTCGTCGAGGAGCTGCCGCTGCCGATCAACGCGATCGCACTGCCGGGCCAGGACGACCCGGCGCGCTTCGGTCCGCTCGGCGTCGGCCGGATCAGCTTCGGGCCGTTCCTACAGTTCACCCTGACCGAACGGATCAAAGAACTGGTGGCGCCCTGGAAGTAGCTCTTCGCGGGGTCGTTCGTAACGTCACGGCGGAATTTGTGAGCTTTGAGTGCCATGGCGTTACGAACGTAAGGCCCACGCCCGGAGGATCTTTCGCAAAGTGACGGCGGGTGTATCGCGCGCCGTCACCCTGATGACGATCCAGCCCATCTCCATCATCTCGTCCATCCGCGCGATGTCCTTGCGCAGCTGGTCCGGATCGGTGTGGTGCCTGCCCTCGTACTCGACCGCGACCTTGATATCCGGCCATGCCATGTCGGCTTCGCCGATCAGTACCCGGTATTCGTTGAAGATCGGGTACTGCGTTTCCGGCGGCGGGAATCCCGCGCGCACGATCAGCAGTCGCAGCCTGGTTTCCTGCGGGGATTCCGAACCCGGGTCGACCAGAGCGATGGTCTTGCGGGCCGCCACGATGCCCTTCCAGCCGTCGAAGCATTCGGCAGCCAATTCCAGGTCGGTCGTCTTGAGCCGGGCGGCCCGAGCGAGCGCGTCGATGACCACGACAGCCTCGTCCTCTGCGATCCGGCGGGCCAGGTCGACCGCCGTGCGGAGCGGATCGGTGAGTCGCATCTCGCCGACCGAACAGATGTCGTCCTGCTCGACCGTGTCGGCCCAGGCGGTGATCCCCCGTACCGGTCGCCGATTGCTGTCGATGATGTGCGCGGGTAGGCCCGGGTCGATGTAGCGGGCACCATGCAGCGCTGCTGCGGAATAGCCGGCCAGCACTCCGTGACGCCGCGACCGCAGCCAGGCCACCTTCGCGCGCATCACGGCCGTCGGTCGCGTACCTCGTTCGACGTAGACGTCCTGGTGCACGGCGACAAATCGGGTGCGCAACTGGTGCCGCGTCAGGCGGCCGGCGGCCAATGCCTCGCTACCGATGAACGGATCCCCCATGTCAGCAGTGTCCGTCGGCACACCGACAATCTCGGGGTGGCACTCACACCGGCCGCCCGGCCGATGTGAGAACACCGTGACGGCCGATTCACACGAGGCGACATTGCGGCAATATCGGCTCCCTACCGTCGCGGTATGCAATCAGCCAAGCACGTGGTGGTCGTCGGACACGGCATGGTCGGGCACCGCTTCGTCGAGGCGTTGCGGGCCCGCGACACCGAGGGTGCCTGGCGGATCACCGTGCTCTCCGAGGAGGCCGACGCGGCCTATGACCGGGTCGGCCTGACCGGATACACCGAGCACTGGGACCGGTCCAAGCTGGCACTGCCCGGCAATGACTATGCAGGCGACAACGGTGTCGTCCTGCATCTGGGCTTGGCGGCCCGGGATATCGACCGGGCCGCCAAGACCGTCACACTGGCCGACGGCCGGTCCCTTGATTACGACGCCCTGGTGCTGGCCACCGGTTCCTACGCCTTCGTGCCGCCGGTGCCCGGCCGTGATCTGCCGCAGTGCCACGTCTACCGCACCCTCGACGACCTGGACGGCATCCGGGACGGCGCACTGGCTGCGGCCAAGACGAAGACACCGGTCGGCGTGGTCATCGGTGGCGGGCTGCTCGGTCTGGAAGCCGCCAATGCGCTGCGTGGCTTCGGGTTGGACACCCACGTGCTGGAGATGTCACCGCATCTGATGGCGGCCCAGCTCGACGAGGCCGGCGGCGCCGTACTGACCCGGATGATCCGCGGCCTGGGCATCGAGGTGCACACCGGCGTGAGCACCGAGAGCATCCAGCCCGCTCAAAAGAACCAGCCGCTGCGCAAATCCCACTCCAACGACGCGGTGCGGGTGACGCTCAACGACGGCACCAGCATCGAGGCCGGCGTCGTCATCTTCGCCGCCGGTGTGCGCCCCCGCGACGAACTGGCCCGCGACGTCGGGCTCGAGCTCGCCCAGCGCGGCGGTGTGATGACCGATCTGTCCTGCCTCACCAGCGATCCCAACATCTACGCGGTCGGCGAGGTGGCGGCCATTGAGGGCCGCTGCTACGGGCTGGTCGGCCCTGGCTACACCAGCGCCGAGGTGGTCGCCGACCGGCTGCTCGGCGGTGCGGCCGAGTTCGGTGAGGCCGATATGTCCACCAAGCTCAAACTGCTGGGTGTGGACGTGGCCAGTTTCGGTGACGCCAAGGGACATACACCCAACAGCCTGGACGTCGTGGTCAACGACCCGGTCAAGCAGACCTACGCCAAACTGGTGCTCTCCGATGACGCCAAGACACTGCTCGGCGGCATCCTGGTCGGTGACGCATCGGCCTACGGGGTGCTGCGCCCGATGGTGGCCAGCGAACTGCCCGGTGATCCGCTCTCACTCATCGCGCCGGCCGGCACCGGTGACGGTGCCAGCGCGCTGGGTGTCGGCGCGCTACCCGATATCGCGCAGATCTGCTCATGCAACAACGTCACCAAAGGCGATCTGAAGGACGCCATCTGCGGTGGGTGCACCGATGTGCCGGGCCTGAAGAAGTGCACGCTGGCCGGCACCTCCTGCGGATCGTGCGTCCCGCTGCTCAAACAGCTACTGGAGGCCGAGGGCGTCGAGCAGTCCACGTCGCTGTGCGAGCATTTCAGCCAATCGCGCGCCGAGCTGTTCGAGATCATCAGCGCCACCGAGATCCGCACCTTCTCCGGTCTGATCGAGAAGTTCGGCACCGGAAAGGGTTGCGATATCTGCAAACCCACCGTCGCCTCGATCCTGGCCTCGACCAGCTCGGACCACGTCCTGGGCGGCGAGCAGGCCTCGCTGCAGGACTCCAACGACCATTTCCTGGCCAACATCCAGAAGAACGGCAGCTACTCGGTGGTGCCGCGGGTGCCCGGCGGCGACATCACCCCCGAGCAGTTGATCCTGATCGGTGAGATCGCACGGGATTTCGATCTCTACACCAAGATCACCGGCGGCCAGCGCATCGACATGTTCGGTGCCCGGGTCGATCAGTTGCCGGAGATCTGGCGTCGGCTGGTCGAGGGCGGCATGGAATCCGGTCAGGCCTACGGCAAATCACTGCGCACCGTGAAGAGCTGTGTGGGCAGCGACTGGTGCCGCTACGGCCAGCAGGATTCGGTGCAGATGGCCATCAACCTGGAACTGCGCTACCGCGGACTGCGTGCACCCCACAAGATCAAGATGGGTGTGTCGGGTTGCGCCCGCGAATGCGCGGAGGCTCGCGGCAAGGACGTCGGTGTCATCGCCACCGAAACCGGCTGGAATCTCTACGTATCCGGCAACGGTGGGATGACCCCCAAGCACGCCCAACTGCTCGCCGGTGATCTCGATGACGAGACGCTGATCCGCTATATCGACCGCTACCTGATGTTCTACATCCGCACCGCGGACCGCTTGCAGCGCACCGCGCCGTGGCTGGACGCCCTCGAGGGCGGCCTGGACCATCTGCGCGATGTGGTCTGCAACGACTCACTCGGTCTGGCAGCCGAATTCGAAGCCGCGGTGGCCCGACACGTCGACGGTTACGCTTGCGAATGGAAGGGCGTGTTGGATGACCCGGAGAAGCTCTCGCGCTTCGTCTCGTTCGTCAACGCCCCCGAGATCGCGGACCCGACCATCGAGTTCACCGAGTCGTTCGGCCGCAAGGTGCCGATCGGGATGCCCAAGATGCCGGCACAGGAGGCCTCATGACCTTGCTCGATGATCGCAAAGAAAGTGACGCCCAGGGTAATTCGGAATGGACCTCGGCGTGCGCCTATGACCGGCTGCTGCCGTGTCGCGGTGTCGCGGTGCTGTTGCCCGGCGGTGTGCAGGTCGCGCTGTTCCGGCTCGATGACGGTGCGCTGCATGCGCTGAGCAATATCGATCCGTTTTCCGGCGCCGCCGTGCTGTCACGGGGCATCGTCGGGGACCGCGGCGGCCGCGCCTGCGTGCAGTCGCCGATCAAGAAGCAGGCGTTTTCACTGGAAGACGGTGTCTGCCTGGATGATCCGGAGACCTCGGTGCCGGTTTACCGGACCCGGGTCACGCCGGACGGTTTCGTAGAGATCGCTGGGTAGTTTCCGTCGGACCCCAGAAGGCATCCCGGCCGGGGCCCGATCGGCGCTCCACCTCATCGCGACGCTGGAGCACGGTGAGGTTGCGGTAGACGGTCTCGATCACGACCCGTGACGCGCAGTGCGCGTGCAGGTGGTCGCGTAGTTCCGAGGTGGTCATCGGGCGGTCGGCGTCCTGCAATATCGTGAGCAGCTGCGCACGCAGCTGCTCACCTCCCCCCTGCGAAACCATTTGTGCGATATTAGCCGAGGAACGCCGGTGTCCCCGAATCGCCAGCTCAACTCAGGCGGCGCGGGGCAGGTGCGCGGCCTGCGCGCGCCGGAACCGGCTCGCGATCAGCCGGATCATGCCCGAATGGATGCCCAGCGGCTCGCTGACGATATCGGCGCCCGATGCCCGCAACCGGTCCTGGAACAGGCCGTCGGCCAGCAGGTAGGACGCGACGGCCACCCGTGCCCCGCCGGAGCGGGCCCGCGCAGCCTCGACCGCTTCGGCGACCGTCGGGGCTCCGGTGGCGGCATAGCCGAGTTCGACCCGGTCGCCGATCAGTGCGGACAGCATCGCCGCGGTCTGCCGCAGATCGGACTGCGCGCTGCGATCCGAGGTTCCGGCCGCCGCCAGGATGACGGAATCGCCCGGGCGCCAGCCCGATTCGAAGAGCCGGTCGGCGATCACCCGGACGGTGCCCGGGCACGGGCCCAGCGGCCTGGTCACCGTGACATCGGGGTGGGCGCAGGCCTGCACATGAGCGGGCACGTCGACGCGGACGTGGTATCCCCCGGCCAGGAAGGCGGGCACCAGGACCGCGGGCCGGTGCGCGGGCAGACGGTCGAGTACCTCGGTGGGGGTCGGTCCGAGCACGTCGACGAACGCGACGTGCACCTCGCGATCGAGCACGTCGCCGACGCGGCGCGCGAGGTCCTCCACCATGGCGACGCCGCCCGGTTTGCGGGTGCCGTGGGCCACCAGCACGGCGGCGGCGCCCCGGTTCATGCCGCACCTGCCGGGAACTCGTCGACGGCCAGCCGATACCCGCGTTTGACGACCGTCGAGACGATGTTCTTGTCGCCCAAGGCTGTTCGTAGACGCAGTACGGCGGTCTCGACGGCATGGGTGTCGGTTCCGCTGCCCGGCAGCGCGCTCAGCAGATCGGAGCGCGACACCACCGCGCCCGGGCGGTGGGCCAGTGCCCGGATGGTCGCCATCCCGGCCGGCGGCAGCTCCTTGACCACCTCGTCGACCATCACACAGGTGCCGCGGATCTCCAGCAGGTGCCCGGCGACCCGGATCCGGCGGGACTGCAGCAGCGGCAGCTCATCGGTGATGTGGCGGGCCAGCGCGCCGAGGCGCATGCGTTCCGGCGCCGAGGTCGGCACACCCAGCCGCACCAGCGGTCGGGCAGTGATCGGTCCGACGCACATGGCGTGCACATTGGTGCGCAGTGCGGTCAGGACGGCGGGTTCCACCTCGAGGTCGCGGGCGCGCAGCAACAGGGCCGCGACCGCCGGCGCGGAGGTGAAGCTGACCGCGTCGAAGCGTTGTTCGGCGATACCGAGGACCAGTTGGTCGAACGGTCCGTTGCGCGGTGCCGGATTCCATCGGTACACCCGGATCGGCACCACATCGGCGCCGGCGGCCCGCAGCTCGTCCAGGAACTCCGGGAACGGGTCCCAGTCGTCGTTGGTGCCGTGCAGCTGGACGGCGACGCGCATCCCGACGATGCCGCCCTCCAGCAGGTAGTGCAGCAGCTCGCGGGAGGACTCCGATTCCGGGGACCATTCCTCGGGCAGGCCTGCGGCGCGCAGTGCGCCGGTCGCCTTGGGTCCGCGGGAGACGATGCGGGCGTTGCCCAGCGCCGCAGTCAGTTCGTGGGCCAGCCCCCAGCCGTCGGCCGCCGCGATCCAGCCGCGCAGCCCGATGCCGGTGGTGGCGATGACGATGTCCGGGGGAGCGGCGATCAGGGCCTCGGTGTTGATCCGCAGTTCGTCGTCGTCCGGCAGCGGCACCATGGTGATGGCGGCCGCGCTGGTCACCGCGGCGCCGCGGCGGGTCAGTAGTGCGCTCAGCTCTTCGGCTCGCCGGGCGGAGGTCACGGCGACCCGGAACCCGGTGAGCGGAGCCCAGTCAGGTTCGGTCATGTCCCCTGTGTATTCAGTGCATGTTTCTCGGGTGTTACCTGGCGATTTCGTGGCGGTGTCGCACCGGGCTGCAGTGCAGTGAGCATGAGGTCAGAGGCTAGAAGGGCAATGTTGCACAATCGCTGCTCGCGATCACCCGGCAGTGAACTTCCGCTCACCGCCGACGGCGCCGGCCTGTGAGGTGCTGGCCTACCAGACGTCACCGTCGCGCCAGTCGCAGGCGAGGTCCGCGGCGGTGTCCAGCTCGACGTTGACCGGCAGCACGTAGACGCCGCCGTCATCGTCGGGGGTGCGGGTGACGCCGGTCGGCGCCAGTACCGAGGTCGGGCCGGTCCACTGCTGCCAGCCGCGCGGCAGGTACAGCGCCAGCCCGGCCTCCGAGGATCCCAGAGCGCCCAGTTGGTAGGCGCCACGCAGCACCTGCTCGAGGGCATCCATGACGGCGGTGGCCAGCCCCTGACCGCGCCAGTCCTCGCGCACCGCGACGGCTTCGATGTATCCGCAGCGCAGTGCCGTGCCCCGGTAGAGCAGCCTGCGCTGCACGACCGCTCCGTGCGCGATGATGGCGCCGCGGTGGCCGATGAGCGCATGCATGCCGCCCAGCGCGTGTTCCCAGTCGGAATCGTCGAAGGCGTCGTCGGGATCGCCGTCCCCGTCTGCGTTGAAGGCGTCGACGACCATCCGGTGGGCGTCATCGCGCGTCTCGGCATCCAGGTCGGCGGTATGGATCAGGCGGGCGGTGTGGACTTCCCGCACCGCACCCTGGCCGTGGCTGTGACTGCGCACAAATGCGTTTCTACCACCAATCCGGGGGCAGTGATCAGAACGGCCGGCGGGGCCGTGACCAGTGCAGCCGCACCGTCTGGCCGGGCCGGGTCTGCCCCAGCTTGTCGATGTCCTCTTCGGTCACCACCCCGATCACCGGGTAGCCGCCGGTCACCGGGTGATCCGGCCCCAGAATCACCGGAAATCCGTTGGGCGGGACCTGGATAGCGCCACGGGTGGCACCCTCGCTGGGCAGCTGCCGGTCGGGCCAGCGGTACTCCAGCGGCATCCCGACCAGCCGCATCCCGACCCGGTCGCTACGGTTGGTGACCTGCCAGTTGGTGCGGATCAGGATGTCCGGATCGACGAACCAGTCGTCGCGGGGGCCGGGCACCACCTGGAGCTCGAGGATGTCGGGTTCGATGGTGCCGACCGGCGCCTGGTCGAGTTCGGGGAACTCGGCGGTGTGCTCACCGACGGGCAGCACATCGCCCACCCGTAGCGGAGCGGGCCCGATGCTGGACATCACGTCATAGCTGCGCGACCCGAGCACGGGCTCCACATCGATCCCGCCGCGCACCGCCAGGTAGCTGCGCAGCCCGGAGTGCGGGGAGCCCAGCGATATCACCTCACCGTCATGGGCGTAGTGAATGCTGTTGGTGCCGAACGGAACTCCGTTGACAGCTGGGTCGGTGTCGGCGCCGGTCACGGCAATGGCGACCCCCTCTTTACCGCCGCCGTGCACCCGCACCGAGAATCCGCCGAAGGTGACCTCGACGGTGGCCCGTTCACCGGGGTTGGCCACCAATCGGTTGGCCAGCGTGTGGGCGCGGCGGTCGGCCGCTCCAGAGCGGGTCACCCCCATGTGGGCCAGGCCGGGACGGCCAAGATCCTCGACGAGGGCCAGCGGCCCGGTGCGCAGAATTTCCAGCGTGATGCTCATCAGACCTCCCGGAATGCGACGGTCATGCCCGGTGTCAGCAGTGCGGGCTTCTCCCGGGTGACGTCGAACAGCACGGCGTCGGTGCGGCCGATCAGTTGCCAGCCGCCGGGGGATTCGCGGGGGTAGACGCCGCTGAACTCACCGGCCAGCCCGACCGATCCGGCCGGTACCCGGGTGCGCGGTTCGTCGCGGCGAGGTACCTGTAGGCGGGGATCGCCGCCGACCAGATACGCGAAACCCGGTGCGAAGCCGCCGAATCCGACCCGCCACAGGGTTCCGGTGTGGACGGCGATCACCTCGGCGGTGCTCAGCCCGGTGAGCTCCGCGACCGCGTCCAGGTCGGCGCCGTCATAGGTCACCTCGATGACCGCGTCGGGTTCATCGGCCGTGCGGCCTTCGGTGACGGACTGTTCGGGGTGCAGCTTTCCGAGCCGTTGCCGGGTGGGCGCGAGGTAGCGCGGCCCGTCGAGCTTCATCAGTACGGTGCGGGAGGCGGGCACGACGTCGACAACGCCCGGCAGACCGGCCCGTGTCAGGGTGTCGGTCCAGGCCAATACATCCGCGGTGCTGTCGAACTCGAGTAGCAGCGCCTGGTCGCCATAGTCGTGAACGGTGCCCAGTGCGCCGGGCGCCTTGATTTCCGTTGTCAGGCTCATCTACCGAAGCTACCGCCGAGTAAGTTATTTCTCGAGGGGTCTGCGAGCTTTGCCAGAGGAGCCTTAAGGGCTTTTTACAGAACGGGCTGGTACGTCGGCTCGCGACGCTTGATCACCGCGATCACCCGGTAGGTCACCGGCAACATGACGATCTCGATGACAGTCTTGTACAGCCAGCCCAGCGCGGTGTAGACGACGAAGTCGTGGAAGCTGGTGATCCCGATGGCGTTGGCGGCGATGGCGCAGAACACCAGGGTGTCACCGAGCTGGCCGCCGAACGTGGAGCCGATCAACCGGGCCCACAGGTGCTTCTCCTTGGTGCGCTCCTTGATCTTCACCACCAGCCAGGCATTGATGGTCTGGCCGACGAGGAAGCCGGCCAGCCCGGCCACGATCAGTTGGGTGTAGGCGTGCACGACGATCTCGAAGTGCGGCTGGTTGACGTAGAAGTCGGCGGCCGGCAGATAGATGGTCACCCAGAACGCCGCCGCGGCCAGCGCGTTCATCCCGAATCCGAGCAGGATCGCCTTGCGGGCGGCCTTGAACCCGTACACCTCGGAGAGCACGTCGCCGATCACGTAGGTGAGCGGGAAGACGATGAAACCGCCGTCGGTGATGATCGGGCCGAACGCCACCCCCTTGGTGGCGGTGACGTTGGAGATGATCACCAGGGCGGTGAAGACGGCGACGAGCACCGGATAGTAGGCCGAACCGACTTGGGCAAACGATGGTCGCTGTTCGGGGGAGTCGGTCAGGCTGCTCACCCGGATATCTTCTCAGGCCAGGGCGGCGCTCAGCATCGGCGGCAGCTGATCGGCCACCAGCGGCAGCGACAGCGGAGAGCAGAAGGCGATCGCCGCGGCCAGGTCGCGGCCGGTGAAGACATTGCGCCCGCCCTGCTCGGCGATGATCGGGTCGCCGGTCAGTATCGCGGTCTCCGCGTCGTCGGCGGCCCAGATCAGTACATCCGCGCCGCTCAGGACCTCGGCCATCCGGTCGCGCGGCACCGTCGCGTCGACCTCGGGTATCTCGAAACCCAGCTGGGTGAGGAACTCGGTGCGCCAGCCGGCCGGGGTCGTCACCAGCCCGCCGTCGTCCAGGCTGCCCTGCAGCAGCAGCGCCCGTTTGCCCGTGAACGCGGGAGTCTCGCTGCCCAGCGTGGTGAACCGGGTGTCGACATCGGCGATGAGCTGTTGCATCTGGTCGTGCTTGAACACCGCCGCACCGATCGCGGTGGCCTGGTCCTTCCACGGTTCGAAGAACGCGTCCTGGCCGGCTTGGGCGATGGTCGGTGCGACGTTGGACAGCCGGGTGTAGGTGTCCCGATCGAGCCCGGCGTTGGTGGCGATGATCAGATCCGGGTTGAGTGCGGTGATGGCCTCGAAGTTGATGCCGCCGTCGAGGTTCAGCACGGCCGGCTGCGCGGTACCGAGAGCGGGGACCGCCCACGGCCACACCGCGAACGGTTGCCCGCCGAACCATTCGGTGATGGCGATCGGCACCACGCCCACGGCGAGTAGACAGTCCTGCCCGGTCAGTCCGGCGCTGATCACCCGGGTGGGCGGCGCGGGTACCTTGGTCTCGCCGAACGCGTGGTCGACGGTGACGGAGCCGTCATCGGCGATGGCGCCGGGCGGGTCCGATCTGCACGCGGTCACCGCCGCGGCGGAACCGGCGGCAAGCGCCATCAGGAAACCTCGCCGGGACCAGGTTGTCGGCACGCCGTGAGCGTAACCGCTGATCGCGCCGGGGCGGCGGTGCTACGGCCGGCTCACGCCGCGCAGCAGCACCTGCAGGCCGAACTCGAAGGCGTCACCGGGCCGATCGGCCGCCGCGGCGCCGGTGGCCAGGGCCGCGGCCAGTTCCGGTCCGGCGCCGCCACCGTCGCCCCAGGGCGCGGCGGGTGCGGCCGCATCCAGGGCCGAGCCGAGCACGAAGCTGTCGATGAGCGTGATGATGCGCAGGGTGTCTGCGGCGGTGAAACCGGCGCCGGTGAGGGTGACGGCCAGCGCGTTGTACATCGCGACGGCCTGGTGGCTGCCGACCGGATAGGCGGTCATCAGCGGTATCAGCCGGGGGTAGCGGGCGTAGCTGCGGTAGTAGGACCGCACGATGTCGCCGACGACGTCGATCCACGGTCCGGCGAGATCGGGCAGGCGGACCTCGCTCATGGCTTTCTCGCGGAGCAGTTCGATGATCTGCTCGCGCCCGGAGACGTGGTTGTACAGCGAGGACGGGCTGACCTTCAGGGTGCGGGCCAGTTCGGGGATGGTGAATCCGCCGGTCCGATTCACCAGATCCATTGCGGCCGTGGCGATCAGGTCACTGGACAGGATCGCCACCTTCGGTCGTCCCATATGACTTTCTCCTCCAGCACTTGCGGAAACGTGGGTTGGGTCACACAATAAACGAATTCGATTCGTTTTAGGAGTATGGACATGCGCACCCTGATCGCCGGAGCCGCCGCACCGCTGTCACGTTCGAACGCCTCGCAGCGTCCGCCGCTGCGGGTGGGGCTGGTCCAGCACCGCTGGCGCGCGGACGCCGCCGAACTGGCCCGGGTCCTGCGCGACGGGATCGATCGGGCCGCCGGCGAGGGCGCCACCGCGGTATTCCTGCCCGAGATCACCCTGCTGCGCTACCCCGCCGATACGCCCGCCGGGCCGAACCCGGGCGATGGCGCCGAGGATCTCACCGGTGGACCCACCTTCGCGCTGGCCGCCGAGGCCGCCCGCGCCAACAAGGTCTTCGTGCACGCCTCGCTGTACGAGAAGGCGCCTGCGGCAGACGGTTTGGGCTTCAACACCGCCATCCTGGTCTCCCCGGCGGGCGATCTGGTGGGCCGCACCCGCAAGATGCACATCCCCATCTCGGCCGGTTATTACGAGGACACCTATTTTCGTCCGGGTCCGCCCGAGGACGCGTACCCGGTCTATGCCCCCGAGGGCCTGGGCGCCCGCATCGGCCTGCCGACCTGCTGGGACGAATGGTTCCCGGAGGTGGCCCGCAACTACTCGCTCGGCGGCGCCGAGATCGTGGTCTACCCGACCGCGATCGGATCCGAGCCGGTGTTCCCGGACTTCGACACCCAGCCACTGTGGCAGCAGGTCATCGTCGCCAACGGCATCAACAGCGGCCTGTTCATGGTGGTGCCCAACCGCACCGGCGATGAGGGTGCGCTGTCGTTCTACGGTTCGTCGTTCATCTCCGATCCGTACGGGCGGGTGCTGGTGCAGGCGCCGCGTGACGAGGAGGCGGTGCTGGTCGCCGATCTGGATCTGGATCAGCGCCGGGACTGGCTGGAGCTCTTCCCGTTCCTGCTGACCCGGCGCCCGGACAGCTATGGCGGGCTGACCGCGCCGGTGAATCCGTCCCAGCCATACGGCACCGGGCACGACGCCACGGCGGTCGTGAAATGACGACCTACTTGATGCCCGCCGAGGCCGCACCGCAGGACCGGGTGTGGATGGCCTACCCGTCCGCGGGGTACTCACTCGGCGACACCGAGGCCGAACACCATGAGGCCCGCTCCACCTGGGCTGCGGTGGCGCACGCGATCGCGGAGTTCGAACCGGTCTCGCTGCTGGTGGATCCCGGTGAGATCGATGCCGCGAAAGGTTATGTGTCCCAGGACATCGACATCGTGGAAGCGCCGCTCAACGACGCCTGGATGCGGGACATCGGTCCGACGTTCGTGCATGCCGAGGACGGGTCGGTGGCCGCCGTGGACTGGGTGTTCAACGGGTGGGGCGGCCAGGACTGGGCGCGCTGGGATCGTGACGCGAAGGTCGGCGCACTGATCGCCGAGATCGCCGGGGTGCCGCTGGTGTCTTCCCCACTTGTCAATGAGGGCGGCGGAATTCAGGTCGATGGGCGCGGCACCGTGCTGGTCACCGACACGGTGCAGCTGGATCCGGGACGCAACCCGGGGCTGAGCAGATCGGACGTCGAGGCAGAACTCGCCCGCACCATCGGCGCCGCCGAGGTGGTGTGGCTGCCGCGTGGACTGACCCGCGACTCGCAACGTTTCGGCACTCGCGGCCACGTCGACATCGTCGCCGCGTTCACCGCGCCGGGCCGCCTGCTGCTACATACCCAGACCGCCGGCGCCCACCCCGACACCGCGGTGTGCCGCGAACTCCGGGAACAACTCGCCGACCGATTCGAGGTCATCGAGATGCCGGCACCGGATACCCTCACCGACGATGAGGGGTATGTCGACTACAGCTATATCAACCACCTCGTGGTCAACGGTGGCGTGATCGCCTGCAGTTTCGGTGATCCGCGCGATGCGGACGCCGCAGCCATTCTCGCCGAGCAGTATCCGGGCCGCACGGTGGTCTCGGTCGATGCCCGCCCACTGTTCGCGCGCGGCGGCGGTGTCCACTGCATCACCCAGCACCAGCCGTCCCCGATGCGGGCGGCGCAGTGAGCACGCTGTTCACCGGCGGCACCATCTGGACCGGCACCGACACCACCGACGCACTGCTCGTCAGCGACGGCATCGTGGTGGCGGTCGGTGCGCAGGCGCGGGCATCGAATGCCGATGAGCGGGTGGATCTTTCGGGCGGATTCCTCATGCCGTCCTTCGGGGACGGACACGCCCATCCGCTCTACGGTGGCCTGGAGTCGGTGGGGCCGCGGGTGCGGCCCTGCGGCTCGGTCGACGAGATCGTCGCCGCGGTCAAGACCTACGCCGATGCCCACCCCGACCAGGAGTGGATCGTCGGCGCCTCCTACGACGGCAGCCTGGTCGAGGGCGGGCTCTTCGACGCGCGCTGGCTCGACGCGGCAGTCCCCGACCGGCCGGTGGTGCTGCGGGCCTGGGACTACCACACGTTCTGGGTGAATTCCGTGGCCCTGCAGCGGGCCGGCATCACCGCCGACACCCCGGATCCGGTGCTCGGTGAGATCCCGCGCCGCGCCGACGGATCGGTGCTCGGCACGCTGCGCGAATGGGGTGCCACCGATCTGGTCGCCGCGGTGATGCCCGCCCGCGACGAGACCGTGCGGATCGCCGCCCTCGGTACCGCGGCGGACTACTACCTGGCGCGTGGCGTGACCTGGGTGCAGGACGCGTGGGTCGAGCCCGACGATGTGAACACCTACATCGCGGCGGCCGCCGCCGGTGCGCTGCGGATGCGCTTCAATCTGGCGCTCTATGCCGACCCGCGGCATTTCGACACGCAGGTCACGCATTTCGCGGACGCGCGCGACCGGGTCCGGGCCGCCGGTTCAGCGTTGCTGTCGGCCGAGACGGTGAAGTTCTTCGCCGACGGCGTCGTCGAGAACGAGACCGGAGCGCTGCTGGCACCGTACTGCTCCGGGCTGCACAGCCATGGCATGCAGCTCTGGGAGGGCGATGCGTTGGCCCGCGCCGCGCAACGGGTCGACGATCTCGGACTGCAGATCCACATCCATGCCATCGGGGATGCCGCGGTGCGCCAAGCCCTCGACGCCATCGAACACGTGGTCCGCACCAACGGGCCCCGCGACCGTCGCCCCGTCATCGCGCACGCACAGTTGGTCGACGACGCCGATCTGGGCCGGTTCGCCGAGCTGGGTGTCATCCCGAACATGCAGCCGCTGTGGGCGCAGCTGGATGCGTTGATGACGGTGCTGACCGTGCCGCGGCTGGGCGCCGCGCGCTCCGACAAGCAGTACCGCATCCGGTCCCTGGAAAAGTCCGGGGCCGCACTCGCTTTCGGATCCGACTGGCCGGTGTCCTCGGGAGCGCCGCTGGATGGCATCGCGGTCGCGGTGTCGCGCCAGACCGAGGACGGCACGCCCGCCGGTGGCTGGACCCCGCACGAGATTCTCCCGATCGAGGCCGCGCTGTCCGCCTACACGGCCGGCGTCGCGCATCAGGCGTTCGCCGAATCGGATTGGGGGCAGCTGATTCCCGGGGCCAGTGCCGATCTGGTCTGGCTGGACTCCGACCCCACCACGACCGCGGCGCATGAGCTGCCGGCCGTCACCGTCCGGGCCACCTACCTGCACGGGCAACCGGTCTACACGAGGGAAGGCTGAACCCCATGTCCGTTACCGACACCGACACCGAGGGCTCCCTGAAACGGGTGCTCGGCCTGCCTTCGCTGGTGCTGTTCGGCCTGGTCTACATGGTGCCGCTCACCGTGTTCACCACCTACGGCATCGTCACCGAGACCAGCGGCGGCCGGCTGCCGTTGGCGTATGTGGTGACCTTGGTCGCGATGGTGTTCACCGCGCGGTCCTACGCCAGGATGGCCACCGCATACCCGGTGGCGGGATCGGCCTATACGTATGCGCAGAAGACGTTCGGCGCGCCGGCCGGTTTCCTGGCCGGGTGGGCGCTGCTGCTGGATTACCTGTTCCTGCCGATGATCAACTATCTGGTCATCGGGATCTACCTGGAGGCGGCTGTTCCGGCGCTGCCCGCCTGGGTGATCATTCTGGTCACGATCGCGATCGTCACGGTGCTCAACATCGTCGGCATCGTCTCGGTGGCGCGCGCGAATTTCCTGATCATCGCGATCCAGGCCGTGTTCATCGTGGTGTTCGCGGTGCTGGTGATCGCATCCCTTTCCGGCAGCGGGACCGTGGATCTCGCGGCTCCGTTCACCGGTGACGGCACCGCCGACGGACTGGGACCGGTCTTCGCGGGCGCGGCCATCCTGTGCCTGTCGTTCCTCGGCTTCGATGCGGTGTCCACCTTGTCCGAGGAGGCCAGGGACGCCAAACGCACTGTCCCGCGGGCCATCATGATCGCCACCGTGTCGGCCGGACTGATCTTCATCCTGCTGTCCTACCTGGGGCACCTGGTGTTCCCGTCCCACGAGTTCGCCGATGTCGACTCCGGATCGCTGGATGTCATGGCCGCTGCCGGTGGCGACTTCCTCGTGACGTTCTTCACCGCGGCCTATGTGGCCGGCGCGCTGGGTTCGGCGATCACCTCGCAGGCCTCGGTGGCCCGGATTCTGTTCGCCATGGGTCGCGACGGGATCCTGCCCCGCGCGGTGTTCGGGCACGTGTCGCGCCGGTTCGCCACGCCCGTGTACGCGATCCTGGTGGTGTCGGCGGTGTCGTTGCTCGCCATCGTGATCGACCTCGCGACGCTGGCATCCCTGATCAGTTTCGGAGCGCTGGTGGCGTTCTCGGTGGTGAACCTGTCGGTGATCAAGCACTACTTCGTGGATCTGCGTGAGCGGTCCGGTGGCCAGGTCATCGGCAGCCTGATCCTGCCGTTGATCGGCTTCGCGCTCACGGTGTGGCTGTGGACCAGTCTGTCGGTGATGACCCTGGTGACCGGATTGATCTGGCTGGCAGTCGGTTTCGCCTGGCTGCTGGGTGTGACACGGTTGTTCCGCCGGCCCACTCCCACATTGGATCTCAAGGAGTAGGCCGGCGGCCTATGCTCAGACCAGTGTGACGGTGACGTCGATGTTGCCGCGGGTCGCCTTCGAGTAGGGGCAGGTCTGATGGGCGGCGTCGACGATCGCCTGCGCGACGTCACGCTCCACGCCGGGCACGCTCACGTTCAGCCGGGCCGCCAGCCCGAACGCGCCATCGTCGTCGCGCAGATCGACCTGGGCGTCCACGGCGGTGTCGGCCGGCAGCTTGACCTTGTGTGAGGCGGCGGCGACGCCCATGGCGCCGATGAAGCAGGCGGACCAGCCCGCGGCGAAGAGTTGCTCGGGGTTGGTACCGCTGCCGGTGGCTCCCGGCGGTGTCAGCTGGATGTCCAGGTTGCCGTCCGAGCTGTAGGACTCACCTTGGCGACCACCGGTGGTGTGGGTCTCGGCGGTGTACAGAACGGTCATGGCTGGCTCCTCAGGTTCGGGTCGGTCCGGTCGATCCGGGTCGACTGCTGAGTAGAACTCCGGCATTTTTTGGTTCATTCCCGATTTAATCGGACGCGCTATACTTTTCTCATGAAGTCCAGTGCCAGGAAGCCAGGCTCGCCCCAACTGTCCGATTTCCTGTGCTTCGCCGTGTATTCGGCCAACCTCGCCTATGGCAAGGCCTACAAGCCGATCCTGGACAGGCTGGGCGTCACCTACACCCAGTACCTGGCGATCGTCGCGCTGTGGGAGCAGGACCACCAGACCGTCAGCGGACTCGGGGAGAAGTTGTTCCTGGAGTCGAACACCCTCACGCCGATCCTCAAGCGGCTCGAAGCGATGGGCTATCTGACCAGGCAGCGCTCCGCCGACGATGAGCGCCAGGTGGTGGTCAGCCTGACCGAGGCCGGCCGGGCGCTGCGCGAACAGGGGCTGGAGATGGATCTGGTCGCCGCGACCGGGCTGTCGCCGGAGGAATTCCGCGTCCTGCAGAAGGGGATCGCGAACCTGCGTGACAACCTGCGTGCCCATGTCCAGGAAAGCGCTCGGGGCACCTGACGCTCGGGTCATACTTTGCGGGTGTCCGACACCGAGGTGCTGATTGCTGGCGCCGGCCCGATCGGTGTGACCGCCGCCATCGAACTCGCTCGCCGCGGGGTGGCGGTCCGGATCGTCGATCCGCTGCTCGACCCGCCGCAGTATGCCAAAGCCGTTGGTGTGCAACCTCGCACGCTAGAAGTGTTCGAGCGGATGGGCATCCTGCGGCAGATCCTCGATGCGGCCGTGCCCTTCCGTGGCCAGATCGTCTACGTCAACGGTGAACCCGCCGGGCAGGTCGATTTCGCCCTGCCCGCGGATGTGCCGTTCGGATTCATCGGCCTGCCGCAGTACAGCACCGAGCGGGTGCTGCGCGAGGAGTTGGCCACCCGCGGCGTCCCCATCGAACGCGGGGTCCGGCTCGCGGGATTCGAGCAGGACGCCGACGGTGTGACCGCCTTCCTCGAAGGAGAGGGCGGACAGCAGACGGTGCGCGCCCGGTATCTGCTCGGCGCCGACGGCGCCCATTCCGTCGTCCGCAAGACTCTCGGCCTGGCCTTCGAGGGCGCGGCATTCGACGAGCAGTACATGCTCGGCGATGTCGAGGTCGACTGGTCGCAGCCACCGGGCTACGCCATCCGCGCGCTGCACCAGACCGACGGCACGATCGACGACCTGTTGGTGTGCATCCCGCTGCCCGGCCGGGGCCGCTACCGGATGTCCATGCTGGTGCCCCCGGACCTGTCCACCGAGGCGACCGGTGGTGTGCAGCACGGCTTCGAGGTCGGCAATCCACCGGAGCTGCACCATATTCAGGCGGTGCTCGACCGGCTGTCCCCGGAGCCGACGACGGCCCGCAACCTGCGCTGGTCCTCGGTCTTCCGGATCAGCCACCGCATCGTCAACGCCTACGGCAAGGCCCGGGTGTTCGTCGCGGGCGATGCCGCGCACATCCATCCGCCCACCGGGGCCCAGGGCATGAACACCGGCATCCAGGACGCCTACAACCTGGCCTGGAAGCTGGCCCTCGCGGTCAGCGGTGACGCCGCCGACGGGTTGCTGGACAGCTATGACGCCGAACGCCGGCCCGTCGGGGAAGAGGTGGTCGGGCGCACCGTGCGTAGCGCCCGCGAGGGTATCGGCGCCGATTCCGACGATCCGTCCTTCGTGATCCGTCGCGAGGCGCAGTTGCTGATCAGCTATGCCGACAGTCCGATCGTGGCAGACGGTGCCGGCGGCCGGGCCCCCGATGCCCGCGGACTGACCCGCGCGGCCGAAACCGACCCGGTGCGGCTGTACACCTTGCTGGCCGGCACCCGGCACACCCTGGTGTTGTACGCCGACGCCGCAGCGACTTTCGATGGTTTGGAGACAGCCGGCGCCGCCGCGCAGCACGCGGCCCGCAGACTGATCGACGTCTACGTCGTCGCCCATCCCGATGCCGACGTGGAAGCCACGGTGCTGCCGCTACTGCGGGACTCCGAGGGCTCGTTCGCCAAGGCCTACGGAGTCGACGCGACGACGGCGGTCGTGGTCCGCCCAGACGGGCAGCTCGGCTATGTGGGTCCGGCGGCGGCCGATTCGCTGACCGGATACCTGAAGCGGACGTTCCGTTAGGACACTACGGGCGCGATGCCGGGCCCGAAATCGAACTGAGGGTTGTCGCTATCGCTGTTGATCCGATTTTTACGACCCTGGAGTCGATCTCGACCCTAGGGCCTCAGCTGCACCTTCAGGTGATCCCCAGCTCGCGACGTCGCCGCGTCGTAACCCGCCGGGGCGTCGTCCAACGGCATGGTGGTGGTGAATATCCCATCGACATTCAATCGACCGGATTGCAGCAGCGGCACCAGTTCGGGCCAGGTCTGCTGCACCGGGGCGGTGGTCAGCCGGATGGTCAGACTGCGGATCAGGCAGGCCAGCGCCGGCAGCGGGTAGGGCTGCAGATCGTGCACCCCGACAATGGACACCGTGCCGCCGGTGCGCACGGCGTCCAGGGCGTCGTTGATCGAGGCATCGGTGCCGACCGCGTCGATGACCGCGTCCACGCCGAGCCCGCCGGTGGCTTCCCGGATGGTGTTCACCGCCGGTGGTGACACCGGCACAGCGCCCGCAGCCTGCGCACGGTCACGCCGCGTCTGCACCGGGTCGACGGCGTATACCGTTGCCGCGCCGAGAGTCAGCGCGCTACGCAGCGCGCACATGCCGACCGCGCCCAGGCCGATCACCGCGACCGATCCGCCCAGCGGGATGTCGGCGCGTTTGGCCGCCGCCCACCCGGTCGCCAGATTGTCGGTGAGCAGCAACCCCTGTTCGGTGCTGATCCCGGCCGGCATCGCGAGCAGCTGGAAGTCCGCAGCCGGCACCGCGAGCAGTTCGGACTGCGCGCCGCCCAGCGCACCGGACCCGAAGATCTGTGGGCCGTGTACACAACGGATCGGATCATGGGTGGCGCATCCTGCGCAGCGCCCACAGCCGGCCACCGAGGAGACCAGCACCCGGTCGCCGACCCTGAAACCGGCGACCTCCGAGCCGGTTTCGACCACTGTGCCGATGGCCTCATGTCCGAGCGCGACCGGCTCGAAGATGGGGTAGTGCCCCTCCAGGAAGTGCAGGTCGGACCCGCAGATGGCGGCGGATTCCACCTCGATGATGGCGCCGTCCGCCCCGGGTAGTTCCGGGTCGGGCCGGGTTTCCACACTGACCGCTCCACTGGAATCGACCATCACTGAACGCATGTCATTCCTCCCGGAAATCCGACCAGACGGGTTCATACACGGCAGCGTGATAGGTGCTCAGCCGCCACGGACTGACGGTGTGGATCTCACCGTCGGCGTTCTTGAAGTAGGAGTGCGTGATCGAGGGATGCGCCCATACCGTCTTGCGGATCTCCTCCTGCGAACGCCGGTGCCATTCGGCGGTCGGCTCCGGGAGCGGCTCCAGCGTCCGTAGCTTTTCGGTGATGAGGTGCTGCAAGCAGGAGTTGATATAGCGCATCTGCAGCTCGGAGTTCAGGATCAGGCTGCCGCCGTGGGCGAGGTGCGCACCCGGGCCGTAGGTCATGAAGAAGTTCGGGAAACCGGGCACCGCGATGCTGCGGTAGGCGTAGGGCCGGCTGCCCCACACCTCGTGCAGATCGGCGCCGTCGCGGCCGGTGACGGTGATCGGGAACAGCACTTCGGTGGCACGAAAACCGGTGGCATACACGATGATATCGGCCACGTACTCGGTGCCGTCGCTTGCGACGACGCCGGTCGGGGTGATGCGTTCGACCGGAGTGCGGATCAGGTCGACATTGTCGCGCTTGAGGGTGCTCAGCCAGCTGCCATTGTCCTGCAGGGTGCGTTTGCCGGTGGCCGGGTAGTCGGGTAGCACCTTGGCCAGCAGGTCGGGGTCGTCGCCGACCTGGGTGGTGATCCAGTCGGTGAACATGATCCGGGCGATCGCGTTGATCTCGCTGACGGCGTTCGCTTGATCGTTGTAGTCCGGGTCGACGATCGCGGCGTCCAGGCCCTTGTCGGCGCCGGGCCACAGCAGCAGGAAGCGGTACCAGCGGCCGTAGTAGGGCAGGTGTTCCATGGCCCAGCGCACGCCGTCGGCGACCGGCTCGTGATACATCGGGTTGGGGAACATCCATTGCGCGGTGCGCTGGAACACCGTGAGGTGCTCCACCTTGTCGGCGATGGCGGGGGCGATCTGGAAGCCGCTGGCGCCCGCCCCGATCAGCGCGACGCGTTTGCCGGAGACATCGACGCTGTGGTCCCAGGCCGCGGAGTGAAATGCCGGGCCGGCAAAGGTTTCCGCGCCCGGGAAGTCCGGGACATTGGGCCGGTTGAGCTGGCCGACGGCGGTGATGACGGCGTTGGCGGTGAAGGTTTCGTTCCCGGTGTCGATCGTCCAGAGGTCGCCGTCCCACCTGGCGGAACGCACCTCGGTGTTGAACCGGATGTGCGGGCCGAGGTCATGGCGGGCGACCACGTCGGCGAAGTACTGGCGCAACTCGGGCTGCTCGGCGAAGAAGTGGTCCCAGTGGTTGCTGGGTTCGAAGCTGTAACAGTAGAAGTGGTTCGCGACGTCGACGCGGGCGCCGGGATAGCTGTTCTCCCACCAGGTTCCGCCGGGGCCGGAGTTCTTCTCCAGGATGGTGAAGCCGATACCGGCCTGCTTGAGGCGCACGCCGGCCAGGACTCCGGATTCCCCGGCGCCGATCACGATGACGTGGAAGTCCCCGGTGTCGGCGAGTGCGGCGGGCCGGCGCGGGTCGACGCCGTCGAGGTCGAGTTCTTCGAGCACCAGTGGCAGGTTGTCCTCGCCGACGTGTTCGCAGGCCGCCCAGTCGAGCATCTCCCGGACCAGTTCCCGGGACAGTGGGTCGGGAACCGGGCAGCCCCGGTCACGGTATGCGGTGATGATCGGCAGCGCCTCGGCGCGGGCGCGGGCCTTGTCCTCCTCGGACATGAAGCCCTGTACCTCGTTGAGGAACAGTCCGGCCTGCTTGTACTCGCGGATGAAGCGCGGGTCACCGGTGATGTGCACCAGCGACAGCAGCAGCGTCGGGATGCTGACCCCTTCGAGCGCCGCGGCAATGTCGGCGTCGGAGGTGTCAAACGGCTGTCCGGCGTGGAAGCTGCGGGTCACGGATAGTTACGCTACGGCGCGTTGCGTTATAGGGCAAGGGTGGTGGCGGCTGTTGCCGCCGCTGCTGTCGATTGCCGTTCTGCGTGGTGGATAGCCATTTGAAATGGCGGAAGATGGCGGAGCCGCCACGTGGATGACAAACATCGGTGCCTGCGGAGACGGCGCCGCCACGAAGTCGTTTTTGCACTGCTGCAACGCAACGTCGTGGACCGACGACGTCGTGGACCGACGACGCTGGACAACCCGAGCCGAACTTTCTTCGGCTGGCGATCGTGCCCCGGGTTGAGCGGACCTACCACCGACGACGTTGCCAACGCGCGCTCGGCAGGCTCACCCCGATAGAGTTCGAACTGCTCCACACGCCGGTCGCAACCGCGGCCTGAATTCACACCCTGCAAGTCAACTGAACTCGGGGCAGTCCCCACTCCCCGCCGGCAGACCCAGAAGGCGTGCCTGAGTGAGTTCTGACGCGGTCGATACGTGAAGCGACCACTACCGCAAGTCTCACGACAGATTTCAACGAGTCCACGATCGGGGCCAAGAAGGCGCGCCGTTTTCGAACGCGCCGTCTGTCGTCCTCGTCGCACGGTTGTCGGTCTTGGGACGTCGGCGTCGGTTCGCGAAGGACAGACGCCACCGCGCGGATTTACTCGAATGGCGATGAGTGCGATCTACGGCTGCTCAATAAGCTGCTAACGGTCGACTACCGGATCACCGGGGTGCGGGTGGTTCTCGTCGAACAAATTTGTAAGCTGCGGCCATGTACATCTGCGGCGTCGATTTGCCCGCGGCGCTCGTCAATGCCCACGCCGCCGGGCGCCTCGTCATTTTCGTGGGGGCGGGCGCGTCCATGAGTGCGCCATCATCGCTCCCAAGTTTCAAGGAACTCGTCCGAGAAATTCGCGACGGGAGCAATCTCTCGGCTGTCATCACGGACGAGGAACTTGACGAAGCTCCACTCGACGAGATTCTAGGGAGAATTCAGGACGACTATGGCGTCGACGTTCATCGACGCGTATTCGAGGTGATATCCAGAGAGGGTTCGCAGCCATCTGCGCTTCACGAAGCCATCGCCCGCCTCATGTCTGCCTCAACGGTTCGTTTGATCACCACCAACTACGACACCCACTTATCCGCCGCTTTCCAAGACGTAGATGTTCCTGAGTATCTTGGTCCCGCTCTGCCCTTGGGAGATGATTTCACCGGAATCGTCTACATCCACGGTCGGCTAGATCAACAACACCGCTATCTGGTCGCGACCGATGAAGATTTCGGCAAGGCGTATCTCAACGACGCCTGGGCGGCACGATTCCTTGATCGAATGTTCGGCGAGTACCCGGTGCTATTCGTCGGGTACAGCCACAACGACACGATCATGAAGTACTTAGCGCGAGGACTGGGGGGCCGCTCAGAGAAGAGGTACGTCCTCACATCTGATCCGGACGACACGTTCTGGCGAAGGCTCGGCATTACCCCAATTCAGTGTCTCCGCGCCCAGCAACCCGTGCTCTTGAACGATTGGGCGGCGCGCAGCGTGGAGGGGTTGCTGGGTGCGCGTGAGCGAGTCAAAATTATTGTGACAGAACAGGAGCCGCCGCTGATTCCAGAGTCGGCGTCATTTCTCGAAGAGATACTTGCTAGCAAAGAGACCGTCAGGTTTTTCACCGAGTACGCCCGCGGCGACGCGTGGTTGCTATGGGCCGACAACCGGCCGGAATTCGCCACGCTATTCCATTCGTCAACGGCCGTCGATGGGGAGATCACGCGAGCACTGTCCTTCTGGTTTGCCGAGAACTTCGTTACGGAAGAAGATGCCGCGGACACGGCGTATCGGATCGTCGTATCCGCGGGCGGATACCTTGGTGATGACCTGCTGTTTGCTGTCTCTCGGCAGCTTACTCACCAGCAACTGCCTCTTTCGGACCGCATGCGACGATGGCTCCTCATCGTCACCAACGGTCGTGAGAATCGGTTTAAAGCATCACTTTTGAGTTCATTGGTGAACGCCAACATAGTAGAAGTGGACCCCGGCACTGCACTGTTCTTGCTGGATTATTTATCAGAGCCGCGGATTCTGCCCTCCGGCACATACTCGCAGCTGTTTGGGCCCTGGTTCGAGCCAGTAATGCGTGACGGCGAAGCGTCGCTCCGTGATCTGTGGGGATTGGCCTTTCGACCCTACATTGATCGTTTCTCCGCCCAGTTCATAGAGATCGCGGAGCGGCACATCCGTCGTGCCGATCTACAGCTCATTGTCGCGGGCGAGTCCGACCGCGATAGACCATCGACCTGGCGTTCCCGCATCGTTGCCGAAGAGCGTGATCTCACTAGCCTCTCGGGTTCCTGGTGGATGTCGCACGAGAGTGCTTAGAAAATATGCTGGCATCAGGAAGTTCTGACGTCGATGCCCGGCTGCAGGCATGGCAGACAAGCGGTGTTGTCCTGCTCCAGCGATTAGCGTTGCATGGCTGGACAATACGCTCCGACAAGGCCGCTGATCGAAAGATCGAGTGGCTACTGACCGCAGGGTGGCTTAATGACCGTCGATTGAGAACAGAGGCCAACGCTCTCGTCCTCGCGACGTGCGCCTCGGCAGGCGAGGAAGCAGTCGCTGCAATTGTCGAAGATGTCCGTCAGCACTGGGAGGACGATCAGTACTCACCCCGCCGGGCATACAACTTGCTGCAGGCGATCGAGGAGGTTACCGGTCCATGACCTACGACGTCGTCTCAGCGGCTCTCGCCGAACTTTGCGCGGCTCACCCAGAGTTGATCGACCCCGGCCCCGCCCAGCAGCAAGAGTCGACTGTCTGGTCAGACGCTCCACCCACAGGCAAAGTCGAGTTGAATCAGCGACTGATTGAAGATCTGGAATCGACAGCGGCGGCACTGGTGGCATGCGAAGCGATAGCAACGTCAACCTGGGACGACGAGCGGCGATGGGACGCCCTAGCTGGAGCGGTAAGCGCTGTAGTGCAGGAATGGCCAGAACGCGGCCTCGAACTTCTCGACGCCATAGGCGTGGACCATGAACTGTCCGCTCAAGCAGTGATTCGTGGTTGGACGGTGTCTAGCCCTAGCCCCGAGCTGGCGGTCCGCATTGTCGAGCGGACCGCGGGTTTACACCTCGAACCGATCGTAGGCTGGGTCACCGCCATGATCGGTGGATTCGCAGTCACAGGGACGGTTCCCGTTGAGTGGTTTACTCACTCGGAGAGCGAGACCCTCGCGCAAAGATGTTGGACTTCAATAGAACCGACGAGGCCGAGCTCACTTCAGGGTTCCGACGACCTGACTATGACGGCGCTCAACCACCCAGCGGGGCAGCTCGCCGAGTACTGGGTGGACCGTGTAGGGCATCTATGGCGCGCGTCAGGAGATAGCTGGAGAGGTTTGCCCCCGGAGATTGCAAACTACCTTGCCGATCTGATCTCTTCAGAAGGCCCACGAAGCGACGCTGTCGCGATCAGGTTTTGCCGATACCTGGCATTCTTTCATCAAGCCGACCCGACTTGGAGCAAGCAGAACCTTGTTCCACTTTTTGACTGGGATAATAGTTCGCGTAGTGCGATAGCTTGGAGCGGCTATCTGTCGCAGGGCCAATGGACGAATCGACTCTTGGCCGAAAGGATTTTGGAGATGGCCATTTCTACCGTCGGCCATCGGGACCAGCTCGACAAGCCTGGTCAACGAGCCTTGCCAGCCTTTCTCGCAAGGTTGGCTGTGGCAGCAGACATCAACCCTCTGACTTGGCTTCGAGATTTTGTTACTTGCAGCACGGTTGCCGACCGAGTGGCCTGGGCCCAAGGGATTAGGCATCAACTCAGCTCCCTTGACCCTGTCGAGGCCGAACTTCAATGGGAACGTTGGATCCGCACGTACCTCCTTGAGCGCGTCGGCAGCATCCCGCGCCGGCTTGACCCGGAGGAAGCCTCTGCGATGGCTAGCTGGCCGCTATTCCTTTGCGAGTCGATGACGACCGCAATTGACCTAATGCTAAGCGCCGAGAACGCCGGACTTGAACTTCACAATCTGTTTCTTCACGACCTAGGCCAGAGGCAAGTAAGCCAAGCGCCGGAAAGCTCCGCGAGACTGTTGCACCATCTGCTGAAAAGATCTGAAGGCCAGATCCACTACGCCCACTCTGTCATAGAGTTGCACGCCCTCTTTAGGGAAGCGGGCGTGACCGCGGATTTGCTGCACCAGATTGAAGAAGAGGCAACACGATTGGGCTTCACCATCTAGTGACCAACGGCGGCAAGGCCATTAACACGGCTACGGAACCGTGGGTGGGAGGCGATAGCCACATCCCGGGAATGGGTGCCATGCAATCTGTAGTGCTGATCCGCCTGATGGTTAGCATCCACAACTGCGGTCGCAGTGACCGCCGACCATGATGTCGCCCTATGTGGCTGGCCCTAACGTCACTCGTCGTGGTTCCGCTGGTTGCCCTCGCGGCGGTCCACTTGGCGTTCATCTTCGCGCTGGGCTGTAAATGGTGGGCCATGCGGCAACGAGAACCGACAGTGTCAGCATCCCCGTATGAAACGCGTGCGCATTGGCAGGCCGGCCGATGGGATATCGACCCGCGCCACGCTTAGCTAGCCAATGTCGGTATCTGGAGACGTCGTTTCTGCCCGGGCGGAGCTTCACCTCACCGCACGACTTCAATGACCAACTCGGGAAATGGCTTCCGATTGCCAACAACGGGTCTGCTGCACGAATAGGTGACATCTGAGTTGGCTTGCCCACAGTGGGTGAGCTGGAAGGATGTCTCTGTGCCCAGGCCTTACCCTCGTGAGTTCCGCGACGATGTCGTGCGGGTCGACGGCCCGACCTCGGTGTCGGGTTATTCCTGTGGGGTTTTCGTGTTGAGCGGCCCCTTTGGACGCAGTGTTAGGCGATGATCGGGTGATTTCGGCCAATCAGGTCGTCGAACAGGGTGTTCCATGCTTGTTCCCAGGGCCAGTCCCGTGGGAGGTGCAGGGTCAGGCGTCGCGCTGAGGACGCAATGCGTGCTGGCACGATGATCAGGGTGCGGCGGATGGTCGCGGTGTGGGACTTGGCCAGGTCCGGCCCGGTGAGGGTGGCTGTGGCGCGGGTGAGGTTGAACGCCATCGCTGCCGCGACCCTTTACGCAGGCGCTCGCCGGTGATCATCGATGCCCCGCGGCTTGCGAGTGTCGAACTGAGCGTGCGCTGCCGGTGCTGCGCAGGCGATCCGTACTGCACCACCGTCAGCGGCCTCACCCGGCCAGATCCGTGCGGCGGCCGCCGACCCAGCTGCAGAAGTCGCTAAACCTTTACGCTTTGCTAATGGCCGCGGTTAAGCTGGCCCGCGTCGTAGATGTGCATAGGGGGATCAGGATGAAGTATCTGATGGGTGGCCTGATTACGCTGCTAATGGGCGCTGGATTGAGTTCGGCGCCAATTGCATCGGCCGGGCCATACTGCGACTTCTTCGACGTGGCCGGGCTCTGCGACGTGCGCGATGCAATCCGGGCGTGTTCTGAGTATCCGGAGGCATGCGACCAGTACTCACCGCCGCCAACACAGCAACCCTACGAAGGATCCGGGGTATCAGCGACACCTGAGCGGGATTACCGTTTCCTGCAGGCCATCGGCTCCCTAGGGAGCAGCTACACAGATTGGCCGCAGTTCCTGAGCGGAATGGAGCCGGTGCTGGTAGGCCATCAAGTCTGCTCCGCATTGGACCGTGGCGGGGACCCCTTTGCACCGATCCTTCAGGCTGCGGGGGACTCACAGTATTCCCGCTATTACGGAAACATCTTCGCGGGGTATGCCGTCCAACACCTGTGCCCCGAACACACCGGTGCGGTCGGATCGGTATAGCGGATTCGCGCGAAGGTACTACAGGTACGGTTGCACCCAGACGAGTTCGACGCGCTCATGACGATTGCGGTGCATCGCAGACTGCCTGTGTCGACAATCGCGCGCGAACAGATCCTCAAGCTGATTGCCTGGCAGCAGATGGCGGGGTGCAAATCAAATCGATAGGCGCGCTCACGTCACTGCCTGTCAAGTACGCGCCGTCGCAACGGGACGGACATGCGCATCTTGACTGGCTCCACCGTACTGTTCCAACTTCGACACCTGGATGAGGAATATGGGATACGACATCTGCGTGAGAGCCACACAAAATCACAGCTAGCAGCCTCGGCGGTCCGACATCCAGATGAGAATCGGCAGTCGCCGCTGCTCTCTGTTGTTTCGGCTGCGGGCGTTGTCCTGTGCTGCGTCTCTAGTTCACCCTGTATCTCCGTACGCGGCGTACTGACTACCCGACAGGACGTCTTTTACGTTGGCGATGTGGTGCGTATAGCGCGAGAAGTTTCCATAGGCATTGCGCAACGTGTTGCCGTCGAGACCGGCGTGCACAAGCAGAACGGTTCGGAGTACCCAGGCGATTGAGTAGCCGAGGGCAATCAGTAGATCGTGGAACTGGTCAAGCGGCTCGCCGGGTGGCTGAGTTCCTTGATGGACTAGCATGTTTCGCGCAAACTTGACTGCGTCCGGCCAGTCAGCGAACTCGTTGACGATGTCTGGGATGGCTGCTTGAGCCATCCCGACGAGATCACTCATTCTCGTCTTGAATGTGACCTCGTTTACTGACGCCATAGCTTGGCCGATCGCATCGCTGATAGCAGTTAGGTCGGTGTCCGTCAGGGCGTCGCGGTCGCTCCTATCCAGCCCTTGCAAGGAAGCGATCGCCGCCGTGCGCGCGGATTCGCGAGCGTGTTTAAGATCGCCCCTGGACAACGCAGGAACACGCTTCTTCTTGTCGAACAGGCGACGATGCAATCCCTCAGCGACAGCGGCAAGCGTCAGAACTTCCGTCTGGATCGTCGTATGACCGCTGTCGATCGCTGCAGCATCCAACGCACCGCTCACGGCCCGAAAATCGATCCACCGCGCAAACCGTTCCGCAGTCAGATGAGTGCTGTCGAGAAGCTCGTGCCTCCCTCTGGACGTCGACTCGTCATCCTCGAACACTTTCCGCCACGGGGATTCTGCAACCAATCGCACGTGTAGGTCGGTCGTACCTGTCGGATTTGCCGACACGATCGATGCAAGGGTCCGCGCCG